>JAAUYQ010000079.1 GCA_014805015.1 Clostridia bacterium | reverse complement strand
GGTCCGTAGGCTCCGATGTCAGCTAATTTCTGTCTCGTAGTCCATTTTGGGCCGATTCATCCCCCACCTGCCGCCTTCGGCGCCTGAGGTGGAGGCCTTCTCGGCTTATATTGGTAAAGACAAAGCCGGCGGCAGCGAACTTTGTGTTCTAGTGTGCCCATGTCCTTGTGACGTGCCAGTGGACACGAACAGGACTGTCTGATGTTCGCAGTCCATACAGCGATTCAGACAGAGGCTTCCTGTCTTGTGTTCCAAACAGAGTTGTATAGACGAGCGATATTCGTTACTGCTAAAATGCCCGTATGCGGGGAAACCCAGCCAAATTCCGACCATCCAGAGAATAGTGCGCAGCCTTTCCAGAGAAGCAAGACTGTAGTCTGCGCGTACTAACAGGAGAAACTATGCGAAAACAGAGAATCCGAAAACTGCTGGCGATTGTCGCGGCAGTATGTTTGCTGATGACCGCGGCCTGTGGCTGCGGCAGTCTGGACGCGGCCGACCTCTCGGCAGCCCTTGAGTCCGTTTCATTTGCGCCCCTGCCAGGCGAGGCCGTATCGGCTCTGCCTGAGGAAACGCCGGCTGCTCCCGAGGACCCGGTACCCACGGCAGCAGTTCCAGATCCCGAACCACCGGAGACCCCGGTGCCGAACGAAACGCAGGCGCCCCCGCCTTCAGAGGAGGCGCCAGATGCCGTCGCGCAGACTTTCCGCTATGAGGACGTGCCGCCGTTTTCCGGGCAGCCCTATGTCGCGGTCAACAGCAACGTGCCGTTCTTCACCCCAAGGGAAATCACGAGTGGTGCCTTCGAACGCTACAGTAATTTCGATGGTCTCGGCCGCTGCGGCCCGGCCTGGGCTTCCGTGGGACTGGAACTCATGCCGCAGGATGACCGCGAAGACATCTCCAGTGTCATCCCATCGGGCTGGAACCAGGCCCAGGTGGACGGCGAATGGCTCTATAACCGCTGCCACCTGATCGGCTGGCAGCTGACCGGGGAAAACGCCCGGCCGCAGAATCTCATCACCGGTACCCGGTACCTCAATATACAGGGTATGCTGCCATTCGAAAACATGGTGGCAGACTACGTCAAGGAAACCGGCGGCCACGTCATGTACCGAGCCACGCCGGTATTCGTCGGCGACGAGCTTGTCTGCCGCGGTGTGCTGCTCGAAGGTCTCTCGGTCGAGGACGAGGGCGACGGCATCACCTTCTGTGTCTTCGCCTACAATGTG
Organism: Clostridia bacterium; assembly: GCA_014805015.1. Classification (GTDB taxonomy): domain Bacteria; phylum Bacillota; class Clostridia; order Christensenellales; family Christensenellaceae; genus JAAUYQ01. Next base: position 5,285 of record JAAUYQ010000079.1, on the reverse strand, counting down.
CAGCCCGGCGTCGAGATCAACTATGCAGACGGCTCCAGCAATGCAGAAGCGCCGGCCGTTCCGGCGGGGACCGTTCCGCCGGCAGAACAGTCGACACCAGACCTGGAGCCGGCAATCACCCAGGTACCGGAACCCGCGCCGGCTCAGGCCGCCTACATCGGCAACAAAAATACAGGGAAGTTCCACGTGGCTTCCTGTGCTTCAGTGAAAAAAATGAAGGAATCCAACAAGGTTCCGATGTCGAGCCGGGACGAGGCCATTGCCGGGGGCTATGTTCCCTGCAAGAACTGCAACCCATAAGGGAGCGTTCGAACGGAATCATACAGAAGCGCTGCTCTGCAAAAAGGGGCGGCGCTTTCTTATGTTGCGCCGCGGATGTTTCGCAGGGCAGCGTATGGGGTATAGATGAAACGTAGCCAGTCGCAGGGCGGGGAAGCATTACGGTCTGGTGCGGGTTAAGCACCGGCAGCATCTTTGTTTGGGACAGGCCCAGGCAGGCTTTCCGCGACAGCCTTCCCCGGTGAGGAGAGACAGTATTGGCAGTATACAGATGCCGCATCTGCGGCGCGATCTATGATGAGGAGGCTACCGGCGTTCCGATAGACCAGGTGGAGAAATGCCCGGTCTGCAAACAGTCGGCCAATTATGAGCTGATTGATGACGGCGAAAGCGTAGCGACGGCACCGGCGTTCGAAGGCGATCTCGCCTATGATGTGCAGTACGTGCGCAGCGGCACAGACGCCCGCTACATGGATGAGATTCATCAGATGGCCGTCTCCGGCAAGACGATTGACGGGGCGATGGGCACGCTGATGCCGATTCCGAACTGGGACCGGGTACTCTTCCTGGGCGCTCAGCTTGATCCGCCGCCGCTCGATGCGGACGCCACCGTCAATATCCGGACGATTATCGGCAAAAAAGCCAAACAGCCGCTGGTACTCGACGGTCCGGTCTATATTTCGCACATGTCTTTCGGCGCTCTTTCGGCCGAAGTGAAGACGGCACTCGCCCGGGGCAGTGCGCTGGCAAAGACCGCCATATGCAGCGGCGAAGGCGGCATCCTGCCGCAGGAACGGGACGCTGCCTACAAATATATATTCGAATACGTCCCTAATCATTACAGTGTGACCGACGAAAATCTCAGACGCGCTGATGCGATTGAGATCAAGATCGGACAGGGTACCAAGCCGGGGATGGGCGGTCATCTGCCGGGCAGCAAAGTCACAGAGGAAATTGCGGCGCTGCGCGGCAAAAAAGTCGGTGAGGACATTCAGAGTCCCAGCCGCTTTGCTGAGATCGGATCCCGCGAGGATCTCAAAAAACTCGTTTCCGAGCTCCGGGAACGCTCCGGCGGACGCCCGATCGGCGTCAAGATTGCTGCTGAGCATATTGAACCGGACCTCGATTATATTCTGTTTGCCGAGCCAGACTTCATTACGATTGACGGCAGAGGCGGCGCGACGGGGTCAAGTCCGATGCTTCTTAGGGAAGCAACGACGATCCCCACACTTTACGCTTTGAGCCGGGCCCGCCGGTTCCTCGACAGCCGCGGCAGCGACGTGGACCTCGTGATCACGGGCGGGCTGCGCGTCTCGGCAGACTTCATCAAGGCGCTTTCCATGGGCGCCACAGCTATTGCGGTTGCAACTGCCGGCCTGATGGCGGCAGGCTGCCAGCAGTACCGGATCTGCGGCACCGGCAACTGCCCGATGGGCGTGGCCACACAGGACGGAGAACTCCGCGCGCGTATGGACGTCGATAAGGCGGCGCAGCGGGTCGCGAACTATCTCAATGTATCTTTTGATGAACTGCGCACTTTCCTGCGCATATCCGGTCACCCGTCTCTGGCAGACCTCAGTCTGTCAGACCTGGTGACCACGGATCCCGAGATCCGCAAATATACTGGAATCATGTTCGTTGGTGAGGCGGACAAAGTCAACGCGGCAGCGGACAAACCGGCTGCCGCCCCTGAGCCAAAGGAGACAGGCAAAATGAAATTTAAGTGCAAACAGTGCGGAGAAGTGTTTACGGCAGACAGTGCAGCAACGGCCAAGTGCCCGGTATGCGGTTCCACAGGCGACAAGCTTGAGCAGATCGGTGACGGTCCGGCGACTAGCAAATATGCCGGCACCCAGACCGAGAAGAACCTGCAGGCAGCATTTGCCGGCGAGTCTCAGGCGCGCAATAAGTACACGTTCTTTGCCGGTGTAGCCAGAAATGAAGGTTACCAGCAGATTGCATCCCTGTTCGAGAAGACGGCCAACAACGAAATGGCTCACGCCAAGATCTGGTTCAAGGAACTTAATGAGCTCGGCGATACCGAACAGAACCTGGCTGCGGCAGCTGCCGGTGAGCACGAAGAGTGGACCAGCATGTACGTCGATTTCGCCAAGACGGCGGAAGAGGAAGGCTTCCCGGAACTGGCAGCGAAGTTCCGCAATGTCGGCGAAATCGAGAAGCACCACGACGAGCGCTATGAGGCACTGCTCAAGAACCTCAAGGACGGCGAAGTCTTCAAGAAGCCGGAGCAGAAGAAGTGGGAATGCCGCAACTGCGGCCGGATCATCTTTGCGGCTGAGGCACCGGCAGTCTGCGACACCTGCGGACATCCGCAGGCCTTCTTTGAAGTCCTGGAAGAAAACTTCTGAGCTTAAGCAGATTCTGCGGACGGACGCCTGCGTTCCTTTCCCGGGGGGCGCAGGCGTTCTGCGCCTGCAGAGGCCAAAGCGGCAGACGCAGCCGCAGGAAGGAGATGCCGGCCTCATGGAGACTCAAGTCAATAAACCACTGCCGCTCGACGGACCCAAAAATGTGAGAGAGCTCGGCGGCTACGGAACCGAGGACGGCGGCCGCACGAAAGAACACGTCTTTCTGCGCTCGGACGGACTCGACATGCTTACCGGTGCGGACAGACGGTTTCTGCGCCAGTACCCGGTGAAACTGGTGGTGGATCTGCGTAGCCAGGCGGAGGAGCATTTCCGGCCGGACCGCCTGGACCGCCACTTTGAGCGGCTGCATGTACCGATGTTCGATCATGTGCAGTCCGAGATGGCGCGCCGCATGGCCGGGCAGCCGGACGACGGTCCGCGCGTGCCTATTCCACATTCGCTTGCAGATATCTATGTCATGCTGGCGCAGACGGAGCAGGAAGAGATCCGCACTGTACTCAGGAAGCTGATTGATACGGACGAGCCAGCCCTGTTTCACTGCACCGCCGGCAAGGACCGCACCGGGATCATCTCCATGTTTCTGCTGGAGACAGCCGGGGTGCCGGAAGAGACGATTATTGCCGATTATGCAGCGACAAGTAAGTATCTGGCGGAAGGCTACGGCTTTGCTGAGGATGGCAGCGGCGACATTCCCAAGGATGCTTACCTGTCGACACCGGATATTATGATGCACCTGCGCGACTACCTGCGCAGCGAGTACGGCAGTGTGCTTGATTATCTGCGGAGCATCGGCATCACGGACGAAGACATGGAAAAGCTGCGCCGCAAGTTTGTTGAGCCGGCGTGATGATACGCTAAAGATAAGCCTGGAGTGCCCGACAGAGAGGGGAGGAACACTGCCAGGGAGGTTTTTCTTTATGCAGACTGAGGGAACAAACTTTACGAAAGGGGCCATTGCCGGCCCTCTTTTCCGTTTTGCGCTGCCTGTTCTGCTGGCCCTGCTGCTGCAGACAGCCTATGGCGCCGTCGACCTGATGGTAGTTGGCCAGTTTGCCGCTGCCGGCGATACTTCGGCCGTTTCGACCGGCAGCCAGGTTATGCAGACCATTACGGTCACGATTACCGGACTTGCGATGGGCCTGACGATCCTGCTTGGCCAGAAAATTGGGCAGGGCAGCGCCCGGGAAGCCGGCCGGGTCATGGGAGCGGGCATTTGGCTCTTCCTTGTTATCGGGGTGATTGTGACCGTGACGGCCACGCTCGGGGCAAGACCGCTCTCCGTGGTGATGCACGCGCCGCCCGAGGCCCTTGAGCAGACGGTCTCCTATGTCGCCATCTGTTCGGCCGGAACGGTCTTCATTGTGGCCTATAATCTGATCGGCAGTATCTTCCGCGGTATCGGGGACGCGAAGCTGCCGCTCATAACGGTAGGCATCGCCTGCGTCATCAATATCGCCGGCGACCTGCTGCTGGTTGCGGTGTTTGGTCTTGGTGCTGTCGGTGCCGCCATCGCTACGGTGGCGGCCCAGGCGGTGAGCAGTCTGCTTTCACTGCTCATCATCCACCGCCGCACCCTGCCCTTTGAGTTTACAAAGAAGGATGTACGGCCGGACAGCAGGTGGGTGAAGGCCATCTTCCGTCTCGGCGTGCCCTGCGCCCTGCAGGATCTGCTGGCATCCATTTCGTTTCTGGTCATCCTGGCCATTGTCAACGGCCTCGGGGTGATTGCCTCGGCAGGTGTCGGGGTTGCGGAGCGCCTGTGCGGCTTCCTCATGCTGGTGCCGTCTGCCTACATGCAGTCCATGTCAGCCTTTGTAGCCCAGAATATTGGTGCTGCCGAGTTTGTTCGGGCCCGCAAGGCCCTCTTTATCGGGGTCGGTACAGCCGTGGTCGTTGGTATCGCCATGTTTGTCCTCGCATACTTCGACGGCATTGCGCTCACTAGAATCTTCGTGAGCGACAATGAGGTGGCGCTGGCCGGGGCAGACTACCTGAAGGCTTACGCCATAGACTGCCTGCTTACCTGCTTCCTGTTCTGCTACATAGGCTATTTCAACGGCTGCGGCAGCACAACGTTTGTCATGATCCAGGGTCTTATCGGAGCTCTGGCACTCAGACTCCCGCTTTCCTGGCTGTTCAGCCGGATAGAGCCCGTTTCGCTGTTCCGAATCGGGCTGGCGATCCCGATCGCCACGGTTGTGCAGATCACGCTCTGCTTTGTCTACTACGCAGTGCTCCGGCGGCGTCAGGACCGTTTGGCAGTCCAGACGGCTGAGCTTGCCTGACTCCAGATCAGATGAACATGGGGACAGAAATTATGAGACGATGAGCCCTGGTATGACGGAGCGGGGTGGGAGCGCAGAGAACGCCTGACGTGCGTGCTGCGCTCGTTCCAGGCCACTAATGGAGCCTGCCGCGAGTGGGATGCGAACTTTGGATGCCGGCACTGGGGTGCGACGATCAGAAGCACGCTCCTGATATGACAGGAATTGCTTGGTTGAACAACCCCCTCCTAACGTCGATGTGAAATCACATCTCCGTTTGAGGAGGGGGATTCCGCATCGGACCGGGGAAGCTTTGCAGAAAATACGGGTCAGACGATCCGTATTCTTGCCG
>JAAUYQ010000078.1 GCA_014805015.1 Clostridia bacterium | reverse complement strand
TCTTTTATTGATTGACTGCTATTATTATAGCACACTTGGAGACCTGTGTCTCTTTTTTATTCAGATTTTTCTGTTAATTATGCGGGCTCCCAGGCACATTTCGTGTGGGAAGTTTGAGTTGGAAGTCCGAAGCACATCGTCCTAGATTATTATTAGCAAGCTAATAATACGCATGTTTATATTTTAGGAGGGTGATCGTGCACACTGAACTCATGGCAGCACAAGCTGCTGTCCAGAAAGCCCTCTATGCTGCGGTTCCAGGTCAGCCCAAGATTCTCGAGCTTCTCCTGGAACAGGACGACATTCGCCAGCGGAAAATCGCCAGTGCGTGCCGCGTCGAGCCAGCGACGCTCACCAAGCTCCTTCTCGGCATGGAACGAGCGGGCCTTGTTGAACGGCGCCAGGCAGCAGGTGACAGGCGGAGCTGGTATGTGTTTCTTACCGAATACGGCCGGACGATGGCAAATGAGGTTCAGCATTCGTTTGAAGAGATTGAGAGAACCGCGCTGCGTGGCTTCTCAGAACGCGAACAGGCACAGCTGACGGACCTCCTTAAGCGGATTGCAGTGAATATGAAGGAGGACGGATCTGATGGATAAAAGAGAGCTCGGCGGACGATATGCTCTGTTTATTGCCGGACTTTTCTTAAGCGCACTCGGAATTGCGTTGGCGAAAATGCGCGGGCTTGGCGTTTCTCCGATTTCTTCCATCGCGAATGTCGTGAGTGCCAGGTACACTGCTTTGTCGCTTGGAACGTGCGTGACTCTTTGGAACTGTGTGCTGATTGCAGGAGAGATTCTCCTCCTCCGCAGGCGGTTTCAGTTGATTCAGCTGCTGCAGATCCCAGTATCATTCTCCTCTTTGGATGGTTCACGGACATCTGTATGAACCTGCTGAGCGGCATATCTGCCGACGCGTACCCTGCGAGGCTGGCACTGGTTATTGGTGGGGTGGTTGTACTCGGGCCAGGAGTGGCTGTCTCAGTCATTGCGAACGTACTGCTTAACTCCGACGAGGCCTTTGTGAGCGCGCTCAGTCAGGTTGTGCACGGAAACTTCGGCCGAATTAAGGTCATGTTTGATGTTGGCTGCGTAGTATTGGCGGTTATTCTCTCGTTCATCTTCTTTGATTGGCAGATTGTTGGAACCCGGGAAGGAACCGTCATAACAGGCGTCGTTGTGAACCTTTTCATTCGCTGCCTGCAGAGCCCCCTGAATTCCTTTTTTGAAATGGCGCACCGCGCCTAAACTGGTAGTGGGAAGGCGCCCTCTTCCAGAGTGATTGCCGCTTGGGCAGTACAGAACTGATCATCCGGATGATCAGGTAATCAGGACTGTTCTGCTGCGGGAAGCTGGGCAGAAGTGCCTGCGGTTTCCAGTCCCTGCCCCGTTGGACTCCAAGCCTGCCGGGGTCTCTTTTTGTCAGCTGGAAAGTGCACGGAGTCCCCTGCGGCCATTTGACAGCGAATCGCTTTGATGCTAGACTAGGATTACCATACTAACGCGGGGAGCCAGCAGTTCCCTATACCCTCAATCTGCTTTATGGGGGGCGGACATCCGTGCCGCGGGCCGTGAATGAATGGTATGGAGCAAAGTTGAAAATGTTGATGAATGGGTCCTGTGCAATTGAGACCCGTGAACCGTGTCAGGTCCTGACGGAAGCAGCACTAAGCGGTACACTCGATGTGCCGCAGGTCTGCCTGTTCTGAGTTTTCACTTTGAATTCCTCATTTCAGCTCACAGTTCAGAGTTCGGCGTATGGTATTTTTTTGCCTTTTTGCGTGACTGGCCGCCTTAAGATCCTGTTGGACAAGACGACCGGCCGCAGGTATAGTTGCAGTGGTGCGCAACGTCTTCCCTCCTTTCCGGTCACGCGGCTGGAAGGATATAGCAGCAGAATCCTCCGGCTCAGCAGTCGGGGGATTTTGTTTCCCGCAGAGCAGAGCTGTCCCGACAAGGCGGACGGGGGCGCCGGCTGACGCGGTCGCACGGTCCGCCAGGGCCGGATCGAGGCAGCAAGCGCACGCGCGCCGGCCGGGCATTTGTTGTATTTGACTAGCTGCAACCGTATAATGTCCCTCGGACAGTTGTCAGTCTGAGGAAGGAGAGACCGATGCAGAGAATTGCGGACCGTTTCGCAGGCATCACCGGCAGCGAGATCCGCAAGATCTTCTCGCTGCTCGCAGATCCTGAGATTATTTCACTGGCCGGCGGAAATCCGGCGCCCGAGACCTTTCCGTCCGCGGCGATTGCTGAAATTGCTGAGCAGGTGCTGCGGGAGCGGGGGGAGCGGATTCTGCAGTACGGCGCTACGCCTGGCATTTCGTCCCTGCTGGAACTGCTCAGCCGGGAGAATGCAGACATCATGCGGCCCGGAGACGGCGTCATCACTCTGACGGGCTCTTCGCAGGGAATCGACTTCTTTGCGCGTACCGTGCTGAATGAAGGCGATCCGGTGGTGGTCGAATCCCCGACATTTCTCGGAGCGCTGCAGACGCTGCGCTTTGCGCGCGCCGATATCCGCGGGGTCCCGCTCGAAGAGGACGGACCGGATATCGGAGCATTGGAAGCCGTGCTGAGAGAGCATCATCCCAAGTTCTTCTATACGATCCCGACTTTCCAGAATCCGACCGGCATCACGGCCTCGGCAGACAAGCGCCGCGCGGTCTATGATCTGTGCCTCAAGTACGAGACACTGATTCTTGAGGACGACCCGTACGGGCAGCTGCGCTTTGAGGGCAGTCATATCCCCAGTCTCAAAAGTATGGATGAAGCAGGGATCGTATGCCGTCTTGCCAGCTTCTCGAAGACGATTTCGCCCGGGCTGCGGGTCGGATATGCCGTGGCACCCAAAGATATTATTCAGTGCTTCAACCTGCTCAAGCAGGGAGCGGACGTCCACACAGCGAACCTGACGCAGGCTATCGTCTGTGAATATATTGAACGGGGCTTCTACAAGCCGCATATTGATGAGATCTGTGGCCTGTACAGGGCGCACCGCGACCGCATGCTGTCTGCGCTTGACAGGCACATGCCGGCAGGCTGCACTTACACGCGGCCGGACGGCGGCCTGTTTATCTGGGTCGAGCTGCCGGAAAGTCTGGACGCCGGCGAACTCTTTGTAAAGTGTGTGGAGAATAAAGTGGCTTTTGTGCCCGGGACTTCATTCTTTGCTGATGGCGGACACACAAATACGCTGCGGCTGAATTTTTCCATGCCGGACGAAAAGCAGATCGATACGGGAATTGAGCGCCTGTGCGGCGTAATCGCAGCGGCGCTTGCCGGCAGGTGACCAGGAGGACAGGTATGGAAACGAACGTCTATGATGTTCTCGAAGAGCGCGGTTATCTGAAACAGCAGACGCACGAGGGGCTCCGGGAACTGCTCGGGGAAGAAAAAATCCCTTTCTACATCGGGTTTGATCCGACGGCAGACAGTCTGCACGTCGGTCATTTTGTGCAGCTGATGGTCATGGCGCACATGCAGCAGGCCGGGCATCTGCCGATCGTGCTGCTTGGCGGCGGCACGACCATGGTCGGAGATCCGTCGGGCAAGACGGACATGCGCAAAATGATGAGCCAGGAACAGATCGCGGCCAATGCGGAGCGTTTCCGGGAACAGATCAGCCGTTTCCTGGATTTCTCCGAGGGCAAGGCCGTGATGGTCAATAACGCGGACTGGCTCCTGAAGCTCAATTATGTGGATTTTCTGCGGGAGATCGGAGCGCTTTTCTCAGTGAACCGCATGCTTGGTGCCGAGGCCTACAAGGCCCGCCTGGAAAAAGGCCTGACATTTCTCGAGTTTAACTACATGCTCATGCAGGCCTACGATTTTCTGATGCTCAACCAGGATTATGGCTGCGTGCTGCAGATGGGCGGCGACGACCAGTGGTCCAACATACTGGCCGGTGCTGACCTCATCCGCCGCAAGGAGCAGAAGGCAGCCTACGGCCTCACGGTGACGCTGCTTCTGAAAAGTGACGGTAAGAAGATGGGCAAGACAGAGTCGGGCGCTGTCTGGCTCGATCCGGAGAAAACGTCCCCGTACGATTTCTATCAGTACTGGCGCAATGTGGATGATGCGGATGTCCGCAACTGTCTCGCACTGCTCACCTTCCTGCCGATGGAGGAAGTGGAGCGCCTCGGAGCCCTCGAAGGCAGCAGCATTAACGAAGCCAAGAAGGTCCTTGCCTACGATGTGACAGCGCGGGTGCACGGCCGCGAGGCCGCGGACCAGGCGAGGGATGCCGCAGAAGCTCTCTTCGGCGCCGGTCCGGAGGCGGGAAGCATTCCGGAAACGGTGATCACGCAGGCGCAGCTCGCTGAGGGAAGCCAGATTATCGACCTCATGGTTATCGCCGGCCTTACGAAATCCCGCGGCGAAGGCCGGCGCCTCATCAAGGGCGGCGGCATTTCTGCCGACGGCGAGAGGGTGACAGACGAGTTTGCCGCCCTGAGTCCGGAAGCGCTGCGCGAGGGCGTGATGCTGAAGAAAGGCAAGAAGGTCTTTCACCGGCTTGTTCTGGGCTCCTGAGTTGGCAGACAGTTTTGTCAGCCTGGCAGAGCCGGCCGAGCATGAGATCGTAATCAAGCGCTCGAGGTTTATCTGCCATCTGATCCCCGTCAGAAGCCCGGAGGAGGCGGAGGAGGCGATTGCCGCCATCCGCCGCGAGCACTACGATGCCCGCCACAACTGCCCGGCCATGATCATCGGTGAGAGGGGCGAATACGAAAAAGCGTCGGATGACGGCGAGCCGCAGGGCACAGCCGGCGTCCCCATGCTTGAAGTGCTGCGCCGCAGCGGCGTCACCAATATACTGGCTGTGGTCACCCGCTATTTCGGCGGTACCCTGCTCGGGGCCGGCGGCCTGGTGCGGGCCTACTCGGGCAGTGTGGCAGAGGCTCTGCGCGAAGCGAAACTGGTGCGCAATGTGCCGGCAGTGAAGCTTGAGGTGCGGCTGCCGTACGCAGATTACGGCAAGCTGCAGAACATCGCCAGGACGTTTGATGCATCCCTGGAAGCGGACTTCGGAGCGGATGTGACGGCCGAAGTGACAATACGGGAAGAAAGGTCGGCGGCTTTTCTGGCCCGGATGCAGGAGGCCCTGCTCGGCGCTCTTCATGCCGAGCAGAAGGGAACCTGTCTGCTGGAAGAGCCCGTCGGATGATTTGACCCGCGCCGCGTCCCTGCGGAAAGGCGCGGCAGAGAGATTGGTGTTGCATATGGAAATACAATTCGACAAGGCGGCTTCCCTCAAGGAAAAGCCGCAGGATGAGTCCAAGCTCGGCTTCGGACAAATCTTTACAGACTATATGTTTGAGATGCGCTACACGGAGGGCCAGGGATGGCACGATCCGCGCATCTGTGCCTTCGAAGAGTTTGAGATGTCGCCGGCTTCCAATGTGCTGCACTACAGCCAGGAAGTGTTTGAGGGTCTCAAGGCGTACCGGACGCCGGACGGCGGTATCAGCCTGTTCCGGGCACCGGACAATTTCGCACGGATGAACCGCTCTGCCCACCGCATGGCGATGCCGCCGATCGATGAGGAGTTTGTGCATGAGGCACTGCGGCAGCTTGTGCGCACCGAGCGCGACTGGGTGCCGCATTCGGACGGTACGTCCCTGTACATCCGGCCGAACTATATCGGCATCGGCGATTACCTCGGCGTATCCGCTGCCGAGGAGTACATCTTCTACATTATCTGCTCACCCTCCGGAGCCTACTATGCCCACGGTCTGGCGCCGGTCCGGATCCTGATTGAAACAGACTATGCCCGGGCAGCCAAGGGCGGCACTGGTTTTGCCAAAACCGGCGGCAACTATGCAGCCAGTCTGATCGCGGGCGTGGAGGCCCATGAAAAGGGCTGCGACCAGGTTCTGTGGCTTGATGCTGCGGAACGCAAATACATCCAGGAAGTGGGCTCAATGAACATCATGTTCGTGATCGACGGCAAGGTTGTCACGCCGCCGCTCGACGGCACGATCCTGGCCGGGATCACCCGGGACAGTGTCCTGCAGATCGCCCGTTCCAAGGGCATCCCGGTGGAGGAGCGCTACATCACCGTGGACGAAGTGATCGATGGGGCCAGGTCCGGTGCCCTGACAGAGGCGTTCGGCACAGGTACGGCCGCTGTGGTCAGTCCGATCGGGGAATTCAGCTACAAGGATGAGATCATCCCGATCAGCAGCGGCGACGGACTGGCACTCGATTTCTATGAGACACTGACCGGCATCCAGTACGGGCGTCAGGACGATCCGTTCGGCTGGACCGAGAAGATCAGCTGAAGGCGCGGGGAGAAAAAGCATGAAGAAGGTCCTGGCACTCCTTTTGGTCCTGATACTGGCAGCGGCCGGAGCCCAGAGCACGGCGTTTGCTGCTTCGCAGCCGCGGGACAGAATGTCCTGGTCCGTTGTCATCACGCCGCAGTCGCTGACCGGGCCGGGCACGGTCGAGCTGGAGCTGACTCTCACGAACAACGGTGACCCGGTGCGGAACGTTGTCCTGCATTATCCGGATTCCACCCGGACTGCTGAGCTCGGGGACATTCCGAGCGGCGAGACGATCACCCACGAAAACAAGCGCTGGGAAATCACGGAGGCCATGCTCGGCGAACCGCTCACCTTTGAACTCTCCTGGGAAAGTCAGAACGGATCCGAGCACACCAAGCCCTTCGATCCGATCACGATCGGCCGTGCGGACGCCGATCTCAATGTCAAGGCGGAAGCAAAAGTTGACAAGGTGCACGTGGACGAGGGCGAGAAGGTCCAGTTCACGTTCACGTTTGAAAACCAGGGCAATGTCGAGGTGACAGATGCCTATCTCGAGGCACCGCCGCTTAACAACGGGGAGCCGCTCGGAGACAACTTTTCCGTCTCGCCGGGTGACACCAACACAAAAACCTGGTCGCCTACGATCAATCAGGAAATCACTGTGCGGCCGGTCTACACCTACACGGTGGACGGTGAGCAGCGCACTCTTGCCTGCGACCCGCTGACCGTGCGGATCGGAGAGGGCGGACCGGAACTGCAGATCAGCATCCAGTCGAACGTCAACCGTGTGGCTCCGGGCGGTGAGGTCGAATTTGAGGTTGCCATTGAAAACACGGGAACCATCGATATTGACGACATTTCGGTACGCGACTCGCAGGGCGGCACCGTCAGTCTTTCGCAGACCAGCCTGACGCCGGGTGCGAGCGCCAGCGGCACAGAGACAGTCACGGTGGATGAGACGACTAGCTACGTGTTCTTTGTCTCGGGCGCGGCCCAGGGCGAAGCCGTGACGGCAGAATCCACGCCGATCGATATCACAGCGGACAGTGCGCTCGGCACCCCAGCGCCTGCACAGGATCTTGATGCGGCCAGCATTGTTCAGATTGATGTCAGCGTTGTCACCCAGGTCCAGCGCGCCGGCGTGGTTCCGGTGGAAGTCACGGTCAAGAACCTTTCTGCCGAGGAGCTTACGAACATTGTGGTGTCGGCTGAAGTGAGCACGGCCGGCGGCGCGGCAGCCGCCCAGTCGGTGCCGGCGCTTGAGACCACGGCCGCGGCGGCTGGTCTTGAGCAGGTCACCATCGGTACGCTGCCGAGCCTGGCAGCAGGGACCAACCAGGTCATTGAAGGTACGCTGGAGATTCAGCAGACAGCCAACTACGTGTTCCGCGTTTCGGCCGAGATGCCGGACGGCACACTGGTCACGTCCGAGACGGGCTCAGCCACCATTGAGCTGCGGGAAGCCGGCGGTCTGGAGATGTGGCAGTGGATCGTTATCGCCGCGGTGGCCCTGGCTGTCATTCTCGCCGTGATTCTCATTGTGCGTTCGAAGCGCAAACCGGCCACCACGACGCGCAAGGCACCAGCCAAGCGTGCCAGCAGCCAGAAGCCGCCGCGCCCGAGCAGTACGATGACTGCGACCGGCTCGGCAGCAGCCAGCCAGAAGTACCGCGAGGCGGAGAAAGCCAAACAGAAGCCGGCTGCCGCAGATGCCAAGGAGTCCCGCACCGGCAAGACAGCTCCGGTCTCCAAGAAGCCGGCACTCAGCAAGAAAACCCCACCGCAGCCGCGCTACGGCGACCGCAACAAGTTCTGAGCGGAGCGGCGACGAAAAAAGAAAACGCAAGGACGGCAAGCCGCAAAGGGGCGCCGTCCTTTGTCATATCTGCGTTGCCTGAAGGGAAAAGCGAAAATGAAGAGCACAAAAGGAATGCCCATCGTGCCGCGTCCCGCCGCGGCGTCCCCTGTCCCGCGCGGACCGGGCACGTGATGCCTCCAGGAGAAGTGACGCCGCGCCTCTGGCGTCTGATGGTGGACGGCGAAACCGAAAAACGGTATTTCGATTATCTGTCTGCCCTGATCTGCGCTCAGCCGGATCTGCACCCGGTGGACATTCAGTCTGTCATTTCCACGGCACCCGCAGGTTACGTGCGAAACATGGTGCGCACCCTTGACCCTGAGAGACTGCCGGACGAAACCATCTACTGTGTAGCCGACGTAGAGGGAGATCATCCGCATCAGATACGTCTTTTCGAGAAGCGCCTTGCCGCACTGCGGTCAGCAGGCAGCATCTGTCCGGGCATTCGCTTTGAGCTGGCCTACACAAACTGTGACTTTGAGCTGTGGATGATTTTGCACAAAATGGATTTCTACCGGACGGTATCACACAAGGAGCAGTACCTGCGGCCGCTGCGAGATACTTTCGGTGATGTCCGCTCACTGGCGCACTACAAACGGGCGCGGAACTTCGCTCGCCTGCTCCGGCAGATAAGCCTGGAGGACGTCGCTGCTGCTGTGCGGCGCGCCGGAGCCATCATGCACCTGCGGCGCCTGGAAGGACCGCCGCTCCGCTACTGCGGCTACAGCTATTACACGAAGAATCCCTCTCTCAGCGTCGGGACTCTGGTGCGCCGGATTCTCAGCGAATCCGGCATGGACGTCTGAAGAACGCGCATTGTCCCTGCCTGCAGACATAAGCTATAATATATCCCAACAACTGTCTGCCGGCGGACGGCACGCAGCTGTGCAGGGGAAACCATCAACAAGGAGGTCTGGAATTCTTCATGAGCAAAGTTGACAACCTTGCCATCAACACTATCCGGGTTCTGGCTGCGGAGGCCATTCAGAAAGCCAACAGCGGACATCCGGGACTGCCGATCGGCTCGGCTCCGATGGCGTACATGCTGTGGGCAGAGAACATGCGCCACAATCCGCAGGATCCGTCCTGGCCAAACCGGGACAGGTTCATCCTCAGTGCCGGCCACGGTTCGATGCTGCTGTACTCGCTTCTGCATATCTTCGGCTACAAAGTGACGGCGGACGACCTGCAGAATTTCCGGCAGTGGGGATCGGTGACGCCCGGCCATCCGGAGTATGGTCAGACAGACGGTGTAGAGGCCACCAGCGGCCCGCTTGGCCAGGGCCTGGCGATGGCTGTCGGCATGGCGCTTGCTGAGTCGCACCTGGCAGCGGAATTCAACCGTGAAGGCTTCCCGATTGTTGATCACTATACCTACGTGCTGACCGGCGAAGGCTGCCTCGAAGAAGGCGTTTCCGGCGAAGCATCGTCCTTTGCCGGCACCCAGAAGCTCGGCAAGCTGATCGTTCTCTACGACAAGAACGACATCACGATTGAAGGCAGTATCGACGCGGCCTTTACCGAAAATGTCGGCGAGCGCTACAAGGCGTACGGCTGGCAGGTTCTTGAGGTGGAGGAGGGCAACACAGACCTCGACAGCATTGACAAGGCCATCAAGGCAGCCAAGGCAGAGACCGAGCGACCGAGCCTGATCATTGTCAAGACGACCATTGCCTACAGCGTTCCGAACAAGCAGGGCAGTGCTTCGAGTCATGGCGCTCCGCTCGGCGCCGACAATATCGATGGGATGAAGAAGGCGCTCGGCTGGACCGAGACGACGCCTTTCACCGTGCCTAAAGAGGTAAAGGAGCATATCAGGGAACTGCAGGACGTCTTCACGACTGAGGAAAACGCCTGGAAGCAGCTGCTGGATGACTACAAAGAGAAGTATCCGGACCTGGCCCGTAAATACGAGGAGTATTTCAAGCCGGTCAACAAGGTTCTCTTTGACGAAACCGGCTACTGGATGTGCGAGGATGAACCGGTCGCGACCCGCGTAAGCTCCGGACAGGTCATCCAGAAACTCGCGGCCAACATCCCGAATCTGATCGGCGGCTCAGCCGACCTGGCGCCGGCCAATAATTCGGACATGAAGAGCCGGCAGTACTTCAGTCCGGAGGACCGTACCGGCACCAATATCCATTACGGCATCCGTGAATTTGCCATGGCAGCCATTTCAAACGGCATCGCGCTGCACGGCGGCCTCGTCCCGTACTGCGCCACCTTCCTGGTCTTCAGCGACTACATGAAGGGCGCGATGCGCATGAGCGCGCTGATGCATCTGCCGGTCACGTACGTCCTGACGCATGACTCCATCGGAGTCGGCGAAGACGGTCCGACGCATGAGCCGATCGGGCAGCTGGCAATGCTGCGGGCCATTCCGAACCTGCACACCTGGCGTCCGGCTGATTACAAGGAAACGGCAGCGGCCTATGCCTCGGCCATGACATGCGGCAAGCCGACCGCTATTGCTCTTTCCCGGCAGCCGCTGCCGCAGCAGAAATCGACAGGCGAACCTTCATTCCGCGGTGCCTACATTCTGCACGATACCAGTGAGGACCAGCCGGACGTGATCATTATCGCGACCGGTTCGGAGGTGTCCCTCGTCATGGACTCGGTGAAGGATATTGAGGCCAAGGGTGTCAAGGTGCGCGTTGTCTCCATGCCGTGCATGGAGCTTTTCGAGGAGCAGGACGATGCCTACAAGTCCATGGTTCTGCCGGACAATGTGCGTAAGCGCCTCGTCGTGGAAGCCGCCTCGAGTTTCGGCTGGGGCCGCTACGTCGGCCTTGACGGTGCCTACATCACCATCGATCGCTTCGGCGCCTCTGCGCCGGCCAAGGTGCTCTTTGAAAAGTTCGGCTTCACCAAAGAGAACGTCGTAAATACCGCACTGTTCCTCGCCGGCAAATAACTGACAGAAAAGCACACCACCGGAAGGGCCGCTTCGGCGGCCTTTTCCGCGCCTGTTGAACGGGGGAGATACCAATCGCAAACTATGACTTTGAGCTGGTTGTGAAAATTGGCTCGATGGCCCTGATCCGCGCCGAAGACAATGCAATCGACTACAATATCTTCTCACGCCTGGCGTCCTCGCTGCGGCCGGGTATGATCCTGGTTTCCTCCGGAGCTACCGAGATCGGCCGCGTCGACTATATGCAGCGCAACGGCGGACGCGAGCTCAAGGGAAGCAAAGCGGAGATCATGGCCTCATACGCGGCCCAGGGTCAGCCCATCCTGATGGAGATGTACCGGCGCTTCGTCCAGCCCGAGTATTCCGTGCGGCAGATTCTGATTGAGCACAGCCACTTCAATGATCCACAGAAGGCAGATCATATGCGGCAGCTCCTGTTTGATGCCGCCAACCAGAACGCCATTCCCATCATTAACTATAACGATGCTGTCTCAGACGCCGAAAACCGCAAGTGGGAGATCCGTGATCTCAAACAGCGCCAGGAGCAGGTCGTGGAATGCATCGACAACGATGAGACCGCTGAAGTGATTGCCCGCCTTGTCAATGCCCGTACGCTCGTGATCCTCTCGACGATCGACGGAATATATCTGGAGTATGAGGATCCCGGCACCCTCATTGAGGAGGTGCGCGGCAGCAGCATGGAGGAGATCGATCAGAAGGTCGATGAGATGATTGGTTACTGCGTCGGAAGCTCGCGCATCGGCGCCAACGGCGCTGCGGCCAAGCTGCGCTTTGCCAAAGAAGCCGTCCGGCGCGGCACGACCGTCATCATCGCGAATGCCAAAAACAGACTCGAGGATATCCTGGACGGCAAAGTGCGCCGCACTATCCTCGAGGCGCCGCCGAAAGCACTGTAAGCGACGAACGCTGCCGGGTCTGGAAAGCACGCGGGAGCATTTCATGATGGATGTGCGGCAGATCTGTTGCCTGACGTCCTGACATACCGATCTCTTTTGCGGTGAATCAGATGGAGCAGTGCAGTCCAAAAGCCTGCATAACCCATGTCTAGCCGCGTTCCGGCGGGTCTTACAGGAAATCAAAGAGCTCATGCTGCCTTGCCTGCAAGGGCGGTATGAGCTCTGTTGGATCCCAGCAAGAAAAGAATGCAGGCGTCTGTCCTTGGCGGAACTGAATCCGATGAAAGGGGGATGGAAGCTCACTTCAGCGGCTGAGAATCGTCCAGGCCGCCGATACGGGGGACCGTTCGAATCTGCAGGGGAAGATCAACAGCTGATTGGGGTGCGTGGCGATTCGATTGAATACTTCACAGCACTCGTCATCCAAATCTGCTGCGGTAAATCTCCTCGTGGAAAGTAAGTCTCCCGCGGAGCAGTGCAGCCGTTGCCAATGTTATTCCGGGGTCTAATGCATACAGCACTGTCCCCTACCTATCAGGACTGTTTAGCCATATGCCGTAGCGCTTCGGACTCGGCTGTAGATCCAAAGGTACCTATTTCTCGGATAACGTAGCCAGCTTGCCGTGACCACTCACGTACCGGCTGACTGAGGCTAGTCAAGTACGGGCTTTTTCAAGTCCGCGACTTTAGTCGTGGGTTCTTGACCGCTGCAAATCAGCGGCACCTTCGCACGCTTGCCTGGCATGAGCGCTCTGTCTGCATTGGCCGCTAACACCGGTGCAGTACGGAGTAGAGGCTCCTCGCGGCCTGAGCCGCGCATCTCTTGCATAGAAAAGGAGTCAGCCGGTCTCTGCTGCCGGACTGGCTATCTTTTTTGCCCGATCCCTATCAGGAACCGAACAGCTCGCTCGCTCCTTTCATGTCCTCGCGGATGTGCACTTCAAAGGGGCATCGCGTCTCGCAGGCACCACATTCGATGCAGTCGGATGCCTTTGCGTCAAGCGCCGCATAGTGCTCGCGTACTGTCTCCGGCACGCCGTCCGGACCGTCCGCCAGGTTGTAGAGCTTCTCCACATAGGCAATGTCAATCTTCTCCGGACAGGGAGCGCAGTGGCCGCAGTACATGCAGTGACCTTCCCAGCGGATCTTTGGAAATGCTGCGAGTTCTGCTGCGTAGTCCACCTGGGCCGGATCGGCCTCTTCAAAGGCCAGCAGATTGTGAAGCTCGTCCATCGTCCGGATGCCGGCCATGACGGACGCGACAGCCGGACGCGTCAGGGCGTACTGCAGGCAGGCGTCTTCACTCAGCGCCACGCCGGCCGGCGAGTGCTCGGCGCTCAGCAAATCGCCGCCGCCAAAGGCTTTCATGACCGTGATCGCAATACCGCGACGCTGGCACTCCAGATACAGAGCCTCCCGCTCTGGGTTCATGTTGATCAGCGTGTCCTTGTATTTGTCTGCCGCCCACAGCTGCTCGACGTCTTCATCCGGCGGCTGCAGATCGTAGCAGGGATTGACCGAGAACATCAGCACGTCAATAAGGCCGCTTTCAATGGCTGCCATCGCAGCCTGCGGATTGTGGCTTGAGAGGCCGACAAGGCGGATGGTGCCGTTTTCCTTCAGGCCCTTCACGTAGTCAAATAGTGGACCGTTTTCAATTTCCTGCCAGTCCTTTAAGCTGTCCACGTAGTGAACCATACCGATATCGACCGTCTCTGTACCGAGCGCCTCAAGCAGTTCATCGAAACTCTTCTCCACCTGGGCCAGGTTGCGGGTCCGCTTGTACTGTCCGTCCTGCCAGACCGAGCAAAGATGCGCCTGCACGACCAGGTGCTGCGGCATTTCCGCCATGACACGTCCCACCATCCGCCGCAGTGCCGGTTCCGGACTGTACATGTCCAGGAAATTGATTCCACCCTCGAGGGCGGCCTTCAGCAGGCGCTCCGCCTCCTCGTCTCCTTTAGTCAGGCCTTCGCAGCCAAGTCCAAGCTCGCTGACCATGATGTCATGACTGCCCAACTTCCGCATTCTCATAGAAAAAACCTTTCCAGCATACCCGCCGCAGACAGCAAAACAGATGTCCGGAAAAACCCGGACATCTGCCCTGTGCCGATTACTCTGAAAGCCCCTATCTTCTTCAGCGATTGTCCTGATCAAACGGAATCAGGTTCTTAACGCAGTCCGCAGGCTTGATCTCCCGGTCGCCATTATCGATATCGATCAGCTTGTAGAGATCGTTGCCCATACCCATCTCCTTCATGTAAGAGAGCTGCCGCAGTCCATGACGCGACTCAATGCGCTCCACAAGGTCGTGATTCTCCTCCGGCTTCATCGCGTAGACGATGTCAACGCAAGCCTGGTCGACGGCCAGGATGTCGAGCGAAGCGAGGATACCGACATTCGGCGTCACCACCGGCTGTGCTTCGATACCTTCACAGTCGCAGGAAACCGACATATTCCGCATGACGTTGACGTAGCAGATGTGATCCTTGAAGAAGTCTATCGTGGCCTTCGTAGATTCCGTGATACGCTCCATCAGCATCTCGCCGTTGTAGAGCCACAGATTATCATTGCCTTCGGCACTGTGGATCCAGCGTTTGCCGATGTGGCCGCTGGCGCAGCCGATGCCGATGTTTTTGTTGGAACCGCCGAAACCGCCCATCATGTGCCCTTTGAAGTGCGTCAGCACCAGCATTGACTCATAATCGAGCATGTTCTTGCCGACGTTCATTTCGGTGAACCACTTGCCGCCGGTTACCGGCAGATTGGTTGTGGCTTCCGAGTCCATGATGTCTACCGGCCAGAACGTCCAGCCGTTAATCTCGAGCGTCTGCAGATGCTCTGCCGTTGTGTAGCGGTCCCCATGATACAGCGTGTTGGTCTCGACAATGTGATGTGCCGGCTCCTGTCCTTCGAGCAGGTACTTGACCCAGGCTGGCGGAATGATGTTGGGTCCGTGCGGTTCCCCGGTGTGCAGCTTGACGGCCGTCTTGCCGGTGAGGACGTCAGACACGCGTTCCGTAATCTTCTTCAGGCCCTGCGGCGAGAGGTCTGACGTGAAATAGACGACGGACTCTTCGCCCTGACGTTCTTCCCAAGGGACATAGTGATCTCCACCGGTTCCCGGCTGCTGCAAATCTGGCATATTCTGTTTCCTCCGAAATCTAACTGGCGGCGCCAACGGTGGGCGCGCCATGGAAATGCACATCGGACCAGGGACCGAAGCGCTCTCACTTCGGCTGACGTGACTTATTGCTACAGTCTACCACAAAGGTCGGCCGTCGTCCGATTCGGCCTGAGCTCAGTTGATCGTCAGCACGTCGTCGAGCGGCACGCGGCCGGCGTGAATCTTATTGAGCGGTGAATCCGGATCCGGATAGCCAAGGCCGATACCGATCACGACTTCCTGATCTTCCGGAATCGGCAGATACTTTCTGAGCACATCTGGATATTTAATGAACGCGTAAGCCACGATCGAGGAGACGCCTTTGTTGGCAGCGCAGAGAACGATTGCCTCCTCCAGGGCGCCAAGATCCAGAATGCCCCACGGCGCCGGCTTGGGCGGCAGCGCGAGCAGGGCAAATGCCGGAGCATCAAACAGTTCGTTTTCCGCTCGGCCAAGCAGGCTGCCGTCATCCCCGACAGTCCTGGCCGCGACATCCTGGAAGTGGGCCATGTTCTGCTGGGCAGCCTCAGACCAGTCGCTGTGATGACCCATCTTGTAGGCCCCGCGGTCTGGCGTGTTGGCAGCACCGAGCTCTGCGTACTCCTTGCGGATAGCAGCCGCCTTGTCGCCGGTGGCGATGTAGATCTTCCTCTCCTGTGCGTTCATCCAGGTCGGCGCATTCACCGCTTCCTCGACGATTGCGCAAAGGGTCTCATCGGGTACCTGTTTGTGAGAGAAAGCACGCACAGCGTGCGTCTGGTCCACGACTCTATCGAATTCCATCTGGTTCCTTTCTGTCAGTACTGTGCTGACGGGCGCAGAAGCCAGAAAGCCGGTCCACATCCTGCGCCAGCGAATTGAAAAGATCTTCAGACATCAATGTAGCAACATTCTGACACTGTGTCAATCCGGAAATGACGGTGCGTCAGAATGGACAGTCGGCGAATTTCCTGATCTGCGGCAGACACTGCTTCGATTTGTTGAGAAAGAAACGACAGGGTATCATAGTCATAAGTGTTGCGCTTCCTGGTAAGTTGGGCGACCATCTTGGCGCACCAGACACAGCAGTCGGAAGACAGCACTTTCTGATCTATTTTGCGGCCCGGACGGGCAAGATTTCCGCATTAGAAGCAGCAGAAAACGTCTCGCACTGCTTGACGTGTCGCCTCCACACATACAGATCAAGACGGCTGCGGCAGCCTGGATAAGCCGCGGTCCCTTCCACGAACGCAAGAGTAAGCGGAGCACAAGTGCGCCGTTTTCTGAAAGGAGAGAGATTTGAGACGAACAGCCAAGTGCATTGCAGCGCTGCTGGTGCTTTCTGCGTTTCTGAGCGCCTGCACGGCGATTCCTGAGGCGGCGATGCAGCCGTCGGACCCGGCAGTAACTTCCAGAGAACCGACCGCAACAGCGATGCCGGAAGAATCGCAGAGCGCAGAACCTGCGCCTGCAGCGACGCAATCTGCGTCTGATGACACTGATCCGGCCGCACCGGACAGTGCCACAGACGAGCCTGTTGTGTATTTCACGCCAGACATCTCGCCCGAGGGACTGATGGCTGTCTACAATGCGGCCGAATGGACATCGACCGGTTCCGTGGCGGTAAAGGTTTCGACCGGCGAATCGGAGAGTACGAATTATCTGCGGCCGGCGCTGATCGGCAATCTGGTCCAGTCTGTGGGTGGTACAATCGTCGAATGCAACACAGCTTATGGCGGCAACCGTTCCAAGACCGAAGATCATCTGCGACTCGCCGAAGAGCACGGATTCACGCAGATTGCGCCCGTCGTCATCCAGGACGCCGACGGATCTATGTCGATTCCCGTGAGCGGCGGCAGCCGGCTGACAGAAGACATGGTCGGCGCGGCCTTTGATGATTTCGACAGCTACATCATTCTGTCTCACTTCAAAGGCCACTCTATGGCCGGCTACGGTGGTGCGATCAAGAACATGTCGATCGGGCTCGCCTCGGCAGACGGCAAAGCCCTGATTCACTCAGGCGGCACGAGCACAACAAACGCCTGGGGCGGGGAGCAGAATGCCTTCCTCGAAGCGATGGCAGAGGCCGCCAAAGGCGTTGCGGACTACCAGGGCGACCGCATCGTATACATCAACGTCATGAACCGTCTCTCTGTGGACTGCGACTGCGACGCATCGCCGGCCGAGCCCGATATGCATGACATCGGTATTCTGGCATCCCTTGATCCAGTCGCACTCGATCAGGCCTGTGTGGATCTTATCTACAGTGCCGAAGACGGTCAGTCTGTGGTTGAGCGGATTGAATCCCGCAACGGGGTGCATACACTTGAGCATGCCGAAGAAATCGGCCTCGGAAGCCGCAGCTACGAGCTCGTGGAAATCTGACATGGTTGTGTTTTCGTGCCCGCCAGGGGGTACGGCGGCCGCTGGCAGCGGCAGAGAGCGATGACCGGATCAGCAATTGATCTGGTCATTTTTTTCGCGCAGCTGACGTGCGCAGTGGGATGAAGCGGTGTAGAACGCAGTCGGCTGGATTGACAGAGCGCGGTATGCATATCTACAATGGTCGCAAATAGCTTTGCGGGTATATCCGGACACGTCTGGATCGGAAGCAGGTGAGAATCCTGCGCGGTGCCGCCGCTGTATGGGCTGAACGGATGGTCATTGGGCCACTCGGAATTCCGGGGAAGGCGACCAGTCCACATGCCTGAGCCAGAAGACGGCCTGCAGAGTTTGCGGAGAACGTCACGTGTCATGACTGATGCCGGAAACTGGTGACGGATTCTGCCTGCGAGCAGAATTTTTTGTTTTCCGGCAATCCTTGTTAAGGAGGATTTCCGATGAAACACTTACGTATCTTTCTATTTGCCGCCCTGGCCTGCCTTCTTCTTTTCTCCTGCATCTCCTGTTCAGCGGCCGATCAGTCCACTGCTGTTTCTGCCGACCCGGAAGCTTCTGCCGAAAGCACGCAGTCAGCGGCGGCAGTATCCGAAGAACCTTCAGCTGAAGCGGCTGCATCCTCTGAGTCCGGGTCAGCCCCATCTTTTCCCGTTGAGATTACAGATTTTCTTGGTTACACGTCTACGGTGGAGGCGGCAGACCGAATTGTCTCCCTGATGCCGTCCGGTACTCAGATTCTCTTGGCACTCGGCGTGGAAGAGGAGATTGTGGGTCTCGATGCCTATTCGGAGCCGTATCTTCCAGGTACGGAGGTTGTTGGAGACTACATGGGACCGGATGTAGAAAAAATTGTATCGCTGGAGCCGGATCTCATTGTTGCGGCCAACTCTATTCAGCAGGATGCCATTGATCAGCTGCGCGCAGCCGGCATCCCAGTACTGGCTGCAGAACCTACCACCTGGGAACAGGTGCCGGAAGGCTTTGCTATGATTGGCGAAGCTGTGCAGCGCACTGATGCCGCAGATGAGCTCGCAAGTCAGCTGCAGGATGCAGTGGAAGCTGTCCAGAAGGATGCACCGGCCGAAGCGGTCAGCTGCTACTACGTACTGAGCTACGGCGATGCCGGCAACTGGACAAGCGGGGAAGGCAGCTTCATCAACGCCATGATGGAGCATGCCGGCGGCACACCCATAACGCAGGGCACAGCGAGCCCCTGGCTGGAATATCCGATGGAGGATCTGACGGTAGCCGATCCGGACTGCATTATTCTCGGAAGCGGTGCAGGCACAATTGAGGACTTTGTGCAGACAGCCGGCTACCGGGATCTCAGCGCTGTGAAAAGCGGCCATGTGTATGAAATTGATTCCGACCTGGTGACCATTCCCGGACCAGAACTGCAGGAGGGGCTTAAGGAGATTTCCTACATCATAAACACGGCAGCGGTCTCTGAAGAGCAGGAAGCAGCATGACCAGGAGACCGCGAACTGCCGAGGCGACCGAAAAGCGGAAACCGTACCGCAGTCCTTATGAAGCCTATCCGTTCCTTGGCGAGCCGGCTGCAGACCGGCGCTGCGACTTCGAGCTGCTCACAGACGAGATGGCCAGTCAGACTGGGCTCTTGCGCAGTCTCCTGCCGGCAGACATGCCGGAGCTGCGGTCTGAACTTCAGTGGATCGGCGAGATGATCTACCATCTGAATGCGACTGCCAGAAGCGGCAAACAGATGGCGACCGAGGATATTTCGCAGCTGCTTCATCTTACAAGGCTGCGGCAGGTGCAGGCAGAGACGCAGGGCTTTGTCCTGCCGGCGGGGACGGCGGCTGCCTGCATTGCGCATATCCTCCGGGTTCAGGCAAAAAAAGCAGTACGGCTCCTGTATGCCCAGGCCGAAATGGGGCAGACTGGACTTGAGCCCGGCATAGATTTTGTGAGCCTGCTGTCCGCATACTTTTTTGCGCTGGCACTCAGTCTTAATGCAGCTGCAGGGACGGAAGAAATCCCTTTTGTCAGCCGTGTCTACAGATCTCCAGACAGTGAGCAGCAACCCAGCAGACAGGCCGAGGCCTGAGCGGACATCGGCATTTGAAAACTGAAACCGGCTGTGGATCAGCTGATCAAATGGATGGCAGACGACTGCCTGCAGACAGGAGCATGGATAGGACCGAAACGAGAATGTCTTCGTGCCGCCGTCCATGCTCTTTTTTGTTGCTGCTGCGGTGCGCAGATCAGAGGGCGTGAGTGTGCACGAGGCTTTCAGCCGCCAGGAAGTAGTGCAGTATTGTCAATGCCGTCCAGCTGCGATGCTCCGGAAACGCGAACTGCCATTGCAGCATACGAGAACGTGGCTGCCTTGCTGACGGTGTGAAGTTCCGGGGGCAAACAGCAATTTTTGCTTCCCGGGATGAAATGTCAAGCCAGCATCGTTTCATGGCGGCCGAGATTCCTCAAGGCATGCATAGTGCCGCTGTTGCCAT
>JAAUYQ010000077.1 GCA_014805015.1 Clostridia bacterium | reverse complement strand
TGATCAAGTTTTTCATGAACAGCGGAATGGCGCGGATAAAGGGATTTACTTCAAAGCGGACATTCTTGTTGATGTTGGCCCGCATTTTCTCATTGCTGACGCCGGTCTTGAGCTGCATGGAAATGTCCTCAAGGATCTGCTCAAAACGCGGCTCGCCTTTAATCTCCACGCCCACGTTTGCCAGCGAGATGAAGTTTCTGAGCGTATTCGAGGGGAACATGGCCCGCAGATCGACCGGCACGCTGATCACAATGGGCCGCCTCTCGCCGCGGAACGCCAGGCCCTGTTCCTTATATATAATGTAGATCAGCAGCGCTGCCACATAGGCACTCACGGTCACCCCGCGCTTTTTCACCGCCGCCAGAAATTCCCTGAGCGGCATGACGCCGTGCGTCACCAGAATTTCGTTCGGTGCGAGCGGCGTCCCGAGCAAATGGTACGCCTGCGGCTGCTTAAGCCGGTTGGAGTCACCTTCCTCGTCAAAGTATGACAGAAAGCTGTTCTCATATTCGTCGGCCCGAACCTTGCCGTCCGCATCCATAATCATCCCCTGCGGATCAATGGCGTAGCCCATCAGCTGGAAGTATTCATACAGCAGGGTCTTCAGAAACTCAATCGCCCCGGCGCCGTCAGCAAGCCCGTGAAAGCACTCCATGATAATGTTGCTTTGGTAATAGGAGACATTGAACAGGAAGCCCTGGTTGATCAGGTCCGCGAGCCGTTTGCAGGGATAGCCATGGTCTTCCCGCACGACAGGCACGCCGTCGTTGGCTTCGAGGTAATACCAGAAAAGCCCGCGTTTCAGCGTCACCGCAAAGGAAGGAAAGCGCGGCATAATGCGCACCAGCGCTTCCTGCAGCCGTACCGGTTCCACTGGCTCATACAGCTCCACATCCAGGCGGAACGTCGTGTTGTTATGGGTCGCAGAGATGGACGGATAGATCTTGGCGGCCGTATCCAGGCGCAGCCATTCGGGTCGCTGCTGCATGCTTGCCGGGTGCTATTTCGTGCCGAACAGCCGGTCGCCGGCGTCGCCGAGTCCCGGAACAATATAGGCGTGATCATTGAGGCGCTCGTCCACGGCAGCGACATAGATGTCAACATCCGGATGCGCTTTGCGAACCGCCTCAATTCCCTCCGGAGCCGCAATGATATTCAGAAGCTTGAGATTCTCGACGCCGTACTTTTTCAGCTGGGAGATCGCGTCAACCGCGCTGCCGCCGGTGGCGAGCATGGGATCGAGAACCAGCGTCAGCCGCTGCTCCGCGTCGAGCGGCAGCTTGCAGTAGTATTCAACCGGCAGCTTGGTCTCGGGGTCGCGGTACAGGCCGATATGCCCTACCTTGGCGGATGGCACCAGGGAAAGAATGCCGTCCACCATGCCGAGCCCGGCACGGAGAATCGGCACAACCGCCAGCTTTTTGCCTGCCACCACTTTGGTCTTCGCTGGGCCGAGAGGCGTCTCCACTTCGATTTCCTCAAGAGGCAGGTCACGCGTGGCATCATACGCCATCAGCATGGCAATCTCCTCAACAAGCTCACGGAACTGTTTCGAACCTGTCTCTTTGTTGCGCAGCACAGAAACCTTGTGCTGTACAAGCGGATGATCCATCACGTGCAGTTCTCCCATTGCAGCTCTCCTTCATTCGGGGCAGGCCCTGCCGCGGCCGGCAGATGCCGAAGTGTGTTGTAACCGCTACAATGATACTGCAGCCCGCAGCGATCAACAACAGACTGGCCGGTTTATAGGCTCCGCCGGCAGTCGCATGCTACAATCAGCACTGGAGCGGGCCGGAATCCTGCCTGGAGCCCGGCAGACAACGCACACTGACAGGAGGGAAACAGTATGGCTGTGCTCAATCTCGATCAGATCATCGATCTCAAAAAACAGGTGGAAGAGAAATTTGGCGAAACACTGCACGCACACGATACCTGCGGCGGACAGAGTTTTGAAGTAAAGGAAATGACTCCGGAGCTGAAGGCATTCCTGAGGGAGTATCTGCGCACCGAAGGTCTCAAAGCTGCTTTTTCCGAGACAGACGGCAACTTTGTCGTAAGCTGAATCCAGCTAGCCGATGTCGCCATCCGGATCCGTGCTCTCGTCGGGTGCAGCGATCTGCCTGGGGAGAAGCGGCACAGCTTCCTCAAGGGCCGGCTGCGCCGCGGCGCCCAAGGCTGAGCGAACGTCTGCAGGTGCGGCCTCGTCAAAAAAGCTGAGCTGCACGGGCACGGGACTTGCGGGCGCTTCGGCAGGCCCGGCGTCTGCCGGCCGCAGGCTTTCAGGTCTGGAACCGGAGAGCCTGCGGAACAGGCGCCGCCGCGGACCCTCTGCGGGCGATGGAATCTGCGTGCAGGGACCCTCGAAGGCAATGGATGTGGATGTCCAGGCCACGTAGGCAAAACAGAGCAGGCCGGCCAGCGACATCCATTCCACCAGGGCTGCCGGCAGATCCACCAGGGCGCCATAGGCAGCGAGCGTGACACCCTGGTCAACAAGCACCAGGGCGAAAAGCAGCACCGAACTGTCCAGAAGCCGCGGATCCCGCATGAGTACATAGCCTGCCAGGAAGAAAAACGGCGCGGCGTACAGATAGCGCTCATGCATACTGTGGACCAGCATGAAGACAGCAGTCCAGATAAAACCATTCAGCACAAAGAGATAGGCACCGCGGTGATTCTTCCAGTAGAGCCAGCCGCCATAGATACAGATCGCAATCGCTGCCAGAATACCCCAGTGCTGCGCCGTGATGCCCCCGAACGAAGCCTCCGTGGCATCGACAAGGTTGAGACCTGCCACGCCATACAGATTGAAGGCATTCATGGTCGCGAACGGATAGGTAGAAATGGTGCCGCGGTAAAGCTCTATCAGCCACAGCGGACCGCGCCCGATGGTGAATGGCAGCGGGATCAGGAAAAAGAGCAGGACGACCGCAGCTATGGAAACGATCAGATCCAGCCAGGCTTTCCGTCTGTCCGGCGAAAGGACTATATGACCAATGAAGGCATACAGCATGACCGGACCGGCAAACAGGACCTGCGGCTTCATCAGAAAACCAACCGTGAACAGCACTGCGCTCCAGATGTACTGCTTTTTATACAGGAGCCAGAACACGCCCAGCAGAAGTAGCGCCAGAAGCGAGTCAATCTGTCCCCATACGGCCGCATTCAGCAGGACGGCCGGATTGAAGACAATCAGCATGCAGAGCATGAGGGCAGAGCGCCCGCCGAGGCGCTTATATGCTGCCTGAAAAAAGAAACAGGCAATCAGCAGCTCGGCCAGGATCGAGGGCAGACGCAGAAGTACTGCGTAATCGGTCCCCCAGTAGTCGAGACCCAGCAGCGAGCGTATGAATCCAAGGATGTACAGCACGTAAATGTACATCGGCGGGTAATCGCAGTAGAAGTCCCCGTCATAGAAATGATCGAAGCTGCGGCCGTATGCCTCAAGGGCCCACTCCCGGAAATAATCAATATCACCGGTGTGGCCCGGCAGACTGTAGGCCAGCCACAGCCGCAGAGCCGCACCGGCAATCAGAATGAGAGCAAACTGCCGAGCATATTTGTGCCGGGGCACATCCGGACGGTCCCGGCGCTGCGTCCGCTGCAGATACCACATAAGCGCCAGGATCGGCAGTCCTACTGCCACTAGGACCGCAATTGCCTGATTCTGTTCGCCAAAACTCGCCAAATTCGCCTCTTTCTCTGCCGCCAGAATTCTTCAGTATCGTCCGCACTGAGTCGCAAAGCACTGCTCCCGCTCACTGACCGCAGCCCCGTTGGGATAGGGTACGTCCAGCGCAAAACACGCCTTTGGAAACGTACACGTATCCAAGTGCAGCTTACGGGCGGGGTTCTCTGCTACTGGTATCAGGACAGCGGCAGGTTTTTTTCGCGCCAGCCCGCATTGGCTGGGCACTGGATCCCATGAATCTGCGGATGCTCAGGCAGCAGGGCACCCTGCTCAGGGAATCTGGATGAGATAAAGCATGCTTTGCAGCAATCGTTATCAGATCAGATTATGGCATTCGCAGCGGCTGATATCAAACGCACAGAGACAAGAAACATATCATGGAATACTGGAGCCGACCGCTGTGATGCCGCGCCGCCAGGAGCGCAAACCACACGGATCTTCCCAGCAGCCGGACTGCCGGCATGCTCCCAGCAAGGAGTGCCGGTCTGCCCATCAGCACCTTTCGTTTTCAGCAGAGATTGAGCGCAGGAAAAGCAGGCTCAGTCGGTCTGCATAATCTGAACCGGATCAGCGCGGCGGATCCGTCGCGCCATCAGCAGGATGACGGCAAGCGCCAAGAGCATCAGCAGCACGCCGGCACCGGCAATCAGAGCACCGGGAATCGTAAAACTGCAGCGCATAGTTCCAAGCCCGCGCAGAAACAGGGAAACCAGTAAGTTACATGTCAGGGACCAGAGGATCAGCCCAGCTGCCTCGGAAATTGCCAGAGCCGGCAGGAAACTCACCGCTGTCTGCACTGCCAGATCCCTGCTGGTGTAGCCGATCGCCTTCATGATACCGTACTCGTGCATCTGTGCGTTCAGGGCCGTTCGGGTCAGCAGCACCATGACAAGCACTGTCAGAATGATGGTCAGGACTGCGAGTATCCACACAACAGTTCGCATCGCGGTCACATAGACACTGGTGACAGCGCTCAGCATACTGCGCAGATCTTCTGCTGAATTAAGGCTCTCATCCATTGCCGCCTCGACATCCCTGGTATAGGCATCCACCGCTGCCCGCATATCCTGCTCACTGCCGGCGCTGCGCAAAGTAACATAATAACTGACATGACTGAGAGGCATGAGCCGCTCGTAGCCTGCACGGGTGAAATAGGCTTCGTCTCCCAAGTAATTGGTTCCCTGCGTGAGGCCGGTAATCAGATATGACACGGCATCCCCACCGGAGCCGAACTCAATCATATCGCCGGTATGCAGTCCCCGCTCCAGGGCATGCTTGGCACCGACAGCGGTCTCATTATCATAGACCGGCAGCCGGCCCTCATAGATGATCTCCTGATTCTGCAGCTCGCTGCTGTCCTCAATCACAATGGGCCACAGGCCCGGCCCGCCCGGCTCCGGCAGACCGGTATCCTGCGTGTACATGTAAAAGTTCTGCGTGCGGGAATCACCCTGCAGATAAGCCGTTAACTTCTCGGCCGCCTCTGGAGCGACGTCAAGCCTGAGGTCAGCCCGCTCAATACCGATCAGATCAAGCACTGGCTCGGGGCTGATCAGCATGTTCGTGACCATGGTGGCTGCAAAGACAATCAGCAGAGTCAGTGCTGCCATTGTCACGCAGATCGTGATGTTCCTTTTCGGGAAGGCAGTGCTGTTCTTCAGACCGAGTGCAGCGTTCATCGGCAGGTGAATCTTGGCAAGCGGCAGCGGGCTGCGCCTGAAACTGTGCGTCTCCACGCCCGAACGTAGTGCCGTGATCGGCTCAATGTACTGTATGCGCCTTGCTGCCAGCCAGACAGCGGCAGCCACAACGCCTGTACCGGCAAAGCTGGACAGCAGGAACGGTCCTGGAAGAAAATGCACAGCGTAGGGGATGCCGGTCTGGGCGGACATCAGATCGCTCAGAACCGGATAGACGGTATAGGCCAGTGCAGAACCGGCGAAGCAGGCCGGCAGACTGAGCAGAATGTACTGGAAAACGAGTGCTCCGACGAGCTCGCTGCCGGTGTAACCGATCCCCTTGAGCAGGCCGAGTTCCGTCATCGACTGCTGGATGTGTGAAGCAACGTTCGAAGCGGCCACTGTCGTGACGACGACAAGTTCGAGGCACACAGCGGCAGAGAGGATCGCTGTTATGATCATCTGCATGGCATAGCGCGCCCGGCGGTTGCGCATATAGTCTGTCCCCTGGATCGGCAGATTCAGTTCTTCCTGCAGTGCCTCGACCAGTTCACCGCGCACTGCTTCACTGCGCTCGGGATTCTGCAGACGCGCAGAAACCAGGGTAGCCGGCACAGCTTCTTCTGCCATCTCTGCATAGAGATCGCCGCCGGCCAGAAGCAGGATGATACTGCAGTTATGGGAACCGGCCATCACGCTGTTGATGAAGCCGGCCACAGGCAGAACACGCTTCTCCGCGTCGATCTCCACTGCCGCTGTCTGTCCGAGCGGCAATTCATCCGATTGGTACAGTATCGGATAATACAGACCATCCGCGGTCCGTTCCGCCTCCGCC
This sequence comes from Clostridia bacterium, assembly GCA_014805015.1. Lineage (GTDB taxonomy): Bacteria > Bacillota > Clostridia > Christensenellales > Christensenellaceae > JAAUYQ01. The sequence continues at coordinate 12,324 of JAAUYQ010000077.1, read as the reverse complement.
GTAACATCCACCCGGCCGATGCGCCGCTCTACCGCTTTATCAGCCGGCAGGATAATTGCGGGACTGCTGACTGTCCCACCGCTGTACGGTATAGCCGCGGTCACTGTAATACCGGGATCCACCTCGTATTCCGTAACGTCGCTGCAATCTTCCAGAATGCGCCTGATACCGGCAGCTGTATCCGTGTCCGGTCCCGGTACAAGCAGCAGGACGTCCTCTGCGTGCAGCTGCTCGTGCCACCGGTCAAAGTTGGCACGGTAGTCCGTCGCCAGCATCAGCCAGAGATTGAGAACAGCGGCACCGATCAGAAGCAGTACCAGAAAAACAGCGGTCTGCCACCTTTCCCGGCGGAGATTGGCCCCGGCAAGCAGGGTAAGTCGGTTCATAACCCTACCACCCCATTTCCGTCAGGAAAGCAATGAGCCGCTCATGGCGGCGCCGGTCGGCATGGCGATAGGCGCCGATATCACATTCGCCCAGAATTCCTCCATCTTTCAGGTACAGAACACGGCTGCCGCGCCGGGCCGAATGCACATCATGCGTTACCATGATGATCGTCTGTCCCTGTCTGTGAAAGTGCGTGAGCGTATCGAGGACATCCGTGCTGGTCTGCGAATTCAGCGCCCCCGTCGGTTCATCCGCAAACAGGATTTCCGGATTATTGATGAGCGCCCTGACAATGCCGACGCGCTGCGCTTCGCCCCCGGACAGCTGTGCCGGGAATTTGGCAAACGTACTGTCCGGCAGCGCCACGTCGCGGAACAGTTCCCTGATGCGGGCCGCCACAGCCTCGCGATTGCTGCTAACCAGCAGGCCCGCACACAGAATATTGTCAAGTGTATTCATGGACTGGAGAAGCTGGATCTGCTGAAAAACGAATCCGCAGTGACGGCGGCGGAAAACCGCCATCTGATCCGTCGTCAGCGCCGTCAGGTCCTCCTCACCGAACCAGATTGTTCCAAGTGAGGGCTTGTCCATTCCGGAAAGAGCGTAAAGAAGTGTGCTCTTTCCAGCCCCGCTCGCTCCCATGATGACGGTGAAGCTGCCCCGCCGGATCTCCAGGTTGACGTCCCTGAGGACGTGCTGCATCTGCCCGCCCTGGGAAAAAGTCTTGCTGAGATTCTGCGTCCGCAGTAGGATATCTTCCATGCCTGTGCCTCCTTTGCTTCCAGTTTACAGGGACGCACCGGACATATCTTTGCGCTGACCTTAAGATTTCCTTAAGCCCAGCTGCCGGCACTGCCTTGGGCCAGCGGCAGCGCAAGCGTGATTTCAAGTCCCCCGCCGCCGTTCGCAATCAGGAGTTCGCCGCCCATGGCCTCAATGAGCTGCCGGCAGATGTAGAGTCCAAGACCGGAACCCGGAGCATGGTCTGCATTGCGTCCGCGGAAACCGCGCAGGGGCAGACGCTCTAGTTCGTCGGGACCGACGCCTGGGCCGGCATCGCCGATCTCCAGAAGTAGTTCGCCGTTCTGGATAAAGCCGGCCGCTGTCACGGGTCCGCAGGCATACTTATAGGCATTACTAAGAATGTTATCGAATATCTGCTGCAGACGGACAGGGTCAGCAAGCACAGTGCAGCACGGCAGCACCGGGCCAGCCAGCCAGTGCAGATAGTCGGCTCCTGCCAGCAGATCTGCGATTTCCGCAGCCGAAACCGGCCTGGCGGCTATCGTGAAGCCTGTCTGCTCTTCGAGAGCCGCATTAAGCAGATTGGATATGAGATTATTGAGCTGCACAGCCTTGCCTGCGATCTGACTGAAGTGCCCGCGGTCCGCCTCACTTCCGGTCAGGGAGCCAAGTTCAGACACAGCCTGGATGGAGGCCACCGGCGTCCGCAGATCATGGGAGAGTTTCGCGATCAGATCCCGTTTGTCCTGCGATGCCTGGGCCTCGGCAGCCTGCGCCCGTGCCAGTTCGCTGCGCATCAGATCGAAACTTTCTGTAAAGGGACCAAAGATGCCGCCGCGATCCATCCTTAGCGGAAAATCAAGGTGTCCGGCAGCAATCGCCTCGGCAGTATGGCGGATATTACGGAAAGGGCGGACAATGCGCTGCTCCAGCCAGAAGACGTAGGCGACCATCAGGGCACCGGAAACGCAGACCGGAGTCATAGCCGCAAGGAAGGGAGTGACCGTGGGCCCGGCTGTGTTGACAGCCACAATAATAAGGTCGTCCTGCAGGGGCAGAACGATGTTGCCGGCCGCCGCTGCCGTAAGTGGATCGCTGGGTAGATCCGGACCACTGGCATAGAGTACATGACCATCGCGCCCAACGACAGAGAAGCCCAGTCCGCCGGCATCAGCACGGCTGTAATCGCCGCCGCTGAGCTCCGCGGAGCGGACCAACGCATTGAGCGCCGCCGCATCCGGACCGCTCTGCGGCCGCGGCCAGAGAGCGGTCAGCAAAACCGTCTCAGCCAGGCAGATACAGAGGACAGCAATGATTTTCCTCAGCATCTGGAAACAAACCGGTAGCCGACCCCATGGACCGTAACGATGTACGTCGGCCTGGCCGGATCCTTCTCGATATGTTCACGCAGATGCCGAATGTGGACATTCAGCGTGCTGTCCCCGGTAAGGGCATCCTGCCAGACTTCTTCGAAAAGTTCCTGCTTACTGACGGTGTGATCAGCGCGACGTACCAGACAGCAGAGCAGCCGGTATTCTGTCGGCGTAAGCCTCAGCTCGCGGCCGTCTTTGCTCACCCGGCGCCGGTCTGGATCGACGCAGAGAGACCCGTCGCTGTAGCCGCTGCGCGCCTGGCAGCGTTTGAGGACCGCCTTCACTTTGGCGGCCAGCACACTCAGGGAACAGGGCTTCTGGATATAGTCGTCGCCCCCGAGGGCGTAAGAAGCAATCTTGTCGTCATCGCTGGAACGTGCTGAGAGAAAAAGAATGGGAACATCTGTCGTCTGGCGCAGCCTGCGGCAAAGGTCAAAGCCGCTGCCGTCTTCCAAATTGATGTCAAGCAGAATAACCTGCGCGCAGTGCTCGGCCAGAAAAGCTTCGCACTGCGCGCAGCTGGTGACCCCCTTGGTGCGAATACCCATGAGGTTGCAGTACTCGGCAGCTGCCTCGGTCAGCGCTGTCTCATCATCTACTATCAGGCAGTCCCAGCGTTCTGTCATCTCGGATGTCCTTTCTCCAAAAGAAAAAACCGCTGTCCCCAGCGGCCGTTTCCGTTACTGTTTGCCGATGAAGGTGTCCTCAACCGCCTTGATCTGGGCAATGCGGCGCTTGTGACGGTCCTCATCCGAGAAGGCCGTATTGAGGAACGTATCCACGATGTCAACAGCCAGCCCTGTCCCAATAACACTCCCACCGAGTGCAAGCACGTTGGCGTCATTGTGCTCGCGGGCACGCCGCGCGACGAACGTGTCCGTTGCCAGCGCGCAGCGGATTCCTGGGACCTTGTTGGCTGTGATCGATATACCGACTCCCGTGCTGCACATGAGGATCCCGAACTCCACTTCCCCTTTCCGGACCGCGTCCGCCACTTTGGTCGCGAACTCCGGATAATCCACGGAAGCAGAAGCGCTGTCTGTACCGCAGTCCACCACAATGAACTGATGCTTGAACAGATACTTCAGGATCTCCAGCTTGAGCGGATAGCCGCCGTGATCGCAGCCGATCGCTACCGTCTTGTTCATACTGACGCTCTGGGGCTGCGCTGGTTTGCTCTGCTGTTCCGGGGCGTTACTGGTCTGTGCCGTATTGTCTGCCACTTGTCCTCCTCCACGGCCGCGTCAGCGGCCGGCACGAATTTAGTCGTTCTGTTCCTCTATGTCCTGCGTGAGCAGGTCTGCCAGCCGCTCGACCCCAGTCTGAATCTGCTGGGCGCACGCCCGGTATTCCTCCAGTCCCTCATCGAACGGATCACAGATATCATATTCCTGGCCGTCCGGTTCCCCGTAGACACCTTCCACATAGCCAAGCAGTGTATGCATCTTGCCGACGTCCTCGGGAGCCAGCACTTCCATCTGCTCCATCTGCTCCTTGGCAACCGCCAGGATCAGATCGGCCCACTTTGCCCCTTCCGGTGAAAACTGCTCAGCCTCATGCCGTTTGAGCTTGTGTCCCATCTCCTCCATGACGCGCACCGCTTCCGGAGTGGCGTGTGCACCTTCGCAGGCGAACGTCCCGGCTGATTTCACCCTGACTTCGCCGCGAAGGCTGCTACTTCGGTCCACCAGGTCGTCCATCAGTGTCTCCGCCATGGGGCTGCGGCACGTGTTGCCTGAGCAAACAAACAGTATGTTCATCAAGTCGCGGCAAGGAGACTCCTGCCTGACAGATGGGCAGGGGGAGGAATTGCCGCCCCTCCTTTTATCATTGCTGTCTCCACCAACAGATATGGATTCCTCGTCGTTGCGCCGTTCACGCCGCACCTGCCGCTGTGAAGGCGCAGATATATACTTTTTCCTGGGCGCAGCCTACTCTGCGCGCTCACTGCCCTCCGCGGCAGCAGCCGCCTTCAGGATGCGGTTTCTGACCGCCGTGCCCATGTCATCCTCATAGAGAAAATAAATGACATCGCGGCCGTCAATGTCTGCCCGGCGCAGTTCATCAAAAAGGCGCTGTTCCGTGTCCGCGGCACCCTGCCCAAGGGATCTGCAGTCGAGGTCTGCAAACAGGTCTGTCCGTCTGTCTGCGCAGAGAATCCGCGGATGCCGGCGCACTTCTCTATCGTAATCATAGCGTTGACGAACTTCCCTTGCAACATGGGCCGGTTTACCGTCAAGAACGACCACCTGAGCTGACGGCGCATAGTGCCGGTACTTCATCCCCGGCGAAGCCGGCACAGCATCATCGTCCGCTGCCGTCCGGCGGATCCTGATCTCCGGGACAACCTTTCTGATCTGTTGTGCCGTAATATCTCCCGGCCGCAGAATTGTCGGATAACCGCCGCTCAGATCAAGAACGGTCGACTCGACACCGACATCGCACGGTCCGCCGTCCACAATGAGTGGAATCCGGCCGTTGAGATCGGCGAGCACATGCTCGGCACGGGTCGGGGACGGGCGCCCGGACGTGTTTGCCGAGGGCGCCGCAAGCGGCTCGCCGGCGGCCCGGATAATGGCCCGCGCCACCGGATGCGCCGGCATGCGCACGGCCACCGTATCAAGGCCTGCACTCACAGTGTCCGGCACGCCCGGATTCTTTTTCAGGATAAGGCTGAGCGGACCCGGCCAGAAGGCGTCCATCAGGTCCATGGCTGCGTGCGGAATGGCGGCGACCACCTGCCCGAGCATCGAAACGTCCGCAATGTGCACAATCAGGGGATTATCCTGGGGCCGGCCCTTGGCCGCAAAGATTTCCGGTACGCCCGGCCCGCGCATGCAGGCTGCCAGGCCGTATACGGTCTCCGTCGGAATCGCAGCGATGCCGCCGCCGGCGAGCAGCGCTCCGGCCTCCTCAATGCCGGCCTGATCTGCATGAACCAGACGGGTTGTCATCCCAGCAGCCATACAAAAAGTCCTCCAAGCAGTGCACCGGCCGCGGCCGACAGAATAAGTGCCGTCCGGCTTCCCAGATTCACAGCCTGCGGAATCAGTTCAGAAATCGTGATGAAAATCATGGATCCGGCCGAAAATGCCAGGCATCCGCCAACGAAGGCGCCGGAAATCTCCGAAAGCAGAGCACCAATGAGGGCGCCCACAATGGTCGGTACAGCCGTCAGCAGTGCAATACCCATAATTCGGACCGCACTCGCCCTGCCCACCTTCAGCGGCAGCGCCATTGCCATTCCTTCCGGCACGTTGTGCAGCATCAGCAGCACCGACAGCGGCCAGGCAAAGCCCGCCGCGATGCCGGTGCCGATCGCCAGACCCTGCGGCACGTTATGAATCGACATGCCGAGCGCAATCAGCAGACCAGTCCTTGCCAGCTGATGCTCCTGGACCAGCCCTGGATCCACCCCGTCCGCATCGTGCAGATGCTCGTGGTGCGTGCGCCGCGAAAGGAAAAGAAGCAGGGCGAAGCCGAGAATCAGTCCGATGAGCAGCGGCCAGAAGCCGCCTTCTTCCCAGGCTTCAGGCAGCATGTCCAGCAGCGCCACCGCCAGCATCAGTCCGCCGGCAAGACCGAGGAGCACGCAGGAAAGCCGCCGCCCCGGATGCCGGATCAGGAGCGCACTGCCGGCGCCAATGGCCGTGCCGCCGGCCCCCACCATCAGAGCCAGCAGGAAAGCCTCAAGCAAAATATTGTCCACCTGCTGCTCCTATTCATCTGCTGCAGCCAGCTTCTTTTCCATTTCATCCTGGGCAAGCGCCGTGATCACTTCGTCCATATCCCCGTCCAGGAAAGCCGGCAGCTGATAGAGCGTCAGGCCGATGCGGTGGTCGGTGACGCGTCCCTGCGGAAAATTGTAGGTGCGGATGCGCTCGCTGCGGTCTCCGGAGCCCACCTGCTGGCGCCGGTTGGCACTCAGCTCGCTCGCAGCCTCCTGCTGATAGCGCTCATACAGGCGGGAGGCCAGCACTTTCATGGCTTTGGCCTTGTTCTTGATCTGTGACTTCTCGTCCTGACAGGAAACCACGGTGCCGGTCGGCAGGTGCGTGATGCGCACGGCACTGTCCGTTGTGTTGACACTCTGACCGCCGTGCCCGCTTGAGCGGTACACATCAATACGCAGATCATTCGGCGAGATGTCCACTTCCACTTCCTCTGCCTCCGGAAGCACGGCAACAGTGGCAGCCGAAGTGTGGATGCGGCCGCTGGACTCCGTGTCCGGGACGCGCTGCACTCGGTGCACACCGCTCTCGTACTTGAGCCGCGCATAGACATCGCGCCCGCTCACGAGCAGCACAATTTCCTTGACACCGCCGAGTTCGGTCACATTTGACGAGAGCGTCTCCACCGTGAAATTGTGACGCTCAGCAAACCGGGTGTACATACGCAGCAGATCGCCGCCGAAGAGCGCCGCTTCCTCTCCGCCGGTGCCGGCCCGGATCTCAAGAATAACATTGCGTTCGTCGTTCTCGTCCTTTGGGATCAGCAGCATACGGAAGTTTTCTTCCATGGACTGCCTGCGTTCCTCAAGCTGCTCAAGATCTTCGCGCGCCATCTCAAGGATCTCTTCGTCTGTCTCTGTCTCCAGAAGTTCCCGGCTTCCCGCAATGTCCCCGAGTAGCTTGCTGTAATCGTCAAACCGGTCGGCAATCGGACCGGTCTGCGCCTGCTCCCTTGCATATTTCTTCATCAGCTGGGGATCACGGATCACATCCGCCTCGCTCATCCGCGCCAGCAGCTCTTCGTTGCGGTCCCGGATCCCCTTCAGTTTTTCCAGCATTGTTCTCTCCTCAGCGCCAGACTCCTGCGGCCCACCGCAGCCGTCCCGACAGATCCTCTCCTGTCTGTATGTCCGCGAACCCGTGCTCAGCCAGGAGGCCGCTCACGGCTTGCGCCTGCCCATCCCCTGTCTCCATAAGCAGGGTGCCGCCCGGCCGGAGAAACTCCGGGGCATCCTCTGCCAGCCGCCGGTAAAAGCCGAGGCCGTCCCAGCCTCCCGCCAGTGCCAGGCGCGGCTCATGGTCCCTGACCTGGCTCTCCAGTGTGGCTATTTCAGCATCCGGGATGTAGGGAGGATTGCAGACCAGCAGATCTGCGGGCTCTGTCATTGCCCTGAGCAGATCGCCTCTGCAAAACCGCGCCGCACGCTGCGGCGCCAGGCGGCGGGCATTCTCGCACGCTACAGCGAGCGCTCCCGGACTGATGTCGGTGAAGGTTACGCAGCCAATGTCTGTTTCCCGGAGCAGCGTGATGCCAATGCAGCCGCTGCCGCAGCAGATATCCGCCGCCGTGCGGTATTCGCACGCCGCAATCCGCCGGACGGCTTCCTTGACGACACTCTCTGTGTCCCAGCGGGGAATCAGCACCCGTTCGTCCACATAGAAATCCGCTCCATAGAAGCTCCTGCTCTTAAGAATATATGCCAGCGGACGTCCTTCAAGTCGCGCCGCCACAATCCTGTCTGTCTCCTCCTCCCGCTCAGCTTCATGCAAAAGGCGCATGATCAGGGCACCGGGTGTGGTGCCATAAACATGCGCCAGTATCAGCTGTGCTTCCTGAGCCGCCTCGCTGCTTACCGCCTCGAGCCGGCGGCGGATGCTGCACAGCTTCTCATGAATCGTCGGCATCAGATGTCTTCGGCTGCTGCGGCCGCCGCGGCCGGTTCCTGCGCCTGCGGTTCGCGGCTGTGGGTGTATGTCCTGACCAGATCGTCCATCTCGTCTTCAGAAAGCGCGCCTTCCGCGGCCCGGAACGAGACAATCGCCGCCTCCAGCATCTCATCGTCCGGTTCGCGGGTCGACAGATACTGCAGGGCCATTCCCGGCTTTCTCAAAGCCCGCGTGAAGGCATTTTCCTTTTTGGCCAACAGCTTCAGCACTTCGTAGGAGACGCCTGCCACAACCGGCAGCATGGCGAGCCGCAGTGCCAGCCGCAGCCACGGGTTCTCACTCCAGCCAAGGAAAGAGAAGATAATGATCGAGATCGTCATGACGATCAGCAGAAAGCTCGTGCCGCAGCGCGGGTGCAGCCGAGAGCAGGTGCGGGCATGCTCGGTGTCGAGCGGCAGATCATGCTCATAGCAGTTGATCACTTTATGCTCCGCCCCGTGATATCCGAACAGCCGCCTGATTTCCTTCATATTCGTGATGGCGGCCATGTAGGCGATGAAGATCCCCACGCGGATCAGACCGTCAATCAGGTTCTTCGCGAAAGTGCTGTGCACGTAGGGCGTGATCCAGCCGGTGATCAGGTTTGGCAGGATAAAGAATAGGACAACCGCCAGGCCGACCGCAATCACAACGGAAAAGAAGATCGCCACGTCCATTGCGTTCTTGCCGGTTTTCTCGGCGATATACTCTTCCGCCTTGCTTGGCTTTTCGTCCTCCATCATTTCCGGATCGTACAGCCTGGCACTGTCTGTGATGGTCTTGACACCCAGAAAAAGCATTTCCACGAAATTTACGACGCCGCGGATAACCGGCAGCGACAGGAACTTATTGCCCTTGGCAATCGACTTGTTGGGTTCTTTCTGGGTCACAATCTCGCCGTTCTCGCGGCGGACTGCAATGGCGGTCGCATCCGGCGAGCGCATCATCACGCCCTCAAGGACGGCCTGACCACCGATCGATGTCTGTTTCATCCACTTGCGGCAAGGAGACTCCATCCCTTCCGGGCTGGAGAGGAATTGCCGCACCTCCTTCTGATTCTCCATCCGCACCTCCCGCGCGGACTTCCAGAACGCTGCTCAGAAACCTTTTGTCCCGATGAAAAAATAGACCGCATGCGGGCGGTCTACGATGACAGTCTGTCTTATTGGATACCGTAGCGCTTCTTGAACCGGTCCACGCGTCCGCCCGTGTCAACGAGTTTCTGCCGTCCCGTGAAGAACGGATGACACTTCGAGCAGATATCCACTTTCAGTTCCTTTTTGGTCGAACCGGTGGTGAATGTCTCACCGCAGGCGCAACGCACAACCGCTTCGCCGTACTCCGGATGAATTCCTTCTTTCATTTCGCACCTCGCTTTCCCTGTTACAGCAGGGCAGGTCCAATCTATCTGCGGCAGACGCACCCACCGGGCGCGCACTGGTTCTTTCATCATAACATGCCGCACACTGTATTATATGACAGGCGGCAGTCGGTGCACAAGCAGAAGCCGGGCACCGCTTTCAGTATACTGGGCTTTGGCCAGATCGGCTGCGTTTCTTAACAAAAGCTTCACAGATACCCAATCGGCTCTGCATCAGACGTTGAAGCGGAACAGGACGACGTCGCCGTCCTGTACGACATAGTCCTTGCCTTCCTGCCGTACCAGGCCCTTTTCCTTCGCTGCACTCATGCTGCCATCCAGTTCCCGGAGCGTTTCAAACGGGATGATCTCGGCGCGGATGAATCCGCGTTCGAAGTCTGTGTGGATTTTGCCGGCTGCCTGCGGCGCCTTGGTCCTCTCCGTGATCGTCCAGGCGCGGACCTCTTTTTCGCCGGCCGTCAGATAACTGATGAGGCCAAGCAGGGAGTAGGATTTGCGGATCAGCTGCTCAAGACCGGTCTCCTCGAGACCGAAGTCTGCCAGAAACTCTTTCTTTTCCGTTTCTTCCATGTCCGCCATGTCCTCTTCGAGCTTGGCGCAGATCGACACGACTTCGCTGCCGTGCTCCGCCGCGTACGCTTCGAGCGGTGCGGCTGCCTCTTGCGCAGTTCCCTCAATCAGCTGCTCCTCAGATACGTTGGCCGCATAGATAACCGGTTTGTCCGTCAGGAGGAACATGTCCCTAACCAGCGCCCGGTCCTCCTCATCGAGGTCCAGTTCGCGCACAAAGCGTCCGGCTTCGAGTGCTTCTGTGAGGATCCCAATGAGTTCGAGTTCCCGGGCAGCCTTCTTATCGCCGCTCTTTTTGAGCTTCTCCGCCTTGCCTTTGCGTTTCTCCAGCGTCTCGAGGTCAGCAAATATCAGTTCGTAGTTGATCGTCGTCACGTCCCGGAGCGGATCAATGCTGCCGTCCACGTGTGTGATGTTGTCATCCTCAAAGCAGCGCACCACTTCGACAATGGCATCCACTTCACGGATGTGCGAGAGAAACTTGTTTCCGAGGCCCTCGCCCTTGCTCGCTCCCTTGACCAGACCGGCAATGTCCACAAATTCCACCGTTGCCGGCGTGAATTTCTTCGGGTGGTATACCTCGGCGAGATAGTCAAGACGGGCGTCCGGAACGGACACGACGCCGAAATTGGGTTCAATCGTGCAGAACGGGTAATTGGCGCTCTGGGCCCCGGCCTTCGTCAGGGCGTTGAAGAGTGTGCTTTTCCCAACGTTGGGCAGTCCCACCACACCTAGTTTCATGCTGCATATCTGCGGCGGCTTTCGCGGGCCGCCCATCCTTTCTTTCTGTTCGCCGCCTGCAGACCCAGGCGGTCTTTCCCTATTTTAGCACAAGGCTCCGCACCGTCGTGTTTCACGTGAAACAAACCTGGCAGCGTCCCGAATGTTGCTTCCGGCAGCAGGGCCAGGCTCGGGCGCTGCTCCTCAATAAATAAAAGAAAGGGCAGCTGCGCCCTTTCCCCCCATGTTTCTATCTTGCTGTCTGCCGCCCCTGCAGAAGTCCGGCCTCAGCCACAAGATCTGAGATGTCTGCCCGCCCGTTGTGGTCAAATTCCACAGCCGCAAGATAAGGCCCGCTCAGCTGCGCGGTGCCGTTCAGACACTGCGCAATGCGGACAAGCTGGGCAATATTCATACGGCCGCTGCCGATGGCATCTCCGGTCAGCACAAAGGCAGCACTGTCGAGTACCTCACTGCCGCTTGTGAGCGCGAGCTCCATGCCGGTGCCAACCACGTCGTATGTTCCAAGGATCTGTCCCCTGCCGCTGATCTGCAGGGTGCAGTCTTCAAGCGGCTGCCAGGCCAGGAGTCTCCGGACGACATAGGCACGCAGACCGTCCTGCCCGGACCCGGCTGGATCGGAACTACCGTATCAGAAACGACAACGGACATCTCTACCGACATCTCCTGACCCGCAATTTCCGCAGTCAGGGTGACGCTGACCGGCACTGGGCCTGCCACTTTGAGTCCAGTGAGCGTGATTGACGGAGCTTCACTGCCGTCGCCGTCCGCGCTCCAGGCAACATATTCGGCTGCTGCATCCTCCTGGTTTTCAAGGCCGTCCACGTTCAGTGTCCATCTGCAGCTGCGGGCCACAGCGCCGGAGCCGGACGGTCGGACATTAGCTGTAAGCGTGGTCTCCTGTCCGACGCCCAGTCTTGCCCATGTCGCAGCCGGCTCTTCCCATACCAGATAAGGCGCATCGCTCACCTCCACATGGTAGAGGAAGACCGCGCTCGTCCCATCGTTCTCGAGGCTGCCGTTCGCGGGCGCCGTCCAGACATTGGCTTCGCCGGATTGGAGTTCAGCCCGGACAGTGTTTTCTCCGGCACGCAGCAGCTCCACCGGAATGGTCAGCGCGACCGGCAGCCACTCGCCCGATCCGGCCAGGAAAGCGTTCTCATATGGAGACGGCGACGCCCACTGGGGCTCGCTGCTATCCACGCTGAAAGCAACCTGCGGCGGTCGGTATTCTCCGTCCGGATCGCGGACGAGCTGTCCTGTCAGCTCGGGCAGGAACAGGACTGCGGCCTCACCGGTGTGCACGGGCAGCCGCGGAGCAGACAGGTCAGAAGCGCTGACTGAGACAGCAAGCTAGTACCCCGAGGCATAAGTTCGTCCGTAATAGCTCATGCGGCTAACGGTACCCCCGTGTAGGTCCATTTGTATGGTTTTGCTGTTAGATTATACTGCTTCACGAATCTTCGGATGC
>JAAUYQ010000076.1 GCA_014805015.1 Clostridia bacterium | reverse complement strand
TGTAATGACAAAAGCAGCTACACTTTTTTTCTCAAGTGTCTTCAACGAAGCACGTCCGTAGCCGATCCGTTTGATCACTTTGATCTTATTGTTGCCTCCTTCCACGAAGCCAGAGCTAAGATCTTCACAAACTGCATTTTTGACAGCTTCAATGTCCATGGACAGCCCATGACAGAATGATTTCAGTGGTGAGGTCTGGTAAGCAGCGATGAAACGATCCACTGCATCTGCATCATCGCCCGTAATGACACTATAGAAGATCTCAAAAGCGCTCTGTGCCCAGGAAAGCGTCGGATATGCCGCGCACAATTCCGGCAGATGTGCCTCGAGGAGCGGATTCGGTTGGCAATTCTCTTCAAGGCTGCACAGATAGATGCCGACCTGTTTCCTGCTGAATCTCTGCGCATTCACCGGTACCCGTGCTGATGAAGTTCCGGTAATCCGATCGGTATGCATGAGTTTGCGGTCTGGGAAGTTGTTGACACTGATGGTACGTATGGTCGTGCAGATTGATGCTGCCGGATCGTCAATTCCAACTCTGCGCAGATACCAGAAAATGGTCCGGTCATCATGGCCGTCTACCATCATCTTGTGGACAATATTCCGATAGCGACCAGCACGGCTCTTCCGCTTTTGGGGCTTCGGGCTCTCCAAGGCGGCAATGTCTTCCTGTGTCATATGAACATACCGGCCGACTGTCGAGGGAGCCAGATTCATTCGGCGTGCAATCTCTGCCAAGGATAGCCGTTCCTTTTCATGCAGCTCCTGCACAGCGCGAATCCTCTCCTGCTTCTGCTGCCTCTTCGCCAGCCGCTCCTTTGCAGCAGCCGAGCCAGTCAGATGATTCTTCGCATCGAATGGAACTGGATTGCCGGCTGCATCCAGCAGTGGTGTATTATCGTAGTGCAGCATACTGGTATCCACCAGAGGCTGCGTGTTCTGCTCAGCGGGAGCCCAATTCACCTCAGACTTTTCCATCAGGCCATCGGTTCCGATCCAGAACTCTGGAGGCAGATCGTTTTGGAGAATATCGTTCAGTTGCTTCAGAAGGTTCTGCAGGAGGTGGAAACGGTCGGCAACCTGCATGGCATCAGGAAGCACTTCCGCTAGTGCCGATGCATAGGCAGAGGCCCGGTCTCTCGCAACTCGCTTGATTTTCGGATGTTGTGCCAGCCATTGCTTTACGTCATCTGCTGTCCGTCCCTCCAGGATAGCAATCAGGCGATGATCTGCACTGTACAGAGACGTCGCGTAGCTCTGCCCTTTGCGCAGGGCTATATCGTCAATTCCTATTTCCTCAATGTCCGGCAGATCTTCGAACTGAACTTTCTGCCACAATCTCCTGATTGCATCCGTGCTGACTGTTATGCCCATATGTCCGAGAACACGGCTTGTTCCCTCGTTGCTCATGAAGATGGACATTCCCAAAATCAACGTATTGAGCCGATCTGTACGGTATTCTCCAAAATGTGCGAACGGCAGCGGATCCGAAAAGACCTTTCCTGGACATTCGGGATTCGTGCAGACATATCGATATGTCTGCACATGCAGCGTCGTAGCCAGCAATCCTTTGAATGGCAGATCCCTGAGTGTTCTGCTGGTACCACAGGCAAGCTTGCTGGAGGTCTTGCCACAGTCTGGACACACAGCCTCATGGGGGATTGCTTTCAAGAAGATGTTGATCTCTTTATCTGTCTCTGAAACCTTATGCACGAAATAGTTGTCGCCCCAAAGACCATTGTCCCAGTTTTTCAGTGCCTCATAATGCTTGTACATCTGATCCCGCCTTCTATCTTTCCGTAGATATTCATACTAAAAATATTAGCGCATATTCTCTATGACGCAAAATGATATTTCAGATTAAGCAGTTCCGATGATCGCCGGCTGCGAAAGCATGCCCGTGACGAAGCGAGAATGACTGAAGTCGCGTAAGAGCCGATGCAGAAGCAAGATTTACAACTTTGAAAATATCAGGCCCACGAATAATACGCGGAATCAGTACTACGAACGCGTAAGCGGGGATAAAACTTACTATTCTGGAAAGTCAAGACTTGAGATTGAGCGTGCATTTCAGCAGGTGGGGCAGACATGGGCGGACAACCCGCGAAACGAACGATACTGCTCTTAGCAGGAAGTCAGGACATTGTTCGCGGTGTATCGTACCCGTTAGAGCAGCTGTTGCATGGCCGATATAATGTCGAAGCGATTCTTGACAATGTTTTTCCAGGTATAAGTCACCCGACTCGAGTCATGTTCAAAAGGAGACCAGTCGTACTGTCGCGTCCTGGAAGCACAACAATCCGCATTTACACGCGGGATTAAGCGAGATACTGCACCTCATCGATCTGCAGCCCCGCGATGTACGACGGAATCGGGAGCGCATCGCTGATGCGTACAGTGCACTTGAGCAGCTCCGCTACATGACCTCCACGCCGTACACCGCGGCTGTCTTCGTACCGAACTACGCGTCATTGCTATGCGACGCGCCGGGCCAAGTGAATAGTCGGCACAGAAAAAGCTTGCTCCCTATACTTGAAGCAGGTCGGTTCGGGGAACTGATATGTCAAGCTGTACCGCAAGGTACCGACTACCTGTTGAGGTCCGATCCAGTGACGACTCTTGGTGTTTGGCTGCAAGCAAAGCTGCGTTGAGCTGGAGTATTAGCTGAATCCGGGCCCCTTCTTGAGGTGCATTGAAAAGGGCTCTCGACGAAATGCTCGCTGACTCTCCACTCCCAAATCCGGAGGGCCTCAGAATGACATTGTAGCGTGCTGCGATCGATTCATTACACAGGAAAGAAGGCTGTCCTACTCATTCATTATCGTCCGCAGGCATCGTCACCCGAATGCACGCCCTTCAAAGCTCATATTGATGTGTCAAGCAGCGGTAATAGGCGATGTAATATAATGTTGGTCGCGCTAATTGTCGGCTGATGAAGAGGATTTTCCTGTGGCATGAAGCCAGCAATGACAGTAAAAGAGCTATTGCTCGCCTGGCCTTGGTATGTCTTGAAGCGGGCTCTTTAGGTTTATCTCCGAGGCGAGCAGAACCTCGTGCGTCGGACTTAGCAAGCAAATGCAGCGATACGTAAAATGCTGAGAACGAGGCAGCTCAATATGGAGGTTGTGAAAATGCAAGTCTTAGACAAAAAGCTGTCCCTGCTGGGATGGCTGCAGGCCAATGACAAGCAAACGTACAGTTCACCGCTGAAGCAGCAGAAATTTCTTTTTTTCTATGAGGCCTTTGCAAGAGCCGCGGGCGAAACGGCTGACTTTGATGATCTGTACGGATATGCGAATGGTCCCGTTTACAAGACGCTATACGAATGGCACAGGAATGAACCCATCGAGTTCGATCGGGAGGCCTCGTTTAAGTTCAAGGAATTTCCCGCTTGGATAGATGATGCGCGTGCCGAACTCTCTAACTTTGTTGTGAAAATCTTGTCGGAAGATGAATTGTCGGAGCTGTCTCACAAGTTCAGCATCTGGCAGAAGAAACAGGATTTGATTATCCACGGCGAGCGCAATGTTAAGCTATGCCCCGAGGATTTCGCAGAGCATGACATCAATCTGGCAGAAGAATTGCGCAGCTTGTACCCGCCAGATCTAATCGCGAACAGTACCGTGATCAACAGACTAGGTGTGTCGTTTGTGTTCCCAACTGAAGATGCACTGAAACTGACAGAAGAGCATTACGATGTCTTGTGCGATGTAGCGGAAAAAGGACCGGGGCCGGCCGGGAACCCGCTGTTTGTTGAAGTCGAACCAGATGGGTGCTTACTGATTGATTGAGCGTGGCGACATTATACGGCTGAAGATTCCTTATCCAGACAGAATGTCAGGTTTGGCAGCTGTAAATCATATGTACGTCTGTGTCTAATCGCAGGATCCTGATCATATCGATCTCGTGAAATGCCAGACATACAAGCCGCGGCTGATAGATTCAGATATTATCGGCCGGCACGTACTCGTAGCTCCAGAAGAAAGCCGTGGATGTTTCAAGCGAAAAACGATTATCGACTGCGAAAAACTATTCCGAGTCACACTCGATCACGTGCCGCTTAATCCTCGCTCCACCCAGTCCGTGCCAGAGAACGTACTGCGATTGATCGATTACCAACTGCGGGTCGAGTAGGCCCGGGGAATTTCGCCCCGAGCCCCTCACAGAACCGGACGTGCGCCTCTCGACGCATCCGGCTCTTCGTACTGTTTACCTGTGTATGCTCTGATCCTCCCCAAATCCTCCTGCACAGCAGTTGTTCGGGTTGTCTTTGCCCAGGTCAGCACGGATGCCCCTTCGCTCTGTGCCCATTACAGCACTTCATTGCTACTACGAACATCTCCGCCCCATGCAGGTATATTCCTACTTTCGGCCTCGCTTTTTCACGGCTTGCACCTTTTCGGTTAGCACCACATGCATGGTTCCCAAGTTGTGTCACAGTCGCCCAATGCGCGTTCCAGCCATCTCTACGCCGCCACGGAAGCGGACTGCATGCAGGTTCGCATCCACTCTTGTCCCGACCCAGGGATTGAAGATCGGTTTTCCATGGATCTACCGTTTTCGACGCCTCATCAGTGGTTCATTTTCATTCTGCTCCACGCATCTCACCTGACCAGTATGTCCCCGGCCTTTTCCTCGTCCGCTCACTACCGTAATCTTGAAAACTCAGCAGCGCCGAGGTGGTTTGGCAGGTACGCCTGTCGCTCCCTGCCGAGGGGCCATCCCATCTTTCAGGGATTCCCTCATCGACTGTGCACCTTTTCTTGGCGCACAATCCCCTGACCAGTTTTGTGTTGCTTAAATTCAACTGGTCGGATCTTTCAGATCAACCTTAGATCCGCGAGATTCCGTGTCTAGTTCACAGTCGACACTTTCATGGCCTGCAGCGGTTCTGCCCTCAGTTCCCGTAGCCCAGACTCTTGTCTGGCTTTGAATTGCCTGTGCTGCCCCACGTGAAACAAGTGCAATTCTATCAATCCTGTTGTGCTCTGCGTAGATTGATTGCCATGTCCGCTTGCTAAGCTGCATAGTTCGCACCATGAGTGCACTTAGCTGTCCATCGTCCATCGATTCTAGGCTGTACCAGTGATTCGTGGTGATGAAACGAAAGGAAGGCCAGAAAAACGTCACAAGAAGTCAGCGGAGACTTTGCCGCAGCTGGTTCTGCAAGAGTCTTCTGCGCGCGTTTAAGCCGTTTTGTTGTCACCATTTTCGATGCAATGCTCCTGAAAGAAATCCCGCATTGTGTCTTGCCTCAATGGAGTTCCGTTGCCGTGCTGCCACGCCTCCTGCCACGGTCGTTCGGTGTGGCTCATCCGCAGCAATGCGCTTGCTCGATAATCCGCGAAGATTTCCATTACTTGTTTCAACAGGTCGATCTCCTCGGGAGTGAACGCGTCAACATTGTACTCGCCGTTTAACTTGTTTATAGCTTTGGAACCAAACTCTTTGTAAGCCCTGCACACGCTTTCTGCGATTGGACCTCCCAGCCGTGCAACCAATGCATCTTGGAACAGAGGCTTTCCAGTGAGGCCAGGACTAGCATCCTGTGCATAGTAGAGCAGTGATTGAAGTTTCATATTTGTGAGATCATCCTCAACACGCAGTTTAAGCATCTGCCCGAAATGAGTAACTAAGAGCCACGCTGCGACTTCCTGCGCTGTATGTAGTGGCATTGCGAGTTCCTCCGTTCACCCTTTATCCTCAAAAGCATCGGCCGTCATCTCTGCCTGAAATATCCACAGCTTTCTCATGATTTGCCAGTGTCAGGTCCTGAAGGCTTTGTTGCCTCTGTTTCCGAGGTTAAGCCCGGCAAGCTGGTATCAAATACAACATTTCCATTCTTGTCACCATGCACCAAAGGAAGCCCCTTATCCAGCAGATTCTTCTGTGCCTCAAATACGCTCTTCTGTAAGCTTTCTATCGAAAAGGGGCTCCTACAATCAATCTTGTGTCGTTTCATATCAGTCATGGTCTCCTCTCAGATTGGTGAAAGCTATAGGTACGGACCTTATGGCTTCTTGTAAGACGTTGGCGAACTGCAATGGTGGCTGACACCGGTTCCAAAACGCTGCTGTCCAAGAAAATTCAAGGACAATCGGGGCAAAGCCCGATGTGACTGCCCCGCCGGCGGCAACGCGTGAATCGTCTGCCATGTTGAACACGCCTGCGCGAATATTGCGGGCATTGCCGAAATGCTCATCTGTATCACATATGATATGTGTCACCTTTGTGTCAACCATATCGACTGCTCAAAATATTGACGTATCGTCAGAGCTCTCATACCATTCGAACGCTTCAGCGATGAAATCTCTCAATGGACGAAGGGCATGGCTGTACCAGTCAAAGACCCCAGCATCTGCGGCTTCGCCCAGCTTAAGGGACACGTATCTGTCATGCAATGAAAAAAAGATGTGCATAGCAGCTTTGAAGCGTGGCGCAGCTTTGAAATGCTCTGTCTGGAGACCGTTGAGAAACGCATCAATATCATTTACAAGCCTCGCATTGCGAGGATCTTCCAGCAAAATGTTCGCACACAGATCTTCAAGTGCGCCCGGCAATGGTTCAAGATCGCACGACGGAAACAGCAAAAAACCCACCGCCGGATCGCTACGATGCCACACGTGTGGCTGCTGAGGCTCCGCGAGACCAACGGACCGTAAAGCAGAGCGAATGCTATCAGCCGCGCTCGCCGGATCTGTTTCGCTGTCACGTATTATCAAGAGTGACTTGATCGCATCGAATCCGTCCAGTGTTGTGCATAGCTGAAGGCGTCGACGCAGTTCATCATTTCCGCCAAAATCTATCACATGAACGTTGTTGCTGAAACGCGGATCATACTGGAGTGCAGTGCTGTTCAAATAGGCAACAATAAACTTCCAGGCGTCCACACCTTCGCACAGGATCAGGTGTGGGCGTTCAATCCTAGTCCAGCCTCGACCTCTTGCGCTTCTCTCCATTCAGCGCACTTCAACTTCCATATCGATAGCCGTTCTCAACAAGTCGTCGGAGAACTGATACGCGCACTCCCCTTTGTTCCTGTCATATCCAAGCCGAAAATACCCAAAGTCGTCTGACCGACCTGCTTTCTGGATGCCCACAGAAGCCCCCGAAATGCATTCATAGCTGTGCGTTGTGGCAATAACTTGGCAGTTGCTGATTGCCGCTGTTTTGGCAACAACCTCCCACAAGCGCGGATACATGGTGTAGTGAAAGCCCGTTTCAATCTCGTCAATCAAAACAATCGTGTCTGGATTCTCGCTCAAAGCCAGAATCAGATACAGAACGCGATTCAGTCCATCCCCTGCCAGCCGAATGGGGAGTCGTTTCGTGCCGCTCTTCACGTAGATTTGCACGCCCTCCGGCTGAACAATCGGTGTTATATCGTCCACCGTAGGATCGACTATACGGAGCGCATTCAAGACCTGTTCTTTGCGATCCGCGAGCTCCATTCTGCCAAGTTCTTCTGCCAGAAGCTCGTCGCTTACACTATACAACTGCGCACTGTTAACGAACCTTGACCTCGGCAGAATCGATGCAGCGGTACTCGAATATAAACGGGGAACGCCATTGCCACTGACGGTACAATGAGAAACCTGTATCTCATTGTCTTCCGAAAACACATATTTCAGCGCGTAGCTGTCGGGAGTTGCCGCCCCACTGGTGCGCAGGGGTACGACAGTGGAATCTGCATCAGGCGGAATTACGAACGTATCATCTCTACTGAATTCTAGCGACGACATTTGTTCAGCACCTTCAAACATAACGGAGATGCAGCCCGGTATGGCCGAGTTCATACAATTAAACTCTGTTTCCCATAGCCGCGGCGAATCGACCATGGTAGGGAGGCCGCGGAATCTGCGCAACGTACTGAAGATCAGTGGATCCCGATGCCCCAGAAAAAAGAAAACGCCTTCAAGAATAGAACTCTTCCCGATATTGTTACGCCCAGATATAAGGGTCACAGGCTGAACATTGTGCATTTCCATAGATCGGAATGCACGGTAATTGCTGAAACGAATTGATTGGATCATGCGCGAGGCTCTCCTGCTGGATGTCATGTCTTATACACTTCTTTCGGTGTCGGTCCAACAAATGAATCTCTGAGTCATCTGTATTGGACCGTTTGGCATACCAATAGAAGCTCGAAAAGACTACTGACTTCATGTATACGTTTTATAATATGAGTGGTCCAAGGCGATTGCTGAGGACGCATGCAAAACGGGTCCGTCAGTTTCAGACAGACGTCTGCGGCTTTGCGATTTACCTGTTTTCATCTTCTGCCGGCGTAATTCTTGCATAAGTCCCTACAAATAGTTGTTAGTCGGTTTCACTGTCTTCTCTTGTCGGTGGCGTGCCAGCCTCAGCTGATTCCTCTTAAACTCCGCATGAATGCAGCTCTTGGGTGCACGCTTTGCACAGAAACGGGAATACTGATTCGCCCTGCTCTGGAGCGTCAAGAACAACATAGGAAGCACCACTGATCGAAACACCCATTGATGTTGTAGTAAGGATCCGCGCGCCGAGGCTGCCTTAGCCAGCTTGCGTGCCTGACCTGTTGTGAGCCGCATTGTCCCCGTGCTTTTCACGATCAGACAATGATTTGGATTCCGTTTGCTGGGCGCTTCCAGAACGAGGGCACCGGCTGCGTCGCATTCAGCCTTCGTAACTGCCACGGCGGCTTGCTGCCGCTCCTTAGCCAGTGAGACGACTCCCGCAGCCAGTGGACGGTTGCCAAGCCGGACAACTGAACATCCATTTGAGTCTCGGAAAGCTCCAGACTGCAGCACCCCGTCATGCCAGTCTCGCGCCGAAGTGCCTCTCAGAAAGAGCTCGTCAGGTTTGAAACTGGTCACTATAGAATGCAGATACAGCCTGTGGTATTTCCTGCCACGCGATCAGATCTTCTTGTGTATGCCCATTGAGATCTTCGAGATATCTTTCAACAGATCCATCCTCGAACATATCAAACTGCAGATATCCTAAGAGCGGTTCTTCGAATGTCATCTGAATGCTGGGACAGGCTGTCGGCATCACGAATGGTACGTGCTGCAGAATATGAAGGATGTGTCGCGCCTCCGTTACAATGCGATCCGAAAAGGCAGGTGCTCCGTTGTCGTTCCAGCCGTCTGGGAGAAGTTCAATTTCCCGAAGTGACTTCGTTGCCGCCGCCAACTGGCGCTCGCTTTCCGTAAGCCTTGCCGGGTAGACCGCGGTCACCCCGCTGGTACTATAGCTGTTGTCTGGATGCGCTGCTGATGCCGTGTCAAAAGAAGACCTTATCGACTGAAGATGGTTCGCAACGGAGGCGGCGCGACTGGAGGCTGCTGGCCTCCACGACTGGTTGGAACTATCGCACCAAAATATGTTTCCAATAGAGCTCACGATGTTTCTGCCTGTCGATATACGGGAACCAGTTTGTTTTCAAGCTCCCTGCAATTGTAGAGTGTTTTAAATTGGTAGATTCCTTCCGTCTCCAGGTTAACATTTTGTAGTCGCAGCACGAAGGCCGCGTACCTGTACTCAGGGGGAACGTTAGCGCCGCCCGGCGCCGTTGTCGGTACAGTTATCGGCCCGATTTGAGTAACTGTCTTTCCATCTGCGTCATCCAGACGAAACTCCAGTTCATTGTCCGATTCCGGCCCAATCCCCAGTATGCCAAGATAGACTCCAAAAGAGCATTCTGTAGGGATAAATCTTGGACGTAGTGCTGGCTGCGGATTTCTGAGCTCTGGCTCCAGGATTCCTTCACCGGATACGTTGTCGACAATCTCTGAGCAGAGCGTGAACGCAGATATCTGTGGCATGTGAGTACTCCTTTTGTTGGGTTTAGAGAGATCGTAATACTCAAACCAGCGGACCCGACCATAATCATATGTTCATTTCAGCCTTTTACGTATAGAAGATGCTATCTACGATTTCCGAATTCACGTTGGCTTCATGGTGTATATGAGTAACTGCTCATTTGCATCAATAGGGACACGAGAGAACAATCCGAGGAACATGCGCCGCGTATTTAATGCAACTCAATCTCTCTTCTGAGACATCGACACATATGTAGTAGCGTGCTATTTTTTCAGTCCTCCATCGAAGTTGGAAACCGCGTTTCCAGAAAGAACAGTGCCTGATTCAATCAAGTAGCAAACAACCATCTTCATCTAGCTGCACATAATATTCTTGCAGGTCAATACTGGCGAGCTGTAACATCTGCCAGCTTGTGTAGTAGCTTCTTCTTCCCCAAACACGAGGCTGCGCGATTCAAAGGCAGATCTTGTCGACCACCAGTATAGTTATTATATCGCAAACTCGTGAGTAGTACTTGAGTCTGAATACAGAATGACTTCGGAATCCTACGCAGCCCCAAGTCAACAAGGTGGTGCCCGCTGAATACCTCCAACTCAGCGATTCTAGAGGCATTGAACGATACTCTGTCGTTTTGTGGCAACGGTGCTACATTTCTTATGCGTGCAATTGTACCAAACAGGGCTTACGCACCAACTCTTCCTAATCTGTGATGCATTGATGCTAATCCTAGCACAAACGGCAGGGATCAAGTACTGGTATGGCAATTCATCTGTATCGTGGCATCTCGAGAAATCGCTGAACAAAGCAAATAAATGTGCAGAATTATGCAGTGCAAGGTGTACTTTCCTAGACTGAGGGTATGGTCGAATCAAAAGAACGAACCGCAGAAAACGGGGACACTTCATCCGCACGCGCGCATCTGCAATTGAGCAGGTGGAGACGAGACTAACAAGAGCGAAGCTGTGAGGCTTCTCTTCCTGCCAAGACCACCTTCAGCCCAGACACCACAAGAGAATACCCAGAGTGAAGACCAGCGAGCGCAGTTCATACAGCGGAACTTACTGTGTCTTTTTGTTTGTCTGCGGAAACCAACCCCGAAGTGAGCTTAAGCGTTCAGCAGCGGTTCTGCTGTAAGGCTCAGGATACCAGTTCTGTAGCCAGAAGCTGTTCCCGAAGAACTGTCCCGTAAGGGAGGGAGCAGACCAAATCGAAGCGGCACGTCCGGGAAGCTGGAACGTGATCCTCGAACAACATTCTGTCTGGGGTCAGAAAGAAAGGACAATCACTCCACACAAAGCTGAGCTTAGGGCTCACATGAAGATCTACAAACTACTCTTCTGTAAAGAAGAAGGAGGAAACATGAAAGGATTTAAGAAAGGCATAGCGCTCATTGCAGTGCTCGCCTTCCTTATTACAGCGATCCTGCCTGTAGCGGGTCTTGCTGGTGCTTCTAACGAGAAGGAAGCAAGCATCACCGACACAGAAGAGACGATTTCTGTGAGCACCGATACGCAGGACGTTGAGATT
>JAAUYQ010000075.1 GCA_014805015.1 Clostridia bacterium | reverse complement strand
CCTGGCGCCGGAAAAGCCGTACGACCAATATCGTCATAACGGATACGAAGACAATGCGGACGCACATTTGAAACGCCAGATCATGGGCCGTGAGGTTGTCGTGGCGGTAACAGACGGACAGCTTGATTTCGGACCGTGGGAGCAGATCTTTTACGGGGAGTTCGACGGCCGCCGCAAAAAGCGGATCATGATCAAAATCATTGGAGAATAACCTCCGTTCATATGGAGAACATAGACAGAAACAGTGAGCCGCGGACGACTGAGTCAGGGTCTTCCTACCTGAAGCGGAAGTATAAGCGCAAAGGTCCAGCTGAGCGCATGTGGAAGCTGTTCCGGATTCGGTTCACCGAAGATTACAAGTACGTCAATCGCAGCGTTTTCATGAAGATCCTCTACATTCTGGTGGATCTGTTTGTGATGCCCTTCGTGTACCTGTTTCTGCGCTACACATTTAACTACCACATAGAAGGCCGCAAGAATCTGAAAAGCGTCCGGGGACGCACGGCTATTACGGTTTCCAACCATGTACAGGACCTGGATGCGCTGATGGTGACCCAGGCTTTCTGGCCGGTCACGCCGCGCATGATTGCCCGCAAGCACAACCTGGAGGTTGTCTTTGTCGGAACGTTCAATCACATCATGGGAGCAATTCCGCTTCCGGAAGACATGCGGAATTTCCGCTACTTCTGCCAGGCGGTGAATGAGTGCCTGGCGACCTCGAAACGGAAACTGCACGTGTACCCGGAAGGGGAGATCGAGCCGCGCGGGGCCAATCTGCGGGAATTCGGCAGCGGGGCATTTCACTTTGCCATCTCCAACAATCTGCCGGTTGTCCCCATGGTATTTGTGTTTCCGACCCGGCATACAATCCGCCTTATAATAGGAAAGCCGATTGAACTCTCAGAGGTGCCTGGCCTTAGTAAACTGAGCAAGGCGAAACGTGTGCAGGCGCTCAGTAACTACACGCGCGACCTCATGCAGGATATGATCAACGACTACTACAGGGGACGCAGCTACGATCCCCGGGAGGATAATTAAGATATGAAAATCCGCAAGGCGGTCATTCCGGCGGGGGGCCTCGGCACCCGGTTCTTGCCGGCTACGAAGGCGATTCCCAAGGAGATGCTGCCTGTTGTCGATACGCCGACAATTCAGTATATCGTCGAAGAGGCAGTGAAAAGCGGAATTGAGGACATCGTGATCATTACCGGCCGCACCAAGCGGGCCATTGAGGATCACTTTGACAAGTCAGCGGAGCTGGAGGTCAGGCTGGATGATGCACACAAAGACGCGCAGCTCGCGCAGATGGAGGCGATCAGCAACCTCGCCAACATGATCTATGTGCGCCAGAAAGAGCCTCTTGGACTTGGGCATGCCGTCATGACCGCCCGGGAAGTTATCGGCGATGAGCCGTTTGCCGTTCTGCTCGGCGACGACGTCATGACCGGAGAAAAACCGGCGCTGGCACAGCTGATCGAAGTCTTCAACGAGTATGATGCTCCGGTAGTCGGCGTGAAGGCTGTGCCCTGGACGCACACAAACAAATACGGGATTATCCGGGCGGAGTCCGCCGGGGAACACCTGAGCCGGGTGGAAGGGCTGGTTGAGAAACCGCAACCCGATAAGGCGCCGACGAATCTGGCCGTAATGGGCCGCTACGTGCTGACGCCGGAGATTTTTGACATTCTGAAAGAAACGGGGAAGGGCGTCGGCGGTGAAATTCAGCTGACGGACGCTCTTGACACGTTGTGTACGCAGCGGCCCATGTATGCCTGGGAGCTTGAAGGCCGGCGCTATGATGTGGGCGACAAGCAGGGCTTCCTGGAGGCGACATGCGAATTTGCGCTGGCAAATCCGGAGCTTAAAGGACCGTTTGCCCGCTATCTGAAGCAGCTTGTAGCACAGCTGGAGGGAGAGGACATTGAGCAGAATTAAGGATATTCGTCTGGCTCCGTCTGGAGAGAAGAAGATTAACTGGGTCCGCAGCTACATGCCGGTGCTCACGGGCCTCGAAACAGAGTTCGCTGGGAGCCGTCCGTTTGCCGGCCTGCAGATGGCCGTCTGCTGCCACCTGGAAGCAAAAACGGCCTACCTGATCCGGGTAATGCAGGCGTGCGGAGCCAAAGTGGCTGCATGTGCATCCAATCCACTCTCGACCCAGGACGATGTAGTGGCTGCGCTTGTGCAGGGCGGCGCGGACGTCTATGCCGTGCACGGCGAGACGATGGAGGAATACGAACAGAATATTGACGACGTTCTGCAGCTGAAGCCGCAGCTTATTGTAGATGACGGCGGCGACGTGGTTTCGACGCTGCACAGTAAGTATGCGGCGAATATCCCGGACGTGATCGGAGCGAGTGAGGAGACAACAACCGGCATTCTGCGCCTGAAGGCAATGGAGAAACAGGGTACGCTCGGCATACCGGTGATTGCAGCCAACGACGCCCAGTGCAAATTCCTCTTTGACAACCGCTATGGCACGGGTCAGTCTGTCTGGGACGGCATCAACCGCACGACCAACCTCATTGTGGCCGGTAAGCAGGTCGTGGTGGCCGGCTACGGCTGGTGCGGCAAAGGGACAGCCAAGCGGGCTGCGGCTCTCGGCGCCCGGGTTATTGTAACAGAGATTGACCCTATCAAGGCCGCGGAAGCTGTGATGGACGGCTTTGAATCGATGACAATGGATGATGCCGCTCCACGAGGTGACATTTTCGTTACGGTTACCGGCTGCGAGGACGTCATTACCACCCGGCACTTTGAAGTGATGAAAAATGGCGCTGTTCTCGCGAATGCCGGACACTTTGACTGCGAGATTTCCGTGACGGATCTCGAGAAGCTGGCCGTATCGCATCAGGAAGTGCGCCAGAATATTGAAGGCTATGTGATGCCGGACGGCCGGGTTCTGAACCTGCTCGCTGGCGGCAGACTGGTCAACCTGGCTTCCGGCGACGGTCATCCGGCAGAGATTATGGACATGAGCTTCGCTGTGCAGTTTCTCTCTCAGAAATATCTCCTGGATCATAAAGGGCAGCTGAAGCCGGGCCTCTATAACCTTCCGCACGAACTCGACGAGAGCGTGGCCGTGCGTAAGCTGCAGAATCTTGGCGGAGCAGTGGACGTTCTTACTGCAGCCCAGAAAGAGTATCTGTACGGCAAGGACGGTCAGTCGTGAACCTTGCGATAGAAAATGCCCGCCTCTGGACGAACGGGGATAAAAGGGAGATTCAGCCGAACGCGAGTATCCATGTGGAAGACGGGATCATCACGTATGCCGGTCCGCGCAAAGAGCCGGAGTGGGTCCCGGATCGCACAATTGATGCTCAGAATAACCTGGTACTTCCCAGTTTTTTTAACAGTCACAGTCATGTGGCGATGAATATCCTGCGCGGTTATGCCGAGGGTCTGCCGCTCCAGGAATGGCTGCATGAGAAAATATTCCCGGCAGAAGCCAAATTGACTGATGAGATGGCCTACTGGTCATCCCTGGCTGCCATGTGTGAACAGGTGCGGGCGGGCATTACCGGCTTCAATGACATGTACGATCATGTGGACGCCATTGCCCGAGCCGCCCAGCAGAGCGGCATGCGGGCGGTGCTTGCCCGCGGCATTGTCTCCCGCTTTGGCAGCCCGGAGGAGACGGAGGCGAAGGTTCGCGAAGCCGAAGAAGCCTTCCAGAAGTGGAATGGGCAGGGCCGCATCCTGGTCTTCTTCTCCCCGCATGCCCAGTACACGACGGACGATGAGGTGGTAGCGAGAATCGGAGAACTGGCCCGGCACTACCAGACCGGCATTCATACGCACCTGTCCGAGACGCGCGAAGAGCACGAGCAGTGTCTGCGCGAGACGGGCATGACGCCGACAGCGTATTTTGCTTCCATGGGTCTCATGGACGGCCCTTTTATTGCGGCCCACGGCGTGCACATGACAGATGATGATATGCGTGTATTTGCTTCCAAGGGAGCCTGCCTGGCGGCCTGTGTCCGCAGCAACCTCAAGCTCGGGAGCGGCCTGCCGCGGCTCACGGAAATGCGGCGTCAGGGAATGGTTGTGGCACTTGGAACGGACGGCGCCTCTTCAAACAACCGGCTGTCTGTGGCCAGTGAAATGGATGTCGCGTCTCTGCTGCAGAAAGGCATGACCGGCGACAGCGCTGTCTTTGGACCGGAAGAGATGCTCGATATGGTATCGGCAGCGGCCTGCTCTGAAATCGGCATCCGGAGCGGGCGCCTTGAGTCCGGCTGGAATGCCGATATGATTATTGTCGATACCGGAACCATCCGGTTCAGCCCGCACTGGGATGATCTTTCATCACTCGTTTATTCGGCCATGGATACGAGCATCACGACCACGATCTGCGGCGGCGATGTCCTCTATGAGGACGGCCGCGTAAACTTCTGTGACGAGGAGGAAGTCATGCGCAGGCTGCAGGAAAGCAAGAGGCAGCTGGTATGAGCCGGCGCACGGGAAAACGGATTCTGGTGGCCGCGCTTACCGCGGCCTTTCTTTTCATGCTCACTGCCTGCGCCGAGTTCCCGGAACCGGCGACGCCCACGCCGGCCGGTATGAGCGGCGGGGATGACGCGCTGCCGGAAACGGCCAATCTGAGAGAGATCTCTGTTGAGATGCAGGGCGATAAGACCGTTGTGCATCTGAACTTTATCAATGGATCCCGTCATGCTGGGGTAGATGAAAGTAAGCTTGCCGCGGTCCCGACTTATTCCGTTACACAGCTGTACGACCCGGCCCGCATACAGATAGCGCTCAATATTGGCTTTTCTGATTATGCCAGTACCGGCACTGTCTTCGCGAACAGTGTGGTCGACGGTATCTTTGCCTGCGACCTCACCGGAAGCGATACGCAGCTTGTGTATCTGCAACTTTCCCAGCCGGTAACAGTAGAGTGCGATGCGTCTGGCTCTGTGCTGACGCTGGAGCTGACACCGCGGAGTGTGGCCGCGCGCACCGCCTGGTATGTCGGGCTCAATGCGCTTTCCAGCTTTGAGCGCGGTCTGATCCCGGACACGCTCGGTTTTGCGCCGACCATGTGCGACGGCTTCAGTTCCAGGATACTGATCTCGAAGCCCTTCGCTTCACAGGTGGAAGCGGAGTCCTTCATGCAGGAAGCCATGGAGCAGATCCCGGAGACTGTGCCGCGGGACTCATTCTATGTCTTCTCCATGCGCACCGATGAGCTGCCACCCGTAGAGAGCATGGGCAGCCGGGCCATGGCGTCCAGTGTTTCCGTGATTGAAGTGAACGGAGAGCCGCTGGAACTGCCGGTGCTGCTTGAGGACGGTGTCTGGCTCACGCAGACCGAGGACGGCATTATGTACTATGCCGTGCCGTATGCGCCCAGCGACGGCCAGGATGCGGAGGACGTGGTCAAGGAAGAGCTTTGGATGCGGAGCGGCGGACGTCCCGGAACACCGGTCACCCAGGAACGGTTCTACGACATCCAGGAGGCGGAGGTCTCTCCGGACGGTCGCTACCTTGCCATTCTGGATGCCAGAGCCGAAAGTAAGCTGCTGTTTGTCTACGATATGCAGACAGGGGATCTGCGGAATCTGGGCGAGGAAGGCTTTGGTGATTATACGGTTTCCTTTCTCTGGCTGC
Organism: Clostridia bacterium; assembly: GCA_014805015.1. GTDB lineage: Bacteria > Bacillota > Clostridia > Christensenellales > Christensenellaceae > JAAUYQ01. The sequence goes on along the minus strand of JAAUYQ010000075.1, from coordinate 1,137 downwards.
CACATACAAACGTCATCTGTGCAATGAGCGGGACCGCGGAGTCCCTGGAGCTGCTGACCTATGATTTCAATCGTGCTGAGGATTCGCCGCGAGTGGAGTCTGTAGAGGAGCGAACGGGAGCGGAATCTCCGATTTCGTATGCTAACGGGAAGATCTACTTTGCCGATCAGACGGATATGACTGTGTACGTCCTCGATCTGCAGACACGCGAGCGCACGCCGCTCGGACCCGGCATAGACTGCCGGATTGACGCTGCCGGGACGACGCTAGCCGTCCTGCAGATGCAGATGATTGACGAGATGGACATGCGTTTCGATCTGGTCCTCATGGACCCGGCCACGGGAGCCATGATTCAGACAGTACAGGAGAACGTCGAAGTGAATTCGTTCATGTTTGCAGCAGACACGAATCAGCTGCTGTATACAGTTCTCTCTGCAGAAGCAGACAGTGAGGAGTATCCGTTCGCTCTCTACGCCTGCCGTCTAGGCGAAGTATCTCAGCTTCTGTGCACAAGCCGCTCTGAGCGGATTGTGTCTTCGCCTGCTGAAAATCTTCTCTACATTATATGTTCGCTTACAACCGGGCAGGAGACGAAGACGCTGCGTCCCGTGACCTATGCCTGGGAAATGCAGTAGGGCTTGATTGGGTATGGATCCAGCGCAGCTTGATATCGGGCTGCGGCACGCTCTCCATCGTGACTGGCTTCCTGGACGTTGCAAAGGAATCTGCCGGTTAGTACAAAAGCCCTGGCTGTAAAAGCAGCTGAAAAGTCCGGCACATTCTGTGGCGGCCAGATAAAACCCGGCATCCGCAGCATTTTCGGCCCGGACAAAAAAGATCTCGGAAAATAGCTAGAAACTGTCTTCCGAGGTCTTTTTTGGGCTCTTGCGCGACTTCAGTCATTCCCACCTCGTCACAGGCATGCTTTCGCAGCCGACGTTTCGGATATTTCATCATGCCGTTGATGTCGCATTCAGGTATCTTTGTAATCCTGACTTTTTCACGTTTTTTTCTGTAGAATTCAGTGCGTGAAGTCACGATTTTGGATTACGCTTTCGCGATTTTATGTATATAGGTTCACACCCTTTCGGAATAGCGAGATCGAGTTCCTGACAGACATCAATTTGTTTCCCAATG
>JAAUYQ010000074.1 GCA_014805015.1 Clostridia bacterium | reverse complement strand
TCATGATTTCGCTCAGTGTCTCCTTCTGAGGCACTACCGGTGGATCGAACTGCTGCTTCATCTGCCTTCCCTCCGATATCGATATGTACCTTAAGTAATACTACAGATCGATTCGGAGCACAATGCACAGAACAAGCTGTTCCTACTTTGTCAAGCAACGTGCCGCCACTTCGTTCTTGCATGCGCGAACGAATTTCATCGTTTCTTATTCATGCGTTTGTCGTGCCGGTAGCACAGTTTCTCAACGTTAATTGCAGCGATCAGCAGGACGTGGAAGCAAGCCTCCTTCGACCCGTTCTGAGCCAGATGACAGCAAAACTTGATCAGATCGACGATTTGATTCTGAGCAGAGCCAGAGCGAGCCTCGCAGACCTTGCTGACACTTATAGGTCGATTGTTGCACAAGTGGAGCGTGCCGTGGGAGCCACGGTGAGTCTGGAAATGCGCGACGAGTTTGCACCGCAGATCGACAACCTGTTCGGAAAGACCGCTAGGCAGCTGCGTCGATTGTACGAACTTAGACAGGAGCAAATGGGCGAGCCATGCGGAGAGCTTGCTGCATCTGCTGAAGAATGCCTGAGGCGCGTGTTTCTGTGCATTCCGTCGCAAGAGCGGATCATCCATGCACTGGGCAACGGTGCGAAAGATCAGCACGAGATTCTGCGCGACTTGGCTACAGAAACGCGCCTTAGAATTATAGACGAATTTCTGGCGCTCAACACTGTCCTAGATTCTGTTATCTCTAGCATGAAACAAAGTGTCGTTGATGTTCTCGCGAGATCGGACAAAGGGCGCTTGGGGCAACTGATTGGTGACGGCTGTGATGATGGTCCGAATGCCTGGCTTGAGCAGTTGCGTGATCGTCTGCAAGCGGAGCAATATCCACTGCTATGTGGCGCCATCCAGCCGCTCATCGATTTTGATCTGCGTGTTGAGAACTTTCTGATCTACAAGGTGCGTAGCGCTTTAGCACCAATCGACTGGCGCGAAAAGAAGCAAGTGCCTGCCCTCATGAATGCTCCTTATGACGTCGATGAACTCGCAAAAGAGATGCGGGAAGTGCTGGAGGACGCAGTTGAAAGGGTGCACAGGGGTATCCGGGCGGCACTTGATGATTACTACGAATTTCCGAACACTGCCATGTATGCAGTTCTACGTGATTTTGCTGATCGAGCAATTGATATGGAAGATGAAACAGGGCGATCTGTGGAGCACGAGTGGAAACGTCTGTATGGAAAGATGATTCCTATGATTTGGCCTGACGAGTATCATGCAAAAGCAAGAGCTGCCGATCAGGCAGAAACGTGGCGAGAAATCACGGAAAGCCTCCGCGTGAACAATACGGGAAGCTTCTTCAAACTCGACTAATCGCATAGTTCAGGAGGCGGTACTCTATGAAAGTGACAAAAGATTCGGATCTTGACCTTGATGTTATGGTTATTGGTGGCCGCAGATGTGGGAAGACGAGCGTTCTGGCAGCCATGCAATCTTCATTTGATAATGCCATGCGCGACACCCCACTCACCATTGTTCCAGCGGACGACGTCTCTCTTCGTGACCTTACGAAAAAGAAGGAGGAGGCGAACACTTTCTTCTTGAACCGACTTAGGCAGCCAAGCTTCACAACGGACCACGAGATTGGAACAAAGGAGCAGACGACGTATTCGTTTGATGTAGGCCTGAACGGAAAGAAGAGTAGAATTAGGGTTAACTTCGCCGACTATCCAGGAGAGTGGCTGGATGATCCGATTGACATAGAGCACGAAAAAGCGCTTGCAAAGATGATGCAAAAAAGCAGAATTCTTGTTATCGCCATCGATACGCCTTACTTGATGGAAGAGAAGGGACAGTACAATGAAGAGAGAAACGTCTGTTCCAAGATTACGTCTCTGATTGTGAAGACAAAGTTTGCAGATCCGGCCCGGGGCCCTCAATTAGTTCTTTTCGTTCCGCTCAAATGCGAAAGATATTATAATGAGCGTCGCATGGATGAAGTGTCTGCACGAGTGCGTGAATCGTACGGGCAGCTCATCCAGAACCTAGAGAAGCCTTCTTCCGATGGCATGCGTTCGAAGACAACTTTGGTTATTGCACCGATTCTTACACTCGGAGGGGCAGCCTTCAGCAGATTTGGTCGCAACGAAGACGGTACCTACGAAATGCACGAACAATATCATTTCCCCTGCAAAGAACTCTTTAACTTTCCAGATAGAAGCGTGGACAAGCCGGATCCGATGTACTGCGAACAGCCGATTCTGTACATCCTGCATCACGTGCTCAAGCAAGCGGCTGCGGCGCGCGATCTTGGAAAGACGGGCTGGAAGCTTCTCGACGTACTTGGTGCGTGGTGGCAGGAGACTGTTCTGAAGTGGCCAGCCGCTGGCGACTACCTGGATCAGGGCGAAACTATCCGCGAACGGATGAAACGGCACGGTGATGGGTACACAGTGCTGTCTGACGCACGCTAGAAGATGCAGATATACTGCATATGACTAAGGCCTACTACTACTGCTCATACACAGCATCACCAGTTGGCTTTTTGCTTGGAAGTGTTGAGGTAACAGCGTCGAAGCGGCAGACCTATGAACAGGATCATACCTGCGCACTTCAAATGGGGAAAATCCCAGTATTTGTGCGTGATTGTTTCGAGTCTAGTCTGATTTCACGAGCCGCTGGCTCCTGCATTGGGTTCGACAATCATCAATGCGGCTACTTTCTATTGATAAAGGGACTGGATCACATTTCGCCTAACTGTGATCCGCCGCTCATATTCGATTTGAACATCGCGATGGAAACAAACGATAGAGCGCAATATGAGAGATGGTTTTCAGGATCAATGCAGGAATCCAAGCATGATATTGCGACCGCGATCGCGGCCACGATTCGGACAGATACACACAGTGCATTTGGGTATGAATTGCGCGCGGACCGGCTTTTAGATCTCTGTCAGGCTGATTTCAGCAGTTTGTTTCCCGAACATCCATCGAGTCAAAAAACAACAGTTTGGCTATCTTCCAACGCAACAACACCCGATGCTCTTTCGGCTACATTCAGCTCACCCATCTCTAGCGTCGAATTTAAGCGTTCAGATAACACCATTCTGCCAGCTAGAAAAACGCAAAAGGTGGGATCCGATATGTCTGCGGTAGTTGAGTACGTTATGTCCCTTGGAGATCGAAATCGATTTGGTCGCAAGTTAAGAGATCGCCTAAAGAAAAAGGCGCCATGAAATGATTGCTTCATCACAGCTCGCCCTAAAGAAGTGCATCCAGAGCTTCGCATCCCTGACGGCCAACTTGACTCGCATATTCTTTACGTGCGCATGAGGTACACGATGTCTGTGACTTTAGTCTACTATTGTTCGTACACTCGATCTCCTGTCGGTTTTGTAATGGGATCATTAAAGTATGATGGCCCGACAGGAGAAGGTGATGGTCGCAGAACAGTGAGTCTGCGCAAGGAAGGTGTTCCTCGCTTTGTGCGCGATTGCTTTGAGTCTGGGTATGTCAAGATTGCAACAGGCCAGTTGCCGGGCGAAGCCACAGAGGCGCGATATTTCGTTCTTCTCAAAGATCTTGAGTCGACTGCAGTGATCGACGGAGAGCCCGTCGAGTTCAGCATGAATCTGGCAATTATCTTCGCGTCTGAGGCTGAGTACGCTCGGTGGATGAATGGAGCCAAGTATGATGCCAAGGATATGGCAGATGCACTCCGTGATACGATCGTTATAGATCGCAAAGATCAATTCGGCTATTTGATCCAGAGCGATAAGGTAGCGCCGCTGCTGCGTATGCGCCCTGACACCATGTTACAGGGGGCACCTAGCACTGCTGCAAACAAGACGGTCTTGTTTCTGAATTCAGATCGAACAGATCTCGACGCTCTCAGTGCTGCGCTCGGATTAAAGCAAAATAACGAAACGTTAGAATTGTCCCGCAGCGGTGGTCTATGGGCGACCATTTCGTCCTCGTCAGGCATGGCTCGTAAGCGCGGGCGTGGTATCCTTTTAATCGCCGTCATAATCACTGTGGTTTTGATCATCATCTTTGCCGTACTGGCTCAACCTTCGAACGCCTCATCCTGCGAACCGTCTTCAACCACACTTTCGCAATCTGTCATAACACAGGAGACCGCTAGAAGCGGTATCGGTCGCTGACGTGCAGTTTATGATTGATGAATAGCCATTCTTCGGTCTCTGCGACAAACGAAAAAACGAGGATGCTGCACCGCAACGTATTTGTTGTTATACTGGTGAGCTGTAACATCTGCCAACTTGTAGTAGCTTCTTCCGTTTCCCAAGCACGAGGCTGCACGATTCGAAGGCAAGTCTTGTCGACCGCCAGTATAATTAGAGTTTGAGCTGTAACGCAGCTCCCAACGGAAGCGAATATGTTTGGCTCTTGAACTGGGTGTGCGCTAATTGCACTTTCACTGCTGTCGGCGACTACATCTAATTAACCCTATGAAATTACACCTGTTCGCGCTTCGCTCGAAGCGCCCAGATTATGCCCCGCGCTTCGCGGCGCACTGCGTGATCATGATGGCCGCCCTCATTCGTCTCGAAGACCGTGTCTATGCCGGCTCCAAGAAAGCATGCCTCAAGCTCTGTCATACAGGTGTGCGTGGTCTGCAAATAAGGGTTTTTGGTGTGCGTCTCCTTGTCTCCTAAAGACAGATAGATGCAGGCTGGCTTCTTTGGATATGGATGCTGCTTGACGTACTCCACGAAGTTCGGATACCAGACTGAACCGCTGGCGCAGACCAGCTTGTCAAACATCTCTGTGCGGTACGGGGCATACAAAGCAAAGAGTCCGGCCATAGAGTAGCCGGCCAGAACGTTCACAGCTGGTTTTTCGCCAAGCTCCTGTTCTGCAAACGGCACTACCTCACCAGTGATGAAATCACAAAACATATCGGCATGCCCCTGGAAATTGTCGTCACGCGAAATAACGGACGGGGCCGGCCACGGGGAGAGATCCACATCCCAGTCAAGATGCGAGATCGAAATCAGCTGAAACGGCGGCGCTCCTTCTTTTTCGGCCAGCTTTATGAGCTCGCCGCCCGCTTCCATGAAAGAGTTTGTATAGACAAATGGAGTCCCTTCTGCCTGTGTCGGATAAATCTCCACATGATAGCGCCCCATCTTCTTCTTGATTGTCTTGCTCATACTTGCCTCTTTCTGCGGCCGCGCGGGCCCTTTGCAGAGATGTATTTACCGCCGTGCATGCTGCCTGGCATAACCCCGAGTTTCCGCTTTATATCGTCCAGAGTCTCAATTCCGCGTCGTTTCAGGACATCGAGGATGATGGCAGCGCTGCCGGCCGAATCTGAGTCTGCCCGGTGATGCTGAAGCGGGATATCGAGATACGTACAGACGTTGTTCAGCTTATGGTTTGCCAGCTGCGGGAAGGCCGATCGCGCCATCAGGCAGCTGCAGATAATGTCCATTTCCGGATACGGCAGTCCGTAATGGTCCAGGACGGACGTCAGGACGCCCATATCGAAAGAGGCCCAGTGAGCTGCGACAATACGTCCGTCAAAGTGATGCCGGATCTGCGGCCATAGCTCATCAAAGGTCGGTGCGTCTGCGACGTCTGCTGCCCGAATGCCGTGCACATCAATGTTGGAAGCCGTAAAGTAATCGGGATACGGACGGATCAGATGATGCTCTGTGCCGGCAATCCTGCCGTTCTCTACAGTCGTAATGCCGATACTGCAGGCACTGGTTTTCTTGTAATTGGCCGTTTCAAAATCAATGGCCGTGAAGTCCAAACTGTCCCTCTTTCCGTGGCTCAGCCCTCGAAGTTATGATTCTCCGGCTCAGCATCTTCGTAGCCCATCTCCTCGTAGACAGAATGTGTCTTCTCCTGCGGCTGCGGTGCATTCTGCGGCGGGTGCCGGTCAAATTTCTCAAACTGCATCTGCAGATGATCCCGGTAGATATCGTAGGCAGATGGTCCAAGACTGCTGTCAGAGGCTGCAGAAGCTGGCGCGGCGCCGGGTGCACGGCGGTAGAAGCTGTGCTTCGCGTAGATCTCAAAGTCACCTGCATAGGCGGACGCCCAGGAGTGCACCTGGTATTCGTCGAACGTGTGTCCGACCTGAATATGCACGCGCACGCGGCGGGGTGCATAGGACGTGCTGAATTCCCGCCGGATCTGTCCCAGAATCTGGGAGTAGTACTGGGAATCATCGAACATGGCAGCAAAGCCGTCTTCCGATATGTCTACAGCAAAGCTTTCCACTGTATAGTGCGAGGGCATACTGTCAAGCCGGCGGTACACTTGATCCCGGAACCGCCGCAGTTCAAGCTCCCTGTTGATTTCATCAGATGGTGCCTGCTGCGCGCCGGGCTGATAATCAACATGATAATTCGGATACTGGCCGCCAGGACGGACAGGCGACTGAATCCGGAGGATCCGGTTTTTTGAGATTCCATCGGGCCGCAGCATATCGTTCTCCTTTCTGGCCGGCTGGCAGTCATTTCTTTAGCCTATCATACTATTTTTATCGGCCATTTTGCGAATTTCTTTACCGGGGTGGGCCGCTGCGGAGCCGGCGGGCACAGAAAGCGCGCCGCTTACGGCATCGGTGTATAATGAGCGCAGCTGATTGTCCGAAAGATCGGCTGAAGCAGGTTTCGGAAGTGCTGCGTGCTCTGGCCAGCCTGCTGTTCTGAAAGACCTGACGATTCAGATTCTACTATATAAAACTAGGAGAGCCCCAATGCTCGGAGCACTGACGACACTACTTCAGAGTGCTGCGCCGTCCGGATCAGCATCCGCGGCAGCCAGCGCGACGGCATCATCCAGCGCTGCAGCTTCGCAGACTCCGTCTGCAAGTCCAACATTAACACCGGGCCCGCTGGCTTCCGCGGTGGCTGATACAGTCTCGAACCCATCAGATGCCGCCGAGAATCTCTGGGACGCTCTGCAGAAGTGGCAGAGCAGTACCTTTGAGCTCGGCTTTGCCGGCACAATTGTCTACACGCTGATTGTAGCGGCAATCACCGCACTTGGACTCTGGATTGTTAAAAAGACGCTCAGTCAGCGTCTGACCGGCTCACTCCGCTTCTTCTACCGTCTGATCCGGACGCTCATCTATGTACTGGCAGTTTTCAGTATTCTGGTGACCATCACACCGCTTAAGGATCTTGGAAGTGCGCTGCTTGCCAGCAGCGGTATTGCCAGCGTCATTGTCGGTCTTGCCGCGCAGGAATCCCTCGGGAATCTGTTCAGCGGTATGTCCATCATCCTAGGCAAACCGTTTGTGGTTGGGGAATACATTGAGCTTATGAGCTCTTCGCCGGTTGTTTCCGGTACCGTGACGGCCATCACTCTGCGGCATACTGTGATCAGCGATGCCAACAACAAAAGCATTGTCATTCCGAACAGCACGATGGATCAGGGTGTTGTGAAGCGCAGCCCGCAGCACACCGCCAGCGGCTCCGCTCCGTCGGTGAACAATTTCCTGGACGTTGGCGTGTCGTATGACAGCGATATAGATAAGGCTATGCAGATTATGGCAGAGCTGGTTGCCAAACAGCCCGAGTATGTGGACCAGCGGACGAAGGAGCAGATTGCCAAGGGCGATCCGGAAGTGACTGTACGTGTGCAGGAACTGGCCTCATCGAGTGTCAATCTGCGGGCATGGGTCTGGACGAGGACTGTTTCGGACGGGTTTAAGGCCCTCTCGGACCTGCGTCTGGCGGTAAAGAAGGCCTTTGATGCCAATGGAATTGAAATACCTTACCCATATCAGAACGTTATCCTGAAGCGGGACGGGGATGACGACGCGGCGGCGCAGACGGCAACAGTAAAGAAAGCTCCGTCGTCGGCGCCAAACAAAAATGCCGGGAATGGGACGAAATGACGGCGCAGCGCGTCAAACGGGCAGAGAACTGAAAAGGGAGCATTTATGTTTGAAGTAAACAGCAATTACGGCGAGCTGCAGGGCAGTTATCTCTTCTCTGAGATTGCCAGCCGGGTGGCCGCCTATGAACAGGCACATCCAGATGCCGATATCATCCGGCTTGGTATTGGCGACGTAACGGAGCCGCTGATGCCGGCTGTGATCGAGGCCATCAAGAAGGCGACAGATGAGATGGCTTCGCGGGACACTTTCCGCGGCTATGGGCCGGAGCAGGGCTACGCCTTTCTGCGCGATGCAATTGCAGAGCACGACTACAAGGCTCTGGGCGCGGACATCTCGGCAGATGATATCTTCGTTTCAGACGGGGCAAAGTGTGATACCGGCAACATCCAGGAACTGCTCTCGCCTTCATCGCGCGTTGCTGTGACGGATCCGGTTTACCCGGTGTATGTCGACACAAATGTTATGGCTGGACGGGCCGGTTCATATAATAAAGAAGCTGGACAGTACAAGCAGATCGTCTACCTGCCGTGCACCGCAGAAAACGGATTTGACCCCGCACTGCCGAAAGAGAAGGTAGATGTTGTCTATCTGTGCTCCCCCAACAACCCGACCGGTACAGCGCTCAATCAACTGCAGCTCCAGAAATGGGTGGACTGGGCACGCGACACGGGGGCTCTGATTCTCTTTGATGCAGCTTATGAACGCTTCATCACGCAGCCGGACATTCCGCACACGATTTACCAGTGCAGCGGAGCAGAAACCTGCGCCATTGAGTTTCGCAGCTTTTCGAAAACAGCGGGCTTCACCGGCACGCGCTGTGCCTACACCGTTGTTCCGAAAACTGTCTTTGGGCAGGATGCATCCGGAACCAAGGTTTCCATGCATGATCTGTGGCTGAGGCGGCAGACGACCAAGTTTAACGGCGTTTCCTATATTGTACAGTGCGGTGCGGCGGCAGTATACACGCCGCAGGGTGAAGCGGAAGTCACTGAGGTCATTGACCGCTACCTGAAAAATGCCCGCATCATTCTGGATGGGCTGGCAAAGATTGGAATCAAGGCCTACGGCGGCGTGAACAGTCCCTACGTCTGGCTGCAGACGCCGAACGGCATGCCGAGCTGGGATTTCTTTGATCTGCTGCTCAACCAGGCGCAGGTGGTCGGAACGCCCGGAGCGGGATTCGGCAGTGCGGGAGAAGGTTACTTCCGCCTGACGGCTTTCAACACCAGAGAAAATACGGAACGGGCTGTGGCACGGCTCGGTAACCTTTCACTCACCTGAGGAGAGATTGATGAATATAGCAGTTGTAGGTGCTGCGGACTCGCCGCACGTGATCAAATGGGTCAACGCCCTGGCCGGCAGCGGTAATACGGTCTTCCTGTATTCCATGCCGAATCAGAAAGATGAACGCGGTGAAATCCATCGCAATGTGGAAGTCGTCTACCTGGCGTACCCGGAGGCGGCTGGCGGTATCAAGAAGGATGCCCCGGAGCTGCGCTCTTTTATAGCGAAAGAGGACTTTCAGGCTGTTGCTGTCTTCGACATCCTCACCTACGGCGTCATGGCCCAGAGAGCGAAGCTGGATCACGTGCTGCTGGTCTCGACCGGTGTGGACGTGATGAACGGGATGAAGGCAGGGCAGAAAAAGCTCCTCGCAAGCGTCATTGCAGATGCTGACGCTGTCTGCGCGACGGCGGCGAACGTCATCACCCGCATGAAGGAAATCTGCAAGAAAGACCAGCAGTATTTCGTCACGCCGTTTGGCGTCGACATGGAGCTGTTCCGCCCAATGAAGATTCCGCGTCCGAATGCGTTCACATTCGGTTCGCTCAAATCGCTGGAATATTATGACCACGTGGACTACGTCATCGAGGCATACGCCAAGTTCTGCGAACAGACAGGCATGCCGTCCCTGCTTCGCGTGGTCGGCGGCGGACCTGCTCTGCCGGATCTGCGGGCTCTGGTCGAAAGGCTCGGGATTGCTGACAAAGTGGAGTTCCTCGGCTGGGTCCGTAATGCGGACATGCCCGGCGTGATCAACACGCTCGATGTGGTTGTGCAGATGCCGGACGAGGAGTGCCTCGGCATCAGTGCCATTGAAGCGATGGCGTGTGAAGTGCCGGTCATCTCCAGCGATACGGACGGTGCCAGCGAATATATTCTGAATGGCGTCACCGGTTTCCTGGTAAAAACCGGCAATGTTGACCGCTGCGCCAGTAAGATGCTGGAGCTGGCAAACGAAAAGGAACTGCGTGAGAGTATGGGATTCCACGCCCGTCAGGACGTGATGGACCAGTACAGTCTGCAGGACTGTCTGAAGAAATTTGAGACGGCGCTGCAGGCGGCAGCCGGTATGCGCGTCAGATAACAGAGGAGGAATGAAATGGCGGTCACTCCGCGGCCAGTGCAGACATATACAACGTTCAAACAGATCCTCGGCGGTCTGGAGGAAACATACGGCGACCGTGATCTCTTCCGGGAAGCGGACGGCAGCGGCGGCATCCGGGCAACCAGCGCGCGCGAGTTCCACGATATGGTCTGCGGACTTGGCGCCACGTTCGATACACTCGGCCTGCTTGACGGCAAGGTCGGCCTGCTCTGCGACACCAGTGTCAAGTGGATCGCAGCCTACTTTGCCCAGGTCTGCGGCGGCGGTGTGATCGTGCCGATCGACGAAAAGCTTCCGCCTGCTGACATCAGAAGCGTCATAGAAGAGAGCGGTGTCGAGGCTCTGGTCTTCTCGCCCTCCACCGCCGATATCATCCGGGAAATCCTGCCTCTGACAGAGGTCCGGTATTTCATCCCGACGGAAGGCGAGTATGACAACCTCAAGGTCTTCCCGTTCGATTCCCTGGTCCAGGCAGGCCTCGAGGCTGCTTCTGCCTACCTCAAACGGGATACGGGATCCCGGGAACTGGCCGCGATTGTCTTTACTGCCGGAACGACCGGTGCTCCCAAGGGCGTCAAGCTTTCGCGTGAAAACATCGCGGCGGCCGCCTCGAGCGCACTGAGCCTGCTGGAAATTGGCGACACCTGTCTTTCTATGCTACCTGTGCACCGCGCAGATGCGCTCACGCTCGGCGTGATCATGATGCTCTGTAACGGCACCACGGTGTGTCTCGGCGGCAGCCAGAAAGTCCGCGAGGCGATCAGTCTGTTCGCACCGGAGACGGTCCTCCTCGAACCGCGGCAGGTGGAGAAAATGCGGCGCCGGATTCTCAAACAGGGCGGCGAGGACCTGCGTTCCCGCATGCGGCAGAGTGCGGGGCGGCTTGCCAAAGGCGACGACCGCCGTGAATCCATGTTTGAGGACGTCCGCAGCCAGCAGGGCGGCAATCTCCAGCACATACTCTGCAGTGGCGGTCACCTGCCGGCCGAGTACGCCCAGACCTTTGACAGTCTCGGCTTTGATTTCGTGGAGTGTTACGGCATGACCGAGTGTGCGCCGCTTGTTTCCGTCAACCTCAGCCGCGACGGCGAGTACGGCTCGATTGGTCTGCCGATTCCGTGCTGCGAGATTCAGCTTGCGGACTTCAACGACGAGGACGGCGAAGGGGAGATCTGCGTCAAAGGTGCCAACGTCATGGTGGGATACTACCAGGACCCCGAAGCCACGGAGGCTGCGGTGCGGGACGGCTGGTTCCATACCGGCGACCTCGGCTACATGGATGACCGCGGCTACTTGTACCTGACCGGTCGCAAGACCGATCTCATTGCCCTCTCGAGCGGTCACCACGTGCACCCGGAAGACCTCGAAGGACAGCTTGCTGAGCACCCGCTGATTGAGGAAGTCATCATCTACTCCCCGCAGGAGGCAGACGGTTCCTACCAGCGCCTGGCAGCGGAGATTTACATGAGCGAAACGCCGGCGGCGGGAGCCGCAGCGGAGGTGCAGCGCGGCAAGATCCAGTCCGTGATTGACGATCTCAACGGACGGGTGGCACCGCATGAACAGATTGCCGAATTCCGGCTGCGGGATAAGCCGTTTGCCAAAACAACCCGCAAAGCCATCCAGCGTTTCCGCCGTCTGGAGCAGTGAAGTTGTCAGCGTACCGGCGAGCGGGTACACTGAGACAGCGAAAGACCATATCTGACTACCTGGGATGCTTTATGCGTCCCTTATTTTTGAGGATAAGTTGAGCCAAGAGAATCTCAGAGACACAAGCAGCCAGCAGCCCGCCAAGAGCCCTGACGAGCTTGACCTGCCCTGCAGCTGGAGTGACCTTGAGCAGTTCTGGGGCTACCGGGAACACCGGAGTAAATGGAAGCGAGCGGCCGTTGTGACGTGCTGCGGCGTCGTCGCAGCCGGCCTTACCATACTTGCCCTGATGAATCCGGTTTCTGCGCCGCAGGACATGCGCGACCCTGCCATTCTGCCGGCAGCTGTCCCGGAAGAGACGATGTCGGCGGAGCCTGAATCTGCCAGCGCAACGCCGGTTCCTACCCCGGAAACAACGCCGGAGCCCACACCCGAGCCGACGCCTGAGCCCACCCCGGTACCGGAGCCTGACTTTAACAATTCGGTGATTATCGGCAGCTCGACAACAGAGGCTCTCTACATTTACGGCTCCCTGCCGGGGCCGGATTATCTGTACGGTACCGGCCTTACGGTAGACTCTGTTTTCACGGAAACGATGCCCGGCAGCGACCGCGCCATCATAGACGAGCTGGCCGGCAAAGATTACGATAAGATCTTCTTTTCCTTCGGCCTCAATGAACTCGGCTGGCCGGACGGCAACGTCTTTATTGAGCATTACAAGAATATGATTGCCCGGGCCCGCGAGTACCTGCCGAACGCGGAGATCTATATTGAGTCTGTGCTGCCGGTAGGAATCGGCACTTCGCAGCGCAACCGGTTCGGGGTCAATCAGGACCGCATCAATGAGTACAACATCCTGCTCTACACAATGGCGCAGGAGATTGGCGCACATTACCTGGACGTTTCGACAGAGCTCAAAGGGGAGGACGGCTACCTGCCTCAGGAAGCCTCGGCGGATGGGATCCACCCAAACCAGGAGACCAGCGACCGCTGGGCACAGCTTCTGCGCACCCGGGTGCAGGAAATCATGGCAGCGCCTGCTTGACTTTTGCTGCCCATTCCGATACAATGTAACTAGTGGAAGCGGCGCTTTTACTGCATGTTCGATCCCGAAAGGAAAGCACATGGAACACACGAAGCTGCTGGCGCAGAACAAGAAGGCGCGCCATGACTACTTCATCGAGGACACCTACGAAGCAGGCATCTCGCTTGCGGGAACGGAAGTGAAGTCCTGCCGGCAGGCCAGAACCAATCTGCGCGACTCGTACGTGCACATCAAGAATGGTGAGGCATATGTGCACAATCTGCACATCAGTCCGTACGAGCAGGGCAACATCTTTAACCGGGATCCGCTCAGGGTCCGGAAACTGCTCCTGCACAAGCGCGAGATCCTCAAGCTGACGGCCCTGGCGGCGCGGAAAGGCTATACGCTGATCCCGCTGAAGATGTATCTGAAAAACGGGCGCGTGAAGCTTGAGATAGGGGTCTGCAAGGGAAAACATCTCTACGACAAGCGTCAGGACCTCAAAGAGAAGGCAATCCGGCGCGACCGCGAAAGAGGTGTGTAGCTCCTGACATGGGGATGCACTGGTTTCGACGGAGGTCGTTGTGAGGGTGATAAGCAAGCCGCAGTAGAAAACTCTGCGTTATCAAAGTTCAACCTAAAGCAAACGCTGATAGCGAAACTTATGCAGAGCCTGCTCTGCTTGCTGCCTAACTTTTAGGCAGCCTTCCTGCCGGTTCTTTTCCTGTCTGGAACCGGTTCGGGAGTCAAATTAAGACGGGCAACTGTACCGCCTAAGCTTTGCGGCGGCACAGTATTTATGAAGCTACTTCTTACAGTTTCTTGTGGTTTTTGGGCTGTTTGAAGGAAATAAACGGAAACCAATAAGCTTGTAGAAAGTTGCCCAGGCAAACTTTCGGACAGGGGTTCGATTCCCCTCATCTCCACCATTTCATTAAAAATCCCGCAGCCATGTTCTATTGGATGCGGGATTTTTGCGATTTGTGCAACGATCGGTACAGTGCCCGAGGGATTTCAGACGACGGGGGCAGGAAGACAATCCGCGAGTCACTGACTGCAGGACTGCAACCCCGCGGACAAGCAGGGAAGCCGTCCTAACCGGCTCTCCAAGACGCACAGCTGCCGGCGATGCTGCCGGACGGTGCGCAGCTCAGGATACGCGCCTGTTGGGGAACACGCCTCTTACGTTGCTGACGCTGCGCCAGATCGGCAAGGTGATCTGTACCGAGTCAGCATATGAGCTGGAGACAGTCTTACGAACAGCTCTTGCGAGCGGCCAGGGAGGTCTCCGGGACGCCGTGCTCAGATGGGGCCCAACGCAGGCGCCAGGGGCACCGAACGTCGGGGCTGGACCGGGGAGCTGGAGCCGGAGCATCTGAACGCAGCCGTGCTGGCCCCGCCGAAATGATACCGCACCTCAGATCCCAAGGAGCTTCTCAGCGTTTACCAATATAAGCCGAGAAGGCCCCCACCTCAGGCGCTGAAGGCGGCAGGTGGGGG
>JAAUYQ010000073.1 GCA_014805015.1 Clostridia bacterium | reverse complement strand
TCTCCTTATGCGCTTACGCGCTTCCGGTCGCCCTTTCCCTCCTGGTGAAGAGCAGGAATCGCCGGTTTCTCGCCCTGCCGGCTTTTCAGCCTGCAGGGCGGGGTCCACATTGCCAATGTTGCGGACGGGTTTTGTATGCCATACGCACGCCGGCTAACCCTGCACCGGTTCTTAACGTAGGGCCGCAGTGGGCAGAACGAGCACCGAATTCTGCCGTGCCTGTATATTCCGTCCCAACGCAGCTGCCTCGCTGCAGCAGACTGCATCCCCAGCAGCTCAGGCTAATCAAGCGGGCTCACGGTTTCCCGCAAGCCCCCACCTCAAATCGCTTCAGCGATTAGGTGGGGGTTCTTGACAATGACCTCCACAGATTTTATATGGGCGCAGCGCCGGGGAGTTCTGCTCAGTTTAAGCAGGTCCCGGACGTGGTCCGCGCGGCAGGTTTGGTGTGCCGGCTGCATCTGCAGAAAGTCTATCACGACACTGCGGAACAGGACAGGCTCGAAGCGGTCTGCGGGCAGCACTGTGCGTGAAGTCTGAAGCCGCCCTGCCGCCCCGGACAGGTATGACCGGGTCGCAGCTCGGGCGAAACATCCATGATGCGGTGCTCACATGTCTTTGGTATAATGGGCAGATTGGAGGTGCGAAGACGATGCACGAATCCGGAGAAAACTATCTGGAAACGATCCTCATCCTGAAAAAACGCAAGGGAGAAGTTCGTTCCGTGGATATTGCTGAGGAACTGGGCTACTCAAAGGCCAGTATCAGCCGGGCACTGGGGATCCTGAAGGACAACGATTACGTGGTCGTCGGCAGTGGCGGCAGGATTGAGTTTACCGAAAAGGGCCAGGAGACAGCGGAAGCGATCTACGAGCGGCACTGCCTGATCGGACGCTTTCTGCAGTATGCGCTGGATCTGGACTACGAGACAGCGGACCGGGACGCCTGCCGCATTGAGCATATCATCAGCCCCGAGACATTCGAGCGTATCAAATCGTATGTGCAGAAAGCCCAGGCAGCACGCTGACCCCGGACGGCGGGACGTAAAGTGAAGCAGAAGAAGGCCGGGAAACCCGGATTGTGGAAGTTTGGGGCCACTGCCTGCGGGGCCGCGACTCTCCTGTTGCTGCCGGTCGACGCCTACAGCACTGATGTTCCCGCGTGGCTGATCGTCCTGCTTTGCGCAGCGATGATCTTCTGTGTCGTGATGGTATGGCGGAATGCGAGCGGCAAAAGGCTCAGCAGAATTCTTGCTGCCATTGCTTCCGGCATCGTCAGCGTTCTTGCTCTGTACAGCTGCTTTTTCTATCCATACTGGAATTCTGTTTCTTACCGCTCGTCTGTCCCTTACACGCAGCCGCTCAGTGAGACCCTCACGCCGGAGCAGGCGCGTGAAGATATCGTCTACGCGTATCAGATGTTGCGCAAAACACACCCAGCGCTGCGCGGCTTTGTACCGGAGGAACTCGCGCAGGCAGCGCAGGAGGCGCACGAAGCGGTGCGCAGCAGCGGCCAGCTGTCCGTGGCCGAGGTCGGGCAGTTGGTGCAGCAGATGGCCTCCGTGCTTGACGATGCGCATACGGGAATCAATCTCCGGAACCTCGAAAATCAGAGATTCCTGCGCACCAGCGGGCTGCACGAGCGCCGCGGCGACCGGCTTGTGGCCGTGAACGGCGTGCTCATTGAAACATGGATGGAAGATAAGGCTTCTCTGCTCAGCTTTGAAACGCCGAGCTGGGAGCGGCTCATGCTGGAAGATTATCTGGTTTCGGATACCGGCCTGCAGCTTCTGGGTTTCGGCAGCGGTGGGCTGGAATACACGTACGAGACCGCTGATGGAGAGACTGTAACCGAAACGGCCGCTCCGGATGATTTCGTGACGCTGGCAGTGCTGCAGGAGATCACGCAGGCCGAGTACCCGCCCGAAGAGGGGGCAGAAGCGTGGGTCTCATATGAGATCTATCCGGATCAGAGTCTTGCTGTCCTCACGCTCAGGCAGTGTCTCAATACCGCTGAATACATCACCTGTCTGCGCGACATGTTCACAGAAGTGAAAAGCCTGGGCATCCGGAATGTGGCGGTTGATCTGCGCAGCAACGGCGGCGGGGATTCCTCGGTGGCCACCGAGTTCATGCGTTATCTTGATACCGACACGTACAGGCAGATGGGTGTGAAGCTCCGCAACGGGCCGCTGGAGATTACGTCTCCGGAGCAGACAATCATCAACGAGAGATATACGGATCTTGTGTTTGATGGGGATGTGTACGTGCTGACTTCCCCCGCCACCTTCAGCTCCGCGATGCTGTTCACCGAGTATCTCACTGACAACGGTCTGGCAGAACAGATTGGGGAAACGCCCGGCAACATTGCGGACGGTTATGGGGAAGTAGCCACGTTCCGCCTGCCGAATTCCGGTCTGCTGCTGGGAATTTCCACCAAACAGTTTGAACGTCTGGACGAAGAGGCCGGCAGAGTGCTGGTGCCGGACGAGGAGGTTCCGGCGGATGACGCGCTCTCGGCGCTCCTCAGCCGGCTCTGACCGCTACCGCTCCTTCTGCTCAGTCCGGTTTCGGTAGGTAACGTAGCCGCAGAGCTCGCCTATGTAGCCGAGTGACCCATAGATGACCACGTAGAAGAGCGCGGTTGAATTGTAATAGATGTACACCGTTGCCAGAAACAGGGCAGCGGCGAGCAGCGGCAGGATCCAGCTGAATCCATAGCGCCAGCCGTCAAAGGCGCACAGCACGAAGGATGCTGCCGGATACATCAGCAGAAGGAGAGGCACCATGAGGATGCCGAACGAATAGCCGCCGGCATGGATGAGCGGCGGAAGCACAAAGAACAACCCGGTCAGCACAATCAGCGGGGAAGCGAAACGCCTCAGTTTCTGCTTCAAATGACCAGACCTCCATTCGGGCTGAGCACCTGGCCGGTCAGGTATGAACTGCGGCTGGATGCAAGATAATAGATGGCTTCGGCAATTTCTTCGGGACGGCCGATCCGTCCGAGCGGCACTTCGGCGGCAAGCTCTTTGAGCGTCTCATGGCTGTAGCAGCTGAGCATGTCCGTGTCCGTGGCGCCGGGTGCGACGCAGTTGACGCGGATGCCGGATGGGGCGGTCTCCTGGGCAAGCGCTCTGGTGAATCCAATCACGGCCGCTTTGGCAGACGAGTAGATAACCTCACAGGAGGCGCCGGCGATCCCCCACATGGACGAGACGGTGACGATAGTGCCCTGACGGCGCGAGATCATATCCGGCAGCACTGCCTGGGCCGCAAAGAACGTTCCATAGACGTTCACGCGGAACAGGTGGTCAATCTCCGCTTCGGAAGCGTCCTGAAACAGTTCCGTGCTGCTGATTCCGGCGCTGCAGACGAGAGCGTCGATGCGCCCAAAGCGGTCCGTGGCTTGAGCATACATGCGCCGGGCTGCTTCACGGTCAGCGCAGTCGCACCGGAGGGCGCAGCAGCAGGGACGCTGCGCGCTCAGCTCCTCTTCAAGCGCGCGCGATGCGGCTTCGCTGTGCAGGTACGTGAAAGCTGCATTCCAGCCGCGGGAGACGAACAGGCGTACGGAAGCGGCGCCAATGCCGCGGGAGCCACCCGTGATAAGAACTGCCCGGGTCACTGCTCACCCCCGTTGAACAGCGATCTGCCCTCGGTATCAATGCCGACGATAAGCGGCATGTCGCGGACGATAAGCCGCTTGATGCTTTCGGTGCCAAGCTCGGGGAAAGCGCATTCTTCCATGCTTTCGACGCAGTCGGCAAGCAGGGCACCCGCTCCGCCCGTAGCACACAGATAGAGGGCGCCATTGCGGCGGATGGCATCTGTCACGGGGGGAGCGAACGGACCTTTGGCGATGACGATGCGAACGCCCCTGTCAAAAAAGAGCGGCGCATAAGGATCCATCCGGGTGGCGCTCGTTGGTCCGCAGGAGCCGATCACGCGTCCGGGCGGTGCCGGACAGGGGCCGCAGTAGTAAACAGCAGCGCCGTCAAGGTCAATGGGAAGCTCGCGGCCGTTTTCGAGCAGCTCTTTCATCAGCTGATGCGCCCGGTCGCGGGCCGTGTAGATGGTTCCGCTCAGCAGCACGGAATCTCCGGCCCTAAATGCGGCAGCTTCCTTTGCAGTTATCGGCAGTGAGATACGTTTCAAAGCAGAGCCTCCGAAGTTCTCAGCATGTGGCAGCAAAAATTGACCGCGACGGGCAGCCCCGCTATGTGCGTAGGTTCTTTTTCTATCTGAACTTTCAGACAGTAGCTGTCGCCGCCCATGCCCATGGGCCCCATACCGAGAGCGTTGGTGCGGTCCCGAATTTCCTCTTCCATTTCACGAAGTTCTTTATCCGGATTCGGTTCCGTGAGCGGCCGCAGCAGCGCTTTCTTCGCGAGAAGAGCACAGGAGTCGAAAGTGCCGCCGATGCCGACTCCAAGGACGACCGGCGGACAGGGACTGCCGCCGGCAAGGCGCGCGCTTTCGACCACAAAGTCTTCGACGCCCTCGCGGCCCTGAGCCGGCTTGAGCATACCGAGGCGGCTCATATTCTCGCTGCCGAAGCCCTTGGGCAGAACCCGGATGCGAACCTGATCTCCTGGAACAATCTCCGTATGAATAACCGCCGGCAGGTTGTTTCCCGTATTCTGGCGGCTGAGCGGATCAAGGACCGAGGCGCGGCAGAAGCCGTCCTCGTATGCCCGCCGCACACCCTCCTGAACTGCCTCATGCAGCGAGCCCTCAATATGCACGTCCTGGCCAATCTCCAGAAAGACCACTGCTATGCCCGTGTCCTGACAGGCGGGGATCCCTTCGCTGCGAGCTTTGCGGTTATTTCTGAGCAGCTGCTCAAGTATTTCCCGCGCGTGCGGGGTCCGCTCTGCTGCGAGGGCGTCCTCAAGCGCTTTGTCGATCTCAGCACCCGGGGCCACGCAGGCTTCCCGGAAAAGCCGGTAGATCTCCTGCTCAACGGCCTGTGCTGATATATTGCGGATTTCCTTTGCCATACTGTGCTCCTGCGTGAAGAATCTGGGCGCTGCGGCATTTCGGCCGGCCCGACAAAAGCGGCCGGCGCAGGCCGCCGGTCCGGCTGCTTTTGGCTTACCTTCTTGAGTATAGCGGTTTGCGGAAAAGGAGCACAAGAGAGTGGATCTGCTCTGCAGGCGGATGACCACTTTGGCCCCGTGACCACCAGCAGCCAGAGGATGCCGGAAATGCAAAAGCCTCCCAGACGGGAGGCTCAAGTAAGGCCGGAAGGTCCGGATCCAGACAGCCGGATTATTTCTTCCAGAGACCGTGAATATTGCAGTACTCATAGACGTTCACGACGTCTTCGCCCGGTGCGAGTGCGAACTCCACGTGCGGTTTCTCACCAGGTTCAAGATACTTGATCTGCGTTCCCTGGTTTGTCTCGAGTGCGACCCATTCAATGTAGTGCTTGTCTTCCATTGGGTGGTCAACAGAACCCACGTTGACCGTCACGATGCCGTCCTTGACTTCATACTGCGGTACGTGCTTTTCTGCAGCCCCGTCAGTGCTGCCAGCAACCAGCTCTTTCATGGGCTCGCCGCAGCAGACGACGTCTACGCCGCCGTCGTGGACCTTGGTGATAATGTTGCCGCAGTGATCACATCTGTAGAATTTCAGTTCTTCCATCGTTTTCTCCTTCTGTAGTCCCCGTCACCTGCTCTCGTCCGGACGGGAAAGGGCATAATTGGAATACTCCGGATTTCCGGTGATTTCCTCGCGGACCCGGATCTCCGGCGGCAGAGCCACCTCGGCGTCTTCCCTGAGCAGTTCTGCTTCGACAACCGCCTGGTCATTCCAGAATGGATAGACGTCAATTTCCAGATACTGCCCCTGGTAGACAAGACAGTACCTGGTCTTGCGGATCCAGCGCACGCCGCTGCCGGCTTCCCTGATACGGGCCGTATATTCAGCCTCGGAAATCCGGCGCTCCACTTCAGAGCGCGTTGCGCCTTCGCCGCGCTTGATGGTCTCGTAATATATGTACCCACCTTCGGCGCCTCTCTTTCGCAGACGGACGTCTTCCCCGTCCGGATCCGAGAGATAAGCCTGCTCGATCTCGACAGCAGCACAGCCGCTCTGCGAAGCGAGCCAGTCCATGTCGGGGTAATCGATCAGGAAGCGGCGCTCAATCTCCAGGGGCTCCGGCTCGCCGATGACAGAATCTGTTTCCGCAATCAGACGCTCTCTGGCTGCTCCCGGACCTTCTGCATCAATGATGCGCAGATGCGGATGGCCGGCCCAGGCGTCGAGGATGCACAGGCCGTCCTGCGCTGCCGGACTGCCGACAAAGAATACGGCGTCGCCGCCGTCGCGCAGGGAAGTCAGGGAAACGCCGAGCTGCTCGAGCAGTTTGAGACGCTCCTCGCTGCTCAGAAGAGCAGTGGAATCCATTGTGCCGCCGTCGCAGATGATCAGAATCCGGTCTTCCTCGGCCATGGCTGCAGCCCGGAAAAAGACGTATTCGTTGGCCAGCTGCAGGTCGAGACAGGCTGACACGAAGGCTGCGGGCGACCGCAGTGCCTCAGGCGTCACTCCGGCCCGCTCCAGTTCCTCCATACTGTTCGGAACCATGAAGATTGTGTAGCCGCGCGACAGATATTCGTTCGCTGCCTCCTGCACGGCAAGCCGCCGTTCCGCGGTGCCGCCGGTTACGATGATCCGCACTATCTTCTTTTCTGCGTTCTCCAAGTACGTATCCTTTCCAGCCGGCAGCGCTCAGCTTTCAGCCGGCGTCAGCTCACGGTTGCGGATCCGCAGAAGATCCATGAGGTCTGCTTCCTGCGCTCGGTCTGCATCCATGCCGTAGGCTTCCATCACGGCCCGGTCATTGCGCTCATGCGCCTCCCGGAGCTCGGAAGGCATAGTACGGTCGTCGTAGAGAGAGGCCAGGGTCTTGTCCGGGAATTTGGCCCGGGCATCGAGCACTGCCTGCGCTGTTTCTTCGACGCGCTTTTTCTGCTCAGCTGTGGGTTCGGGCCAGGGGAACGTATTGTATACGGTTTCGGGAGCGTAACGGTAGTCCTCTTCCGCCTTTTCTGCTGTCTGGCGCATCCAGTTCATGTGTGCCAGCGAACTCAGCACGCCGAATTCGTAGAGGGACGCGTCCGGTACAACAAACAGTGTGGTCCCGGCCAGTGTGCCTGGCTCCAGGATCTCCAGCGGCACATAGGTGCGGCGCTCGCTCGCGACGGAGGGAATCACGACGAAAGCACCCTCCGGAATGTTTTCCTCCACCAGATCCAGCGGCCGGTCTGCCATGGCTGTGATTTCCGGGAACTGGCTGGTGCGGCGCAGCTCTTCCACCTGCGCCACACGTTCCCGGGTGAGCGGCAGATCCTTGAGATCTTCCGGCGAGGCGTCCTTGAGATAGAGGAAATGCCGGGCATTGCGCCGCAGAAGCTCCGGGCCGCCGATCCACTTGCGGAACCATTTTTCTGCTCCGGGCTCCTGTTCGACGAAGGCGTCCTTTTCCGCCTCTGTAAAAGTGTAGGCACCACCGTCCACCGGCCGGTTGCCGGGTCTGATAGGCCTGACGCTGCTGATTGGCTGCTCCTGCGGGCGTGCGGCTTCGCCTGCCTTGTTATCGCTCATGAACTTCTGCTCCTTGCTCTGCGGTCCAATGGGACAGCGGCGAACTGCCGCTGCAGTATTTCTGTCTACCTATTGTAATACCCCCGAAGCTGCCTTCCTACGCGCCGGACATGATGCGGCAGATCTGTATGGAGCTTCTGTCTGCAGCCCGAAAGAGACGACATGCTTTGCCGGGAGTGTCAAATACACATGCGTCTCTGCGCAGCATCAGGGCGGCCGGGGCTGTGCACTGACAGCAGCCTGTGAGTCTGCACAGGCTGCCTGTGTACAATACAGTGAGGGTGCTGCCGCCGCGCTCATGTGCCGCGGCTTGTCCGGCGGCACGCCTGATGCAGCAGGGGGAGCGTCCGCTCGCCTGGAAAGGAGTATACATGTCAGAAAACAAGAGTGTGAACAGGATGGAATGGGAATGCAGTGTCGGCTCACAGACCATACGTGGCGTACTGATGCGGCCGGAAACAGGCTGCAAAGGCCCGCTTCTTATCTGCAGCCACGGTTACGGGGGCACGCACGCCAGCGTCGTTCCGTACGCGGAAGCAGCAGCGCAGCAGGGAATAGCTGCTTACGCTTTTGACTTCCGCGGCGGCGGCACGCAGAGTGCCAGTGACGGGGCCACCACAGATATGTCCGTCATGACCGAGGTGGGCGACCTTGAGGCAGTGCTCGCGCAGGCAGCGGACTGGCCGTTCGTGGACCCCTCCCGCATCGTTTTGCTCGGAGCGAGCCAGGGCGGCTATGTCAGTGCGGTTGCCGCTGCCCGGAGGTCTGCGGCCGTGGCAGCGCTCATCCTCCTGTATCCGGCTTTTGTCGCCGGTGACGATATGCACCGCAAGTTTGCTTCGCTTGACGCAATTCCAGAGAAGCTTGTCTACCGCAATGGGCTCGAAGTGGGCCGCAGATATTTCGCGGACCTGTGGGACTACGACCCGTACGCAGAAATAGGCGGCTACGGAGGTCCTGTCCTGATTATCCACGGCACAGAGGACTCCGTTGTGCCCCTTTCGTATTCTGAGCGGGCCCGGAGCGTCTACCCGCGTGCTGAACTCAGACTGATTCGGGGCGGCGAGCACGGTTTCCGCGGTCCCCAGCTGACCGATTCTGAGGCAGACGTGTTGACCTTTCTGCGGCAGCTCGGTTTCTTGGCTGAGACTGTTCCGGCGACGCATTCAGACAAACTGGCGACGTGGGACTGCCTTGACCGAAAAACGTAAACTTACTAAACTATTTACTTAATTAACGATCTGCCGGGAATCATCTGCGAGAAAGGAGCGATTGTCTGAAACCTGGTGTGAAACAGCTGCTTCAGGCGTTGCACCGCATAGGGCGGGTGGGCCACGTCCCATGGGAAGCGACGGGTATGCCTAAGACTTTCTTTATGACGCTTTGCACGCTGGAGGAGCAGGAGGAGACTGCCGGAACCGATGCTTCCGTATCGGACCTGACAGCTCTGCATGGAATTTCCAAGTCTGGTGTGAGCCATATGCTCCGCGCGCTCGAGAGTGACGGCCTGATAGAGCGGTATACGGCTCCGGACGACCGGCGCATCGTCCGGGTGCGGCTTACGGAGGCCGGCCGGTCCGTGGTTGTTGAGGCCAAAACGGCACTCGGAGCGATGATGGACCGTGTACTCGATGAGATGGGCGAAAGTGCAGCAGGCGAACTGGATGCTCTGCTCGGACGTTTCTGCGATCTTCTGGAGAAAGAGGCGCAGCAGGTGCGGGAGAGGAAGGAGGAAAGTTGCGTAGATATCTGAAATATCTGAAGCCGTTTGCCGGAGCTTTTGCAGTCCTGATTGTGCTGCTGGCGGTGCAGGCGGTGATGGAGATGCTGATGCCGAACTACATGTCGGATATCGTGAATATTGGTATCCAGCAGGGCGGCTTCGAAGACGGCGTGCCACCGGACATGACGGAAGAGGGCATGCAGCTCGTCTCCATGTTTATGACCCCGGAGGAGCAGCAGCTGCTCCGGGACAGCTACACGGGCAATGGCGGTCAATACCGGCTTGGCGACGTCTCTGAACAGCAGCGGACGAAACTTGATCAGGCATTTGGTCTTTCTGAATGGACCATGCTCATGGCACTGCGGCAGATGCCCGGAGCCGATGATATGATGAGTCAGATGACCGGCAGCGGCAGCCTGGCAGACACTGATGTCTCCAACCTTGACCTCAGCGCCTTCGATCAGATCATGCCGCAGCTTGAGGCCCTGCCCCGGGAAGCGGTTGACAGTGCACGGGCCTCGGCTGAAAGAGTGGATTCCTCGATGCGGGAGCAGACAGCAGCTGCATTTGCCCGGCTGCTTGCTGAGCAGGCGGGTGTCGATGACGCTGTCGTACAGTCCAATTATCTGACGCAGACAGGCGTGCAGATGGTCATTGTGGCACTGCTGTGTGCAGCCGCCTCTATCTCGGCCGGGTTCCTGGCGGCCAGGATCGGCGCCTCGGTCGCCCGCAAGCTTCGTGCTGACCTGTTTGCGCGGGTAGAGAGTTTCTCCAACAAGGAAATCAGCCAATTTTCTACAGCGTCCCTGATCACGCGCAGCACGAACGATATTACGCAGATCCAGCAATTCACGATCATGGCGGTGCGCATGCTGATCTTCTCGCTGCTGATGGGTATTGGCGGCGTCATCATGGCGCTGCTGAAAAGCACCAGTATGGCTTGGGTGATCGGCGTGGCTGTGCTCGTGATGCTCGGGATCGTCGCACTGGTTTTCTCTCTGGCGATGCCGAAATTCAAGATCCTGCAGAAGCTGGTGGACCGGATCAACCTGGTTGCCCGGGAAAACCTCACCGGTATGCTCGTGGTGCGGGCGTTCCGCACGCAGGAATTTGAAGAGCAGCGTTTTGATGATGCCAACTCCAATCTCGGCTCCACGACTCTGTTTGCGAACCGCGTCATGGCGCTCGTGCAGCCGGCCATGATGCTGGTTATGAACGGCCTTTCTCTTGCCATCGTCTGGATCGGGGCTGAGCAGGTGCAGCATTCCGCCATGCAGGTCGGCGATATCATGGCGTATATTCAGTATGCTATGATCATAATCATGTCCTTTATGTTTATCGCCGCTATGTTCGGTATGCTGCCGCGGGCAAGTGTCTCCCTCGACCGTGTCTTCGAAGTGCTCGACACCCAGCCGGAGATTGTGGAGCCCGAGCATCCGAAGCCCTTTGTGGCGGACGAGCTCGGCGTGGTGAAGTTCGATCACGTGTATTTTGAATATGAGGGGGCGGAGGAGCCCGTCCTGAAGGACATCTCGTTCACGGCGCGACCGGGAGAGGTGACCGGCATTATCGGGCCGACTGGGAGCGGGAAGTCAACGCTGATCAACCTGATCCCCAGGTTCTATGACGCCACCAGGGGCAGTGTGGATGTCTCGGGTGTCAACGTCAAGGACGCCAACCTGTACGAACTGCGTGAGGAAATCGGCTTTGTGCCGCAGAAAGGTGCGCTGTTCTCGGGTACGATTGCGTCCAACCTGCGCTACGGTGCCCGCGATGCCTCAGATAAAGACATTGAGACCGCGGCTGAGATTGCGCAGGCCATGGAGTTTATTGAGCAGAAATCGGAAGGGCTCAATGCGCCGGTGGCCGAGGGCGGTAGCAATGTGTCGGGCGGTCAGCGTCAGAGACTCGCCATTGGCCGGGCCCTTGCCAAGAAAGCGCCGATCTACATTTTTGATGACAGCTTCTCGGCGCTCGACGCCAAGACGGACGCCAAACTCCGCAGCGAGCTTGGACCGTACACGGAGAACAGCACGGTGCTGGTCGTGGCCCAGAAGATCTCCAGCATTCTGAACGCAGATCAGATTCTGGTGCTGGAGGACGGCCGGCTGGTCGGCAAGGGCACGCACGCAGAACTGATGAAAACCTGCCCTGAGTATATCGAGATCGCCAAGTCACAGCTGGGGGAGGATGTCGCATGAGTGTAAGGGATCATAAGACAGTCCGTCAGGCTGTGCCGCGGCCGGCTGGCCCGGGTCACGGCCCGGGCGGCGGCGTTCCGATCGGAAAAGCCAAGGACTTCAAGGGAACGCTGAAAAAGCTGCTGCACTACATCGGCCGCTACAAAGGCAGCGTTATTCTGGTTGCGGTCTTCGCCGTGGTGGCCTCGGTGCTGGCCGTACTGGGCCCACGTATCCTCGGATTTGCGACTACCAGACTGTTCCAGGACCTGATGGGCATGGTGGAGGGTACGACGGACGCGATCAACATGACCTATATCGGCCAGGTGCTGATGGTCCTGATCGGGCTGTACATCGTCTCTTCGTTCTGCCTGTACATTCAGGGATTCGTCATGAGCAAGGTGACGATGAAAGTCACCTACAACATGCGCCGGGACGTTTCCAAGAAACTGAACCGCCTGCCGCTCAGCTTTTTTGACAAGCAGACTTACGGCGAAGTACTGTCCCTGATTACGAACGATATCGATACAATCAACCAGAACCTCAACCAGGTGCTGACGCAGATCATCACGTCCGTGACGACCGTTGTCGGCACGGTGGTGATCATGCTGACGATGAACTGGGGAATGACGCTGATCGTACTGCTTATTCTGCCGATCTCGCTGGCCATTGTCAGCGTCGTGGTCCGCAAATCGCAGCGGTATTTCTCTGCGCAGCAGGATTACCTCGGGCATGTCAACGCCCATGTCGAAGAAGTTTTCACCAACCATACGGTTGTGAAGGCCTTTAACGGCGAGGAGGACGAAGCGCAGAAGTTTGATGTCATGAACGGCGAACTCTACAGCGCCGCCTGGCGAAGCCAGTTTATGAGCGGCCTGATGATGCCAATCATGAACTTCGTTGCGAATCTCGGGTACGTCGGCCTCTGCATCATGGGCGGCTACCTGGCAATGCACGGCTCACTGACTGTTGGTGAAATTCAGGCTTTCCTGCAGTACGTGCGCAACATAACGCAGCCCATTGTCGCGCTGGCGCAGATCTCTGCAGTCCTGCAGATGACGATGGCGGCGGCGGAACGTGTCTTTGCCTTCCTGGCTGAGCCGGATGAGACGCCGGACCCGGCGATCCCGGAGCATATCGGGGACATCAAGGGCGCCGTGGACTTTGACCACATCAGTTTCGGTTACAATCCGGATAAGCTGATCATCAAGGATTTCTCCTGCCATGTGAAGCCTGGACAGAAGGTCGCGATTGTGGGTCCGACCGGAGCTGGCAAGACGACGCTCGTCAAGCTTCTGATGCGTTTCTACGAGCTGGACGGCGGCTGCATTCTGATCGATGGGATCAATACCCAGAAGATGACACGCGACGAGCTGCGCAGCCTGTTTGGTATGGTGCTGCAGGATGCATGGCTGGAAAGCACGTCCATTGCGGAAAATATCCGCTACGGCCGGCTCGACGCATCGGATGAGGAAGTGCGGAAGGCCGCCAAGGCTGCCCAGGCGGATCACTTCGTCCGCACCCTCGCAGAAGGCTACGAAACGGCTGTCAATGAAGAGAGCAGCAATATATCGCAGGGGCAGAAACAGCTGCTGACGATCGCACGGGTCATTCTGGCGGATCCGAAAATGCTGATTCTTGACGAGGCAACAAGCTCCGTGGACACCCGTACAGAAGTGCAGATTCAGAAAGCCATGGATAATCTGATGAAAGGGCGCACGAGCTTTGTGATTGCGCACCGTCTCTCCACGATCCGCAACGCCGACCTTATTCTGGTCATGCGGGACGGAGACATTGTTGAACAGGGCACGCACGATGAGCTGCTGAAGAAGCGCGGTTTCTACGCCGATCTCTACAACAGTCAGTTCGAAAAGGCTGCCTGATTCATCCGCTGTCAGGCTGGGAACAGAACGCCGCACTGCCGGATCAGCAGGGCGGCGTTTTTATATGTCAGCGAAGACTTGGGCGGGCCGAATCCTCTGCAGCCCGCAGGCGGGAGAGCTCAGCTTCGAGCCTGCTCCGCGTTAGGTCGGAGATGGCGTGGGTGTTCAGTCCTGCGTATTCTTCGTACGGAATGGGCTTGAGATAATGGATCTTGGCGTCCACCGGAGCGCTCCCGGGACGGTCAAGGACTTTCCAACTGTTGAAAAAAGTGACCGGCACGATCGGACATTTCGCAATCTGTGCACAGCGGAAGCTGCCGGCGTGAAACGGTCCCATTTCGTTCTCCCGGCGGCTGCGGGTGCCTTCGGGAAAAATCAGGATGTTCTTGCCTTTTTTCACTTCCTCTCCAACGGTGCGCATCACCCGCACCGACTGGCGCACGCTGCCGCGGTCGAGCGGCAGGGAGTGGGAGGCCAGGGCGAGCTCGCGTACCAGGGGCACTTTGAAGAGTTCTTTTTTGAGAACAGCACCGAACGCCCGCGGGCAGGTTCCGACAATGGCCACGACGTCGAAAAGGCCCTGGTGGTTGGCGTACAGCAGAAAACCGTCCTGCCTGGGCAGGTTCTCGAGGCCGGTAACTTCGAGGTCCACTTTGCCGGCCAGAATGGCCCGCTGCATCATATAGCTGGCGTGATCATATTTTACCTGCTCCGGATAGGCGTCGGTGCGGGCAGCGTAGTAAGCCAGCTTGACGTAGGCAGGCAGGAATCGCCACCAGTTGCCGTGGCCAAAAATCATGCGGACAGTGCGGTTCATGCCGGCTGCATCCTCCTGGGAGACGGGCTGGGTTCCGTTAGCGGAACGGCGTTACCTTACTATCATACAGGCATACAGGTCTGGACGCCATTTTGCGCGCCCCATTTATGGGCAGTCCGGCGCCGCTTGGTGTACAATAGGATTCGTCTGGAAGTCTGACCCGGAGAAGAGGAAGGAATGGAGCTTGGCATTGCACCGCTGTTCAGCAGTTCCAAAGGCAACAGCACTTTGGTCTGGAACGAGGACACAAATATTCTGATTGACGCCGGCATGCCGCTCAGCAATATCCGCGAGCAGATGCGGCTGGCCGGCAGGGACCTCAGGCAGCTGGACGGGATCCTGATCACGCACGAACACAGCGACCATATCAAGGGTGCCGGCATCATCTCCCGGCAGTGCGATGTTCCTGTCTATGCCAATGAAAAAACATGGGCAGCCATGGAAAAAACTCTCGGAGAAGTGGCTTCCCGCAACCGCCGCATTATCACCACAGAGGATTTCTACATCGGCGATTTGTGCGTGCAGGGATTCTGCACGTCGCATGATGCGGCCTGCTCGATGGGCTATACTGTGAGCTGCGGCGGCAAAAAAATCGCCCTGATGACAGACCTCGGCAAAGTGACTTCGGACATCCTTGAGACCGTCTCGGGATCGAGCATTGTCATTCTGGAAGCCAACTATGATCCCCAGCTTCTGCTCTATGGGCCGTACCCGGAGTTTCTGAAACGCCGCATAGCATCAACCAAAGGACACCTCTCGAATGAGGATTCGGGGCAGGCGGCAGCGAAACTGGTGACGCACGGCTGCAAAGGATTCATTCTCGGGCACCTTTCGGAAACCAACAACCGCTACCGCCGGGCCCTGGATACTGTGCGGCGCGGTCTGGAGGAGGCCGGTATTGTGGTTGGCCGGGATGCGGCGCTAACGGCCGCCAAGCGGGACGGTCTCACCGGGGTCTTTCACGCGCGGTCAAGAACCCCCACCTAATCGCTGAAGCGATTTGAGGTGGGGGCTTGCGGGAAACCGTGAGCCCGCTTGATTAGCCTGAGCTGCCGGGGATGCAGTCTGCTGCAGCGAGGCAGCTGCGTTGGGACGGAATATACAGGCACGGCAGAATTCTCCACACGTTCTGCCCACTGCGGCCCTACGTTAAGAACCGGTGCAGGGTTAGCCGGCGTGCGTATGGCATACAAAACCCGCCCGCAACATTGGCAATGTGGACCCCGCCCTGCAGGCTGAAAAGCCGGCAGGCGAGAAACCGGCAATTC
>JAAUYQ010000072.1 GCA_014805015.1 Clostridia bacterium | reverse complement strand
TCACCGGAGTCAGCAGAAGCGGCAGTCAACTGAACCTATCCTCTATTACGGCCATTTGTACGATGGCCTGCTTTCTTGCGCTCTTTTAGGCAGAGACACGGGTTAGTTTCATGAGAAAAAGCCGGGACTTCCTCCTTTATTGGGGTCGTTCCGGCTTTTGCATTCTGCGCTCAGGCTTCCAGGGCGATCATGACTGCTGCCGCCTTGATCACGGCGGTAACGTGCGAGCCCGGCCGCAGTTCCATTTCCTGTATCGAGTGCCAGGTCGTTGAAGCGACAATGACCAGATCATCCGGAGCTTCAATCGTGACGAGGGCATTCACCGCACCTTTCTGAATGGCAGCAATCGTGCCGGAAATCTGATTGCGCGCTGAAAGGGCATAGCGCGGTTCGGAAGCCATCATGACGTCGTCCGCCTTGATGATCGCCGCAGCCGCCAGACCTGGTCTCAGTCCCAGTGTGTCAATAGCGTGTTTGGAGATATTGGCCGTGATGATCTGGCCGTTCACATCGAGCTTGACCAGCCCGTCCACGGCACCCTCTGTAATCTCCGTGATTGTTCCCCGCAGGACATTTTCCGCACTTACCCTCATCTCATACTCCTTCCGGTGTCTTTGCAGACTCTTCCCCGGATCTGCCCTTACCCCGTTCCGGCTTTATCTTACTACATGCAGCGCCCTGCAGAAAGCTCGTTCAGCTCTGCTTCTGGCCGTAGTAGGCATCTGGGCCGTGTTTGCGCAGGAAGTGCTTTTTCTTAACGTACTCGGGGATCTCACTCATCGGTTCTGAATGGTGAATGACTTCTGCGTGCCAGGCCATCATGGCCAGTTCCTCGAGCACCACAGCATTGTGCACTGCATCAAACGGATTTTTGCCCCAGGTAAATGGCCCGTGCGAGCTTACCAGCACTCCAGGCACGTATTCCGGATTTATCTGCCGCTCCCGGAACGTCTCCACAATGACTTTCCCGGTATTGCGTTCATACGCTTCTTCCGTCTCCTGCTCTGTAAGGGCCCGGGTAACTGGAACAGGCCCGAAGAAATAGTCTGCATGGGTGGTACCGTAATCCGGAATATCCCGCGCAGCCTGAGCCCAGATCGTGGCCCAGCGCGAGTGCGTGTGCACCACGCCGCCTGCTGACGGAAACGCCTCGTAAAACTCAAGATGTGTTTCAAGGTCACTAGATGGATTGAGATCCCCGTCCACGATCTTTCCCTGCATGTCCACCACGACGATCATGTCGGGCGTCAGCTTGGCATAATCGACGCCGGACGGCTTGATGGCCACATATTTCCTGTCTTCTGTGATTCCGGAAACATTGCCCCATGTATAGATGACCAGACTGCTTTCGGGAAGCAGCATATTGGCCTCGTAAACATCCTCTTTCAGCTTCTCAAACATTTATGAACTCCTTATAGGCAAGCCGGCGGTGCGGCCCTTCCAGAGTTCCGGCCGCCCGCCCTGCTCTTGAGTCTACACCGGGTACTGCCGTGCCGTCATCCGGAATTCGCTGTTCCGTTGGCATGAAGAGCTGCACTGCCGGTATAATATGGATCAATTCTGTACACTTTTCAGCCGAGGATGGACCCATCGCGGACCTCGACATGTCTTACAGACGCAACAGATCTGCAGACCCCGCAGATCTGACGCAGAACAGAAAGGAGATAACGGCAGAGGATCTGCAGCATCAGATCCGAACTGCATTCATTTATGAAAAAGAAAACCTTTCGGGGATTCCTGAGAGCAGGCGCCTGCTGGGCGCTCTGCTTTGCCCTGGGTCTCGGGCAGAGCACCGCTGTTTTGGCGGCAGAGCTTCCACAAGCCGCCCCGGCAGCAGAAGCTGAAGAGAATCTCCCTGATCAGCGGACTGCTGATGCCGGAACCGCAATTGACGCACAAAACTTCCCGGACCCGGCGTTCCGTGAGTATGTGGAGAGCACGTTCGACCGGAACGGCGACCACATTCTCTCCCCAGCCGAGCGTGATGCGGTAGAGCGCATCAGCTGCGCCAGCCGCGGTATCAGCTCCCTTGAGGGAATCGCCTTCTTTCCGAACCTTCATTATCTTTACTGCGACCGCAACAGCATTACCGAAATTGATCTTTCGGGGAACCCCCTGGTGACATACCTGTCGTTTGCACAGAACCCAGTAACGAGCATGGATATTTCGGCCTGCACGAGGCTCGAAACACTGGACATGGCAAGCACCCATCTCGCACAGGTAGATTTCACACCGTTCCCGGCCCTGAACGAACTGACGGCAGGTCAGCAGCCGATCGAGACGCTGGATCTGTCCAGCAACCATGCGCTTGCTCACCTGGTGGTTGCCGATGCGGATCTGTACTCGCTTCAGGTCAGTTCCTGCCCGGACCTTGAGGCGCTTCTCGTGACCGGCACCTGGATTCCGGCGCTGAAGCTCGGGCCGAAACCGCAGCTGCCGTTTCTGTTTGCTTCCAATAATTATCTGCTGACTCTGGACCTTCGGGACGCCCCTGTCTGCAGCATGGTTGAGGCTGCCGGCAACTACCTTATGTCTGTACACGGATCCGCCGGCGTCCAGTATCTTGCCCCGGACCTCAGCGGCCAGAAAACTTACCAGGCGGCAGTATCCGCCGGCGGCAGCTTTGATTTCGCGGCCGTGGATCCTGATTTTGCGAGAGGACAGGTAACCAACCTCAGCAAGGGACAGCTTTCAGGCAGTCTGCTCTCTGGGATCAGTCCCGGGGACACGGTTACCTACACCTACACAGACGGCGGTCTCAGCGTAGACGCTACTATCCATTTTAATGAAGGAAACTACTGGACCGTTGAGCCGGCTATCCACGGCTGGGAGGTCGGCGATGCACCGAACGCGCCGGTCGGCGAGTCCCGCTACGGTACACCTGTCTTCACCTACGGCCGGGCTGGCGGCCCATTCAGTTCTGACCCGCCCACCGAAGCAGGCAGCTGGGTGATGCACGCAGAGGTTGCCGGTACGGCCGGCTTTGGACCGCTCACCGCCGAGATTCCATTTGAAATTACGGTGCAGAGCACTGTTCCGTCCGTTGCACCGCGGTTTGCGGTCTACCGGCAGGTACTTGGTACCCTGACGCTGCCGGATGATTTTACCTGGGCAACTCCCTCATCGCTGGTCGGTGATGTCGGCGTTCATACAGCAGATGCCATATATCACGTTCCGAACAGCAGCGAAACGCAGACCGTCCCTGTCACGATCGTAGTAACACCCAAACCTGGGACAGAATGCACAATATCGCCCATTACCAACGAGGAGCAGAGCAAGAATATCCGGATCACGGACGGGACGCATGTCCTCAGGCAGGGCACTGACTATAACCTTTCCTATTCCGTGGAAGGCATGACAGTAACCGTAGTCATTACCTTTACCGGCAACTACTACGGATCTGTCTCGCGCAGCTTTTCGTTCACGATGACCAACAGCTGGACTGTACCACTTTCCATTAAGAACTGGGCAGAGGGCACTTTGCCGAATCCGCCGGCTGCTGAAGCCCGCTACGGTACGCCCGTCTTCAGCTACCTGGTGGACGGCACCTGGCAGAGCAGTCCGCCGGTCCATGCTGGGCAGTATACGGTGCGCGCGGTCGTGGCGGGCACGGACTACTATCCGGAGCTGAGCGCTGAGGTCTCTTTCCGTATCCTCAGCGGTCCGCCGCAGATAAACTCCCTGAGCGCGGTCTATGGGGACCTTCTTGCTTCGGTGGACCTGCCGGCCGGCTACACCTGGGAAGATCCGATGCAGTCGGTAGGGGATGCGGGCGTCCATACGTTCCCGGCCGTCTACAGTGCCCAGAACGACACAGAAACAGGGGGCCCTGTGCAGCTTACCGTGACTGTCCATCCCAAGGACGGCACTCTGTGCACCATTTCACCGATCACGAACAGCTACGAGAGCCGTAATATTGTTATCAAGGACGGCAACCAAACGCTGCAGAAAAGCCGGGATTATTTCGTGGCCAGCAACGTTACGGGCAATACCGTCACTGTTGTGATTACTTTTGTCGGCAACTACACCGGAACCGTGACCCGGGCTTTCACGTTCGAAAGCGAGAACGCGTGGCTGGTGCCGCTGACAATTGAAGGCTGGATCGAGGGCGCAGCGCCCAATGCGCCGGCAGCCGATTCCCTCTACGGAGAGCCGGTCTTTTCCTACCTGGTCGGTGGAACCTGGCAGGCAGAGCCGCCGACCACAGCCGGCAGCTATACGGTCCGCGCTGAAGTGGCGGCCACCGATTACTACAGCGCACTCACCGCGGAAATGCCGTTTCAGATTTATCAGGCGGCTGAAATTCCGGAAAATCTGACGGCTGTCTACGGCTCCACGCTCGCTTCAGTGACGCTGCCGGAAGGCTACACCTGGACTGCCCCGGCTGCTCCGGTCGGCAGTGTCGGCATCCGCACTCACGCTGCCCAGTGGGCACCGGCAGACGGGCGCGAGCCCCAGAGCATCGGATTGCAGGTGACCGTGACACCTAAAAGCGGAACGCTGTGTACCATCAGCCCGGTTTCAAACAGTCACGAGGCAGAAAACCTCACTGTGCACGACGGACAGGATCTGCTCAGCCCTGGCGTAGATTACATCGTTTCGAGTGCAGTGAACGGCAATGAAGTCACTGTAACGATTACGTTCATCGGCAACTATACGGGCACAGTGCAGCGCGCCTATACGTTTTCTTTTGACAACGCCTGGGTGGAGCCGCTTACGATTGAGAACTGGTACGAGGGACAGGAGCCAAACGCGCCGCGGGCAGCCGCCCGCTACGGGCGCCCGGACTTCACCTATGCGGCCGCTGATACCCCCCTTGATGAGAGTGAAAGTGCGCCTACGGCTGCGGGCAGTTACATCGTTTATGCGGAAGTAGCGCAGACGCCGTATTACAATGGTCTGTCTGCCCAGGCAGAGTTTGAGATCCTGCCGCGTCCGACCATAGAGGCACCCTCTCCCGTGCACGCCGTCTACGGTGATCTTCTGCGGTCGGTCGCTCTGCCGGCTGGCTACAGCTGGGCAGAGTCGGCACCTGAATATGTTGGAAATGCGGGTACGCACTCCTACAGCGCGGTCTATACCGGGGCAGACGGCCAGACGCAGAGCGTCCCGGTGAGCGTGATCGTCGCCCCGCGCAGCGGCTTGCTGTGCCACATCTCCCCGATCACCAACTCTTACGAAGCCTCCCACATTGTCATTACGGACGGCGGCATGACCCTGGTGAAGGGCAAAGACTACAATGTTTCCGTCTCCGTTTCCGGCACTGTGGTCACCGTTATCATTACCTTTACCGGCAATTACAGCGGCAGCGTCACCGCAAGCTACACGCTGGCGGCGGAGAACGCCTGGGTCGTACCTCTTTCCATCAGAAACTGGACAGAGGGCACCGCGCCGAACGCGCCAGTGGCGGAAGCCAGATACGGCACTCCCACGTTCAGTTACCAGGTGGGCGGCACCTGGCAGAGCGATCCGCCGACCGCACCCGGCGAATATGTTGTCCGGGCCGTTGTGGCAGCAACATCGTTCTACGCAGAGATCCGTGACGAAGTATCTTTCCGGATCCTGCGCGGCGTTCCAACGATTGGGGACCTCACAGCTGTTTACGGCGATATTCTCTCTTCCGTTGACCTGCCGGCCGGCTATCGCTGGGATGACCCGACCCAGTCCGTCGGTGACGTCGGCACCAGGACCTTCGGCGCTTCTTGTGCAGCCGCAGATGCGGGCGAAACCGGCGGGCCGGTGCAGCTGACCGTGACGGTCGAGCCGAAGGATGGCACTCTTTGCACGATTTCACCGATCACGAACAGCTACGAGAGCCGCAATATACAGATAACAGACGGGAATCGTGTCCTCACGAATGGGCAGGATTATACAGTTTCCTCGGATGTCCGCGGCAGCCTCGTGACCGTGACTATCCGCTTTATGGGCAATTACAAGGGGACAGCCATGCGCAGCTTCACTTTTGGAAGCGAGAACAGCTGGATCGTGCCGCTCAGCATCGAGTCCTGGTTTGCCGGCGAGAGTCCGAATGCGCCAGTAGCGGATGCAGCCTACGGGGAACCTGTTTTTGACTACCTCGTGGGCAGCAGCTGGCAGGCAGCGCCGCCTGGAGAGCCAGGGACCTACGCCGTCCGGGCGACAGTACCAGCGGGTGAATACTACGCAGAGATTTCCATGCAGGTACCGTTCCGGATTTATGCCGAGCCGGCGTCTGCGCCGCAGGATCTCAGCGCCACCTATGGGGATCTGCTCGCGTCTGTAGCCCTGCCGTCCGGCTTCGCCTGGGAGAATCCGGAAGATCCGGTCGGCAATGCGGGTGTCCGCACCCATGCGGCATCTTACACTGCTGAGGACGGCACTGCAGAAGACATCGGTCTGCGGATCACGGTTTCCCCAAAGAACGGCGCCCTGTGCACGATCAGTCCGGTGACAGACTCCTACGAGGCACGCCGGATTGTCGTTCAGGACGGCAGCACAACCTTGCAGGAAGGCACAGACTATCTGGTAACCGCAGCCGTGGATGCCAACGTGGTGACTGTCACAATCCACTTTATCGGTAACTACTACGGCACCGTTACCCGCTCTTACACGTTCACGCTGCGCAACGTCTGGATTGAGCCGCTTACTCTGGAAGGCTGGACGGAAGGGGACAGTCCGAACCTGCCGAATGCCCATGCCCGCTACGGCACGACGCACTACAGCTTTGCAGCCGCTGCGGATCCGCTCACCGTGAGCCGCAGCATGCCGACAGCAGCCGGGGATTATATTGTCTACGCTGACGTGCCGGCCAGCCCTTACTACAACGGACTCTCTGCTCACCTTCAGTTCCGGATCGCGCCGCGGCAGGCAGCAGATCAGCCGCAGCTCACTGCCTCTTCAGATTACAGCGTGAGCCTGGAGACAGTCAGCGGCACTGGTAAAGTGCTGACCGGTCTGGCGCTGATGATAACGCAGGACGGCCATACGGTGCGGCAGGTGCTGCCCATGGCCGAAGCCGTGCCGGATGCATCGGGTACGGTCAAGAACATCGTGGATGCCTCGGGCACCGTCCTGCAGGAAGAAGACATCGTCGGCACTGGCTGCATTATGCAGCTTGTGGCGGCTGAAAATGCTACGGAAATCTATGATACGGCCGTTATTGCCGTTCTTGGGGACGTACTCGGAAGCGGCAGAATGAACATTGCCCAGATTGTGGCTATGGCCGGGAGTATTATGGGCACCAGACACCTCAGCGGTGTCTACGAACTGGCCGGCGATTTCAACAGCAACGGCAAAATAGACATCGCCGATCTGGTCAAAGCAGCCCTGATTCTGAGATCTGAAGAAATCTGATCCCGGGTTTTGTTTATCTGACTGGTCCAAAAAGGCACTTCGCCCACATCGCGGAGTGCCTTTTTGCTGGCTTCTGGCGGGCGCAGGTCCTTTGGCCTCATTCCTGAACGGACGTCGGAATTTGAGTCTCGTATCCGTCTGCACTCATGAGATTGCAGCAAAATCTGCCGCCAGGCTCTGGATATCTTTATTCCCCAGCCGTGAGTGCCTTTGCTGATCATATGCAGAGCGGATCCAGAGACAACTGGGACGCTGCAGTCTTGTCAAGCAATGCGAACAATCGACCGCCCTCTCGTGCAGACTGGCATTCATCTCCGCTTATTTCCAGGCATTCGATATAAGAGAATCGCGAATGCTCCTTGATGCCGTTTCGGCTGAAATTGCTCCAGTTTTTCTGCGGTACATGCACTCCCGGCTGGCGTGGAGCCGCTGCTCCAGAGCGCAGACGGACTGCCCGCATCCATCCAGACGCTGCGCAATACTTCCAAAGACGGCCGGACTTCCGACCAACGCACGGATGCCTGCCAACCAGGAGCAGTTGTCAGGCATCATCAAAAAGGCCGGTCAGTCAGCGCGCCGCTATTGCAGGAGCAGCATCAGACGACAGCTCCGGTCACGGCATCCAGCATCAATTCACATGTAGGGACGTTTCGGGACATGTCGCCCAGCCATCCATCGTATCCGAGAAAAATCCAGCACGGCATCAGCTTGTATTCGCCAGGCGTATCCGCGGCTGGCAGAAACTGGTTTCCGAGCACAACACGGGTGATATGGATCTCGTTGTCATCCATAAATCCCGACTGCAGCATTTTGTCGAGATCCTCCAGGAAGCTCGACTCGGTCAAAGCCAAAGAGATATTCTTCACAAAGGCATCCTTGGCCTGTTCAAAACCGATCACTGGGACAGTCTCGTCCTCAATGCCTATAATTTCGACGGGATTCTGCCACCGGAGACCGACCACACCATTCTCATTGATCGCAAGTACCAGATATTCCGGCGTCCGCGGCGCGCTGGCCGGCTGCAGATTATCATCGTCCACTCCTGTACTGTTCCAGGCATGAAGGAAGACGGTAGGAGATTTGACGCCGTCATATGTTCTGGAAAAGAGCACATGATAGCACTGCTGCTCATCGTCCCTGGCCTCTGGAAAGAGATTGGAATAGCGGTCGCCTACCAGAACATCCGTTACATCCATATAGTCAAATCCCAGACGGTCAGCGGTTTCCTCGGCAAGAGATGCGGCCTGCTGCGCCGTGAGCCCCGTTCCTCCGGCCGGCTCCGTCTGATATCTCTCATCCGTGTAAGCACCGTAGAAGCCAAAGTCGTTTATTTCCAGGTAAGCCCTGTTCATCTCCTCACGATCATCAAGCAGGATCATGCGTCCAGGCACTGTCTTACCCGTCTCAAAATAAAGGATCTGACGCGTTGTATCAACGTTGTTCCGCGGAATCTCTGTCTCTTCCACTTCCTCTGGGACTGGGCCGCGCAGTTCATTCAGGCGGTATGCGACTCATCCACTGTCGGCTCGTTCAAAACACCGCAGTCTTTCTGGAACTGCAGCTCCTGAGCAATAATCTGTTCGCGGATACTCTGCGTCATCCACGCCTCGTATGTATTGTCATTTTCGTACAGGACCGCATCATCAGCAAAATAATCCAGTATTTTCTCCACGGTCGCCGCCGGAAATCCAGTCGGACGGACTTTCACTACCGGGAAGCGTTCGGTTTCCGGCACCTCAACAGGTGCGTCCACCATGATCTTCATGCCGTCCATTTCCATCTCATCCTGCCAGCGCTCCGCCGCGGAAGCCTTGGCAGCCTGCACTTCCTTCTGGAGCCCTGGCGCCGGATCTGGACTGCTCATTGCGGCCGCAGCAGTATTCCGCTGCTGATCTGTACGGATCTCCGCAGGCGATGCCGGCTGGCACGCTGTTGTGAAGCATGTGACTGCCAGAACGCCCGCAAGCAGCACAGCTGCTGAGCGTATTCCCCTCCGGGAGCGGTACGGACCGAACACACTGCGTATCCGCGCTTCCACCCATCTGGCCGGGGACATGCTCAGTACAGCATGCGAGATCTCTCTGCTGCGCGACAGGGCAATGAGCATGTCTGCGTAAGCTGCCTTGGCGGCCGGACTGCAGCCCCGTACAACAGCAGCATCGCAGGCTGCTTCCACGTCCTGCTGCATCGCACGGAACACAGTGTAGGCAAATGGATTGAACCACCAGAGAGCCTTCAGTATGTCGGCCGCGAGCATCAGCAGATGATCCCCGCGTCGGTAATGCATGAGCTCATGACGAACTGCCAGAGCCGCATCTTCACTTGTCTCCATCTCAGCCGGAATCAGTACCGTCGGAAACGGTATCCTTACAAAGGCAGGCGATGATATGCCCTCCACTGTACACAGGTGGACATGTGAGCGCAGCTTCAGACAGTCATATTCCCGCATGAAAATCTCTGCCAGCTGAGCCGCCGGACGCCGGCCGTGGCGGCGGACAAACTGACGAAGCTTCTGGTGATATATGCTCTAAGCGACTTGTTAATCCACCGATTTTTCGGGGGATACCTGTTATCCTGGCTAATCGAGGATCATCTTGAGCTACTGACGAAAAACGAATTTTCTGTGACGTTATACATAACTGGGCCGCGGGACGGTGACAAAAACAGAGGTTCATTGAAA
The DNA here is from genome assembly GCA_014805015.1 of Clostridia bacterium. Taxonomy (GTDB): domain Bacteria; phylum Bacillota; class Clostridia; order Christensenellales; family Christensenellaceae; genus JAAUYQ01. The sequence goes on along the minus strand of JAAUYQ010000072.1, from coordinate 183 downwards.
AACTAAACGCAACCCCCACGACGCGACCGACGAATCGAAAGCGGTTGCGGGAAATTTTTAGGATCTGATGCCCATAATCTGGCTGGATTCATTGGATGGAGCCGTTACATTTTGTTATTTTCGCAAGAAAATGACATAGCAAATTAAGGGTTGCTTCCAGTAGCGATTTTTTGCAGAGGTAAT
>JAAUYQ010000071.1 GCA_014805015.1 Clostridia bacterium | reverse complement strand
TTCGCAGAGTAGTCTTCACTGTACCCTCGTCTATACCTTCTTCTTTGCCCACTGCTCTCCCTTTATCCCACGCTCTCGCTTCTATCGCCAGTTCCATTTCTTGCAAAACCTCCAAATTGTCTGACATTTCCGTCGTCATCTGAAGGCCGTACACGTCCTTCAGAGCCTGGATTTTCTCGTCTGCAGCTATTGTGTTCGAGAATACAACATCCAGCAATCCCAACAGAGAAGACCCCAGCTGCCTATCGTCCGGTTCGCCCAGGTTGAGGAACCATACTTCTGACACCTGCGCTGCCTCCGGCGCGGCTTCGAACGACTCGGGTCCCGTCTGGCTTGCCGTTACCAGCCGCATGACCGTGTTCTCCATTTCCTTCCTGGGACCGTTGACAATCCAGATGGAATACACCTTCTTACAGTTTCCGTAGTCCGTTCCCTGCCGGCCCACAAGCCGGTCTGCGTAGATCACAGCCCGGCGCTCGAGCGGATACGGCAGATCTGTGCGGTTCTGAACCTCGACATTGATTATGAGCAGAATAGGTTCGCTCTCTCCGGGAATCTTCAACGTAAACAGAATGTCGAACCGTACTGTTCCTTCGTCTGCCGTGCCATCTTCCGTGTTCTCCTGGCGGACTATGCCTGGATCCGCCGCCGCATCATCACGGCTGATCGGAACGGCGTTAATCTGTATGTCCCCAGGGATCAGCTGTTCGATCTCCGTGACAGAAAGCGATGCTGCTTCTTCGACGCACTCCTTCACGATGCGAGCCAGTATCTGACGGTCTGCTGTTATATTCTTGGACACCTGATCCAGCATGCCGCGCAGCTTCTTGAGCGATCTGCCCTCGTTGGCGCGTATTGCTTTCGCAATATGTGTCTCTCCTATCATCGTCCTGCATCCTCCCCGCCTGACATGACTGCACGTCCCCACCGGACGGGCACGCTTCGCGTACAGAATCTGCCGCTCGCGCAAAGTATTCCATCCCGCACTCCGAGGCCCTGGCAGTTTCTTTCTACCGGCAGCCGCGCTGGTGCTGCCCCGTATCCCGGCTGCTCTGACTGCAGTCAACTGCGTCTGCTCAGCTTACGGCTTCTCGTTGCAAATAAGCATACAGCGGACATCAGGGCGCAAAAGGGCTGCCGCTCCGGACAGACAAGTCTTTGTGCAGCAGCCCTTTTCTCTATTCGCGATGCAGCCTGGCGGCCGCCTCTGTCAGATCCTATTCCTCTTCGTCCTCATCTGCTTCTTCTGCAGCCAGCTCCTCATTCACGGCTTCAATGGCCTCGGGAAGCCTGTCGCGCAGCAATTCCAGGAACCCCGGCTCATTGTAGCCGATGTTCATCAGCACTTCACAGGCGAAATCGACGTATTCGTCGAGCGGCATGTTCTCGTCGCGGACCGTATCAAACAGGGCTTCGATCAGCTGTGCCGCCGCGTCGTCGTCCTCGCTGATCATTGAACTGCCGTGTTCGTCCTCGGTTAACGGGTCAATGATCCGGACTGCCAGCGCGTAATCGACACCCGGCAGTTCGCTCAGACTGTCCTCAAACTCGTTTTCCAGTTTTTCCACACGGGCATTGATTTCATCGTAGGTCAAATCTGCCATCCCAATTACCTCCGTTTGCCGTTCGGTCCCGCAGGCCGAATCCTCCGTTCCATGCGGACGCTTCTGCATCCAACCGACATGTCTGCTTATATTGTACCACGATCTTTCTACACTATAACGCCGCCGCACGCTCCTTTTCGCGGGCTGTCCTGCCGCAGATTTCCCACAAATCCCCCGCACGTTTCCGGGGATTCAGACCCCCGCTGCCGTGTAGACTGGTATCCAGGAGGAAGAAAGCGATTGACACGTCAGACACAAAACTACCAGGCCGTTTTCAAACGGTATGAGAAGAAATATCTGCTGAACCGCCGGCAGTACGAGGACCTCTCGGCCCTGCTGGCTGAACATATGCATGAAGATCAGTTCGGGCTCCACACCGTGAGCAGTGTGTATCTCGACACAGACAGCTACGAAATTATCCGCGAGAGTCTTGCCAAGCCTGCCTACAAGGAAAAGCTGCGACTCCGCAGTTACGGCACCCCGGGACCGCATGACACGGTTTATCTGGAACTCAAGAAGAAAGTGGACGGCATCGTCTACAAGCGCCGCACAGACATGAGCCTGCGGGAAGCAGAGCGGTATCTGCGCGCCGGAATCCGCCCCGCCCGCGGCAGCAGCCAGATCTTAAGCGAGATTGACTGGTTCATGGGCCGCCGGCCGCTCCGGCCACGCGTTGTCATCTCCTGTGACCGGCTGGCACTGGCCGGAGATGAGGATCCGAACTTCCGCGTCACCTTTGATTTCAACATGCGGTGGCGGGCTGATCACCTCTCGCTCGCAGACGGCAGCGGCGGCGCACCGCTCATCAGTCCGGAATACTGCCTGATGGAAGTGAAGACTGCCGGCGCCCTGCCGCTGTGGCTGAGCCGATTCCTTTCCGAGGAAAAGATCTTCCCGACATCGTTTTCCAAATATGGAACCTGCTACCGGGATCATCTGCTCAAGGGTGACGAAGTTTCCTGCCGAACGAAGGAGGACCTGCCCTATGCTGGATAGCATTCTCACCAGCGCCGGCTGGAACGTTTCAAGCGTTCTTATCTGCGCGCTCGCCTCGCTCGGCCTTGGTGCCGTCATTGCTGCTGTATATGCTTTCCGGAGCTCGTACAGCCGGAACTTTCTGGCCATGCTGGTGTTGCTGCCGGCCATTGTGCAGGCAGTCATCATGTGCGTCAACGGCAATCTCGGCGTCGGCGTGGCCGTTATGGGTGCCTTTTCCCTGGTGCGCTTCCGCAGCGTACCGGGCAGCGCCCGCGAGATCGGGACGATCTTCTTCGCGATGGCTGTCGGGCTCGCGACCGGCATGGGCTACATCGGCTATGCCTGCATCTTTACCGCAGTCATTGGGGCAGCCTCGATGCTGCTGACGCTGATCCGCCCGTCCAACAGCCGGCCGGCTGAGCGTTCCCTGAAGATAACGATACCGGAAACTCTCGATTACAACGGGATCTTCGATGATCTCTTTGCCACCTACACACTCGATGCAGCGCTCGAGACCGTCAAGCTCACAAACCTGGGCAGTCTCTACGAGCTGCACTACCGCATCCGGATGAAGGATCCGACACAGGAAAAGGAAATGCTCGATCAGATCCGGGTGCGCAACGGCAACCTGAATATTGTCTGCGGCCGCGTGCCGCTCACGAACTACGAACTGTGAGGTCAACAATGTATACACTATGGAAGAAAGCAGCAGCGGCTGCAGCAGCTGCCCTGCTCGGACTCAGCCTGTTTGGCTGTAGCGAATTGCCGGACGCAGATGCCGCATCATCGGACGCAGCGGCAGAGAGCACCGCTTCGGATGGCCGCCACGAAGGCGATGGACAGAGTGGAAATCACGGCTCCGGTCAGAACTCCCAGGACGCTTCGGCAGACGTCCCGTCAGATACCGACTTCAGCAACAAGGACCTCACGGACACCTGGGCTCCGGGCGCACCGCAGATCACGCTCAGCGGCGACAGCATCTCCTGCAGCAGTGACGCCGTAAAGGTGGACGGCACGACGGCCACTGTGACAGCCGCCGGTTCCTACCTCATTTCAGGCTCGCTCAGCGACGGTCAGATTCTGGTGGAAGCAGGAGACCAGGATGACGTGCAGCTTGTCCTTGACGGCGCTGACATCACCTGCAGTGACGGTCCGGCCATCTATGTCAAAAGCGCAGACAAGGTTATCCTGACGCTCGCAGATGGTAAGGATAACCGCGTCACGGACGGAAAAACCTATGCGGATACGTCAGAGTCTGCTCCGAATGCGGCCATTTATGCCGAAGAGGATCTCTCCGTCAACGGTGAGGGCAGCCTGACGGTCGACGCGCAGAATAGCAACGGCATTGCGACCAAGGATGATCTGAAGATCACCAGCGGCACGATTACGGTCACAGCGCCCAATCATGCTCTGAAGGGTAAGGATTCTGTATCGATCGGCGGCGGAACCTTCGTGCTGACAGCCGGCGGCGACGGCATCCAATCCGATCAGGACAGCGATCCGTCCAAGGGCTGGATCATCATTGACGACGGGTCCTTCACGATCACGGCTGAAAATGACGGCATCCAGGCTGAAACCGGACTTACCGTGCACGGCGGTGAATTCAACATTGCGACCGGCGGCGGTTCGGAAAACGCCGAACCGCACACTCCGAGTGACAGCTTTGGCGGCGGTTTCGGAGGCGCCTTCGGCAGGCCGGACGGCGGCTCGATTGGCGGCTTTGATCCCGCAGGAGATGATTCTTTCGGCGGATACTGGGATGACGACGATTTTGGCGGTTTCTGGGACGACGATGACTTCGGCGGCTTCGATCCGTCTGAGAGCAATTCATACGGCGGTTTCGGCGGCCATCATGGCGGCATGGGACACGGTCCGCGCCAGGCAGCAGAAACGCAGAACAGTGCTGCCGCAGCAGACAGCAATGCGCCCCTGATGGCAGCTGCTTCAGATGCACAGAGCGAAGAAACAGCAGAGCCTTCTCAGTCCGCTGACCAGGGCGGTTCAGCTGCAGCATCGGATGCCCAGACAGAAGAGGGAAGAACCCGGCCGCAGCGCCCGGATGCAGTCAGCTCCGCGACCGAAATGCGTCCGGAAGGAAGTAGCGGCTCCGGCTCCGGCAGCAGTTCTTCGGGCAGCGACAGCAGCAAAGGACTCAAGTCTTCCGGCAGCATTCAGATTGACGGCGGCATCTTTGAGCTGAACTGCAGCGACGACGGCGTGCACTCGAACGCAGATATCTCTCTCGAAGCAGGCAAATTCCGCATTGCCAGCGGGGACGACGCAGTGCACGCAGACGGCAGTCTGGTGACCCGCGCAGATATAGAGATTACCGAGAGCTATGAAGGGATTGAAGGTCTGAACATCAGCATTGAGGATGGGACGATCAATCTGGTTTCAAGTGACGACGGCATCAATGCCTCTGGTAACTCGGGACGCGCTTCTGTCAGCATCTCCGGCGGCGTGGTGAACGCCCAGTGCGGCGGCGACGGCATCGATTCGAACGGAGATATCACCGTTTCCGGCGGGGACGTCACCGTCCTGATCAAGTCCTCCGCAGACAACTGCGCGATGGACACTGAGTCCACCTTCACCGTTACGGGAGGCACGCTTATCTACGGCGGTACGGGAACAGGCAGCGGTCCGCAGTCCGGCTCCACCCAGAGCTACGTGTACACTTCCGGCTCCTTCAGCGCCGGTGAGACTGTAAGCCTGCGCCAGGACGGCCGCGAGCTGATGCAGGTCACCCCAGCGATTGACTGCACGTCACTCATCTTCTCGCAGCCCGGTATTGAGTCCGGTGCCAGCTACGAAGTGTACTCCGGCAGCACGCTTGCCGCGACAGTCACTGCCGGCCAGGGCGGTTCCGGCATGATCGGAGGCCACGGCGGTATGCAAGGCTTTGCTCCGAACGGTGCGGGTTCGGCCGCAGATGGCTCGGGCAGCGCGGCGCGTCCGCAGCTTCCCACTGGGGATACGCAGGATGGCAGCTCGACCCGCCCGCAGCTTCCCTCCGGGGACACGCAGGATGGCAGCTCGGCCCGTCCGCAGCTTCCTTCTGGGGACGCAGATTCGCAGAGCAGCTCTGGCCGTCCACAGCGGCCGAACAGAACGCAGCAGTCTGATGCAGGTGCTGCAGCGCAGTCTGATGACACCGCTTCGCAGGACGCAGCCTGAACCGGATTCGCCCGCGAAACTGAGACTTCCAGAAACATATATAAGTAAGGCAGAAGCCGCAGACCTTTCTCTGCGGCTTCTGCCTTTTGCTCTCTGTGCGGCTATTTTCTGCTTCGCCGGCCGGCCCGTTCCTGAATGAGCTGCGCTGCAATACTCACGGCAATCTCCTCCGGCGTATCGCTGCCAATTGGAATCCCAATGGGAGCCGCGACGCGGTCAAGCTCTGCTTGTGTAAACCCGTCCTGCTCAAGCAGGGACCGCACGTGCGCCGTCTTGGCAGCGCTGCCGACGACTCCTATATAGCCGGCCGGGGTGCGAAGCGCCCACTTTTCGGCATCATAGTCACCCTTATGGCCGGCAGTCAGAATGACAATGTAGTCGTCCGGCCCTACTGAAAGCTGATCAAGGTCTGTATAGGCAAGCGTGTGCACGGCAGCAGCGTCCGGAAACAGAGCCGGATCGGCATATTCCGCGCGGTCATCGGTCACGTCATAGCCAAAGCCGAGCCATGGGAGCAGGTGCGAAAGCGCGCGGCCCAGATGTCCGGCGCCAAGAATATGCACAGTCCCGGGATCGCTCAGCGGCAGAACGAGGAACTTCTTCCCGCCGGCATCCACGACGCCGTCTGCCTTTGCGAGAGCTGCAGCGCTGACGCCTTCAAGGCCGATGAGTTCACTACGCTCATTGATAAAACCAATGCCGCCACGGAAAGGCAGAACGAGCCGGCCGGGGCTGTGCGTGCTCAGGCACGCCTGCGCCAGGGCCAGTACCTGCATTGTGTCATTCGTGGGCGGCAGATACGTGTACAGAATCAGCACGTCACCCCCGCAGACCATGCCGTTGCCGTCCTGTGTCAGTTCAAAGTCTGCCTGTCCATTCGTCTGCTCCAGCAGATGCGCTCTCGCCTGCCCCACGGCTTCAAGCTCAAGCCGGCCGCCGCCCACGCTGCCGGCCAGACGCCCGGACGGCCCCACTGCCATCAGGGCGCCGGCGTCCCGCGGCGAGCTGCCGGAAGCCGAGGAAACAGCAGCCAGCACGGCACCCCCGTCCGCACACGCTCTGATCAGGGCTGCAAATACATCCTGCATAATTTCCTATTCCCTTTCTTCATCGCCGCCGCTCTGCGATGCCTCCCCGCTGCTCTCTGTTTCAGAAGTCTCTGCTGCCGCCTCCCGGGCCCGGCGCTCTTCGTCCTCCTGTATGGTGGCCCGGAAGGTATCGCGGTGGAGCCCTACCAGTGTCTGCTCGTCCAGCAGACGCTTGCCGTTCCAGCTGCCGCCCGGCCGTTCTTTCTGCTCGAGTGGAATGGCAGAGAGCGTCTTGGCCTTCACATAGCGGTCTGCTGCGCCCAAAAGCGCCGGCAGCAGCGTCAGGACAAGCACTGTGCCAACAGCCGCCGCCAGCATGAGCACGGCAGCAATCTCCCCGGGCGCCGTTGTCTGTCCGGTAATCCAGAGGAAGAGGAAGATGCAGGCGGAAGCAGCGCCGCCGGCCGCCGCCGCCAGCATTGTGCCGTTGTCATAGAGAGCCCGCATGGACTCCTCAATGTCCAGGCGATGGCGCCGCCGGCGGTAGTCTTCTCCGAAACTCATCGCCAGAAGCGTGACCTGCGGCACGGCAAAACACTCGCCGCATAAAAGAGCCAGGTAGTACACGGAACTGCCGATGCCCAGGATGCCGGCTGCCAGCCACACGCTGCTCTGCGCCAGAATCACCATCAGGAGCGGCACAAAGAGTGACCGCATGACGATGCAGGCGCCGATGTACGCGCACACACCGCTCAGCAGGCTCAGCAGACTGAGCTGCGGCGTGAAGTCCCGGCTCATTTCGTAGCTTACCGGAATGTCCCCGACCAGATAATAGGTGCCTACCATTGTCGTCTGCAGATCTGACGTGATCGTGTCATACAGGGTCCGCATCTGCGGCGACTCGAGCGGCAGATCCGTGGAGATCGTCATGATGGAGTAGTTGGCCCCCTTGAGCCGGCGGCCGGCTGCCTCAATCTCATCCTGGAGTTCCCGGATGCGGCTGCTCATATTTTCGTCCAGGTACGCGCTGTACGCCGGTTCCTCAAGCACTTCGTCCGCAAGGTAATCAATCAGACCGAGCGGCGACATTGTCCAGACGGTGTTTCGGACCTGCATGGCTGCGTAGTACAGATAGATGAGCTCGACTGTGCTCTCATCGATGTGCTGCCCCAGACTGTCGAGCAGCATATAGAAGCCGAGTGCGCTGTACTGCTTGTCTGCCGCCACGGCGTCAATCAGCGGTGCCATCTGCCGGATCCACTCGAGTCCGGGGCCCTGATAGCCGCCGTCCCCGGTGGTGGCAATAAAGTTTATGAGATCCTGCAGCGGCACGGCCCAGGTCTCAATTTCCCCGGAATCCACCAGGTACCGCCGGAAAACCTGCCGCGTAAAATCCGCATCCAGGCCCAGCAGCTCTGCCATTTCAGCCGGCGTGTATTCCCGTCCGTCTGCCGCTGCGGCTGCCAGTCGGGCCCACTGTCTAAGCGCCTCGCGGTCTGCCTGCGGCACCAGGTCCTCGGCCGGACTGTCTTCTGCCGTCAGGAAGGTGAGCAGCGTGCCGAGCGGTACGGCCCACGAGGCGCCCGAGGCCTGCATCGATTCATGATAGGCAAACAGCAGCCGGGCCTCCCGCGAGCTGAATCCGAACAGACTGGCCGCCGTCTCCGGCGAGAGAGTGCTCTGCCCCGCTTCCATCAGCCGGCGCGCCTCGGTGAGCGTATCTGCCGCACTGCTGCCAATCTCCTCCTGCAGACCCGGCTCGGCGTCAACGTACTGCACAAGTTCATACGGCGACATGGTCTCGCCCGAGGCCTGCTCCCGCGAATACATGGTGTACACCCGGGAAGCCTGCGAGCCATCGAGGCCGGTAAGCGGTGCTATCTGTGAGGCCGAATACTGCAGAGCCTGCGGCGCTGCCTCCACGGCAGACTGCATCCGCTCAAGCTGCTCCATATCCTCTTCGCTGATCTCATTCTGATAGGCTCCCGAAGTCACCGCTGTCAGAAAACTGCTCAGCATCATGGAGGAAACCGGCGTTTCCCCTTCCGGTGAAAGTGCATCAAACACAGAATCCACGATCTGAATCGGCAGACCCGTAATGGGCGAGATGCGGTCGGCACTGAGCGGCTGACCGGCAATGGCTGCCTGCACAGCGGCGTTGAGCCGCGGCAGCTCCGTACGCTGCTGCTCTGAAAGGGAGCTGTAAAAGTCTGTGCCCGCAACAGCCGGGCTGGTGACATAAATCAGGAACTGCGGCAGCGACATCTGCCCTGTATCGGTCTGATGGTAGGTCGCAATAATGTTGCGGACAGCGTTTTCACCGATGCCAAGGTACGTGCTCAGCTCTGCTGGGCTCATCTGCTGGTTGTTGGCAGCCGCATCGGTAAAGGACTCGGCCCGGTCAAGCTCCCGGCTGATTCCTTCCGGCATCTGCCGGGAAAAGTAGTCCGATGTGAGCACGGAATCCTGCATAAAGTGGATGAACTCGGGCAGAGACATGTCGGGCGGCGAGTAGGCTGAGTTGGCAGCATAATATTCAGCGTAGATGATGCGCATGCTTTCTTCGTCGATGCCGAGGCGTGATGCCGCCGCCGAAGCACTGAGTGCTTCCTGGGCACTGGCCGGATCTGCATACACGGCCAGCCGTTCAAGGCGTTCCCTTTCGGAGGCCGTCATCTCTTCCGCATACTGCGGATCCTCCGCGATGACAGAAAGAATGTATTCCAGGAAGGTGTCCGCACTCATGTTTTCAGCATCACCATTGCCCCGGACGGTATAGTACTGGGAAAAGAGTTCAATCGTTTCTTCCTGGCTGATGCCGAACATGGTGCCGGCCTGTGAAATATTGACCGGGCTCCCGAGCTGGACCGGGTCCGTGAAAGGTGCCATGCGCTGAAAGAGCTGAATTGTCTCCGGGCTGAGGAGATCATTGAGACCTTCGGCGCTGTCCACGTCGGTATTGATGAAGCGGATGAGGTCGCCGGCCGTAATAAAAGGCAGCTGCGCATCCGTGTAACGGTCATAGTAGAGGATCTCAAGCAGCGGCAGGCTGAGCGGCATGGCTGAGCCGGAGGTATGCAGCATCGTGTACATTTCCTGCGCCGTATACTGCTCACCAAGAGTCGTCGCATAGCTTGACACGCTGGTGATGTCCGGCATCCGCTCAAAACGGTGGGCGAGAGTCCCCGCCGGGTTCTCGTCCCCGTTCTGGTAGACAACAATAATGTCATTTTCTTCCGGGAACTCCCTGGTGATGGCATCGTGCCTCGGGATCCCAAAGGCTGGGACAGTAAAAAACGAAAAGACTGCCGAAAGAGCTGCAATAACGGCAAACGTCCAGGAAAGACCGCGGCGACTGTCAAACTGCCGGCGGGCCCGCATGCGGCCGTCCATCTGCAGCCCGGGCCGCAGCGAATGCAGTACCGGGGCTGCCGCGAGGCTCATCATGGCCGGCATGCCAAACAGGACAGCAATAAAGCTCCACAGCATGCCCTTGGCTGTCACCAGTCCGAGGTCCGCCGCCAGACCTGAGCGCAGAAGCGTCAGCATGAGAAAGGCCCCGGCTGAGGCAAGCAGCGTTCCCAAAAGGAGTGGGAAGCTCGCCATCAGCGAACGCACCGTTGCTTCCTGCGGATCCCGAACGGCCGCATATTCGCGCCGCCAGGAGGCGGCATACAGCGCAGCGCTTACCGCAGTCATTGCGGTCACCAGGATCGGCGAGAGGGACTGGGACAGCTCAGAGATGCGCGGCATCATGATGTTACTGCCCGCATTGGCCGCTGCCGCCATCGCACAGCAGGCCAGAATCAGCAGCGGTTCCGGCCAGCTTGGGCACAGCGCAAACAGCACCGCAGCTGCCACGGCATAGACGGCCAGCAGCGTCCACCAGGGCAGAGCCGACGTGCCGGCACTGTCATTGGCCACTGTCATGTCGTAGCCCTCAAAGTTGCGCTCAAGACCTTCCATAAGGTCGCGCTGCTGCGCTGAGCCGTATGGATATTCAGTTGTCAGAACATACAGGGAATACGGATCGCGGTAGTAGTCGGAGCCGTCACCGTAGGTAACGGTTGCCACATAGGGGGTCCTGAGAAGCTGCCTCTCGACATCTTCGCGCGCAGTGCCCGAAAGACCACGGAACATGACCCGGATCGTATTCTCGTGCACAATGTCCGGGAACTCTTCTTCCAGGATTTCCAGTCCGGTGCGGATCTCAGAATTCTCTGACAGGTATGCGCTCTGATCCCCCACCACAGCGACATTGGGAATCTGCAGGGCCAGAAGGCCGCAGACAGCAATCAGGATGACAAGGATCAGCAGCCGCCAGTCGGCCACGAAGCCGGCAAATCGTCTCAGTAGCAAGGGCTGCTCCTTTCGGCCGGGGCTCCTGCACCTGCAGCAGCCCGCTCTAAGTTGAACTCCGCTCAACCATCTCATTTTATCAGAAATCACATCCGAAAGGTACGCAGCACGAGAAGCAGCTGCAATAAGGAACTCATGATGAACGGTCTGCTCCCCTTCTGTTGAAGGAACCTTGGTGCATTGCCGCCGTTCTCCTGTCATAACGGTCAGAAGTCAGCGATTCCTCTTGCGTTGTACGGAGAGGAACTCCAAGCCGCGAAGAATAGTCTGACGTTCAGCCCAGGTCTTTGAGAGCGCCCTCTTCCTCGTCAGGAGCCTGGCCGTCATGGGCCTGCCAGACGCAGTCGCCCAGGTCAAAATCGGTAAAGACAGCCTGGAAGGAAGAGTCTTCCGGACTGCAGGCATAGATGCCGACCGGTACACTGCCGGCAGCGGCCTGCATATGACAGATCCGCATGGCAAAAAAGTCGGTGCCGTTTTCTGAGTATTCAATTTGGAAGTCGTCACCGCGGCGGCTCAGGCGGAACCACATGACCCTGACGTCCGGTGAAATGGGGGTCGTGGCCCAGTCGGACCAGCCGCCGTTTGTGACAACACTGCCCAGGTTCTGAAACTGCTGCGACTCGTATTCCACGCTCGCCTTGAGCCAGTCTTCGCTGTCTATGTACATGCAGATACCAGCCTGATCAAAGCGGTGATGACTCTGCGTGAAATCGACGCGGACGGTAAAGCTGAAGAATTCCCGGTCCGTCTCAAACTGCAAGACCGGCGCATTGTCATTGCGGAAGTGGTAGTACGTTCTCTGCCACAGATCAGTGCCCGGCTCGGTCACGATTTCCACAAAGTCATCGCCGATCACAGCCTTCTCAGGCTCCCGCGTCCACTGCAGTGTTTTGAGGTTCATTTTCTTCTTCTTCCTTTCTGTTTCTCGCGCGGCAGATCTGAAATCAGCCCTGGAGGCGTCCGGCGGTCAGCCGGCGCATCAGAATCTCATGACCGGCAATCATGCCGGCCAGGATCAGCGCCAGATACAGCGGCAGCCAGCCAATATGCGCATTTCCGGCAATCCAGCCGAACAGGGGCGGCATCAGGGCCGTTCCCACGTAGGCACTGGCCATCTGCACGCCCATCAGGGCCTGCGATCTGCTCTCTCCGAAGTTGGCCGGCGTGGCGTGCAGCATGCAGGGAAAGACCGGCGCACAGCCGAGTCCAACCAGAACGAGACCGGTCAGAGCTGCAGCATTACCAAGCGGCAGCAGCAGCACGACAATCCCCGCTGCAATGATCGCCTGTCCGAGACGGACCATCTGCACGTCACTGAGTTTCATCGTCAGAAATCCGCTTGCCGCCCGTCCTACCGTAATACCAATGTAGAACAGGCTGCCATACGCCGCCGCAGTCTCGGTCGGAATGGCCTTGACGAGCGCCAAATAGCTGCTGGCCCAGAGCATGGCGGACCCTTCGAGCGAACAGTAGCAGAAAAAGGTCAGCATCGCCATTTTCGCTCCGGGCACGCGGAGGACTTCAGCCAGTCTGAGCGCCCGCCCGCCGTCCGCCGCTGCGGCCGCACTGCGGCGTCCCCACATCGGCAGGCTGATAAACAGCAGAACAGTCAGTCCGATCTGCAGGACACCGACCGTCCGGTAGCCGGCCTCCCAGCCGCGTCCGGACGCCAGAGCATTTCCCATGATATACGGACCCAGCACGCAGCCAAGTCCCCACATGCAGTGCAGCCAGCTCATATGGCGGCTTTTGTAATGGATCGCTACGTAGTTGTTGAGCGCTGCATCCACACTGCCGGCACCGAGCCCGTAGGGAACGGCCCACAGGCAGAGTGCGGCAAAGGACGGCGAGAGGGCAAACCCGAACAGAGACGCCGCCGTCAGAGCCACACTGCAGGCTGTCACCAGCCCGGCGCCAAGCGCCCGCGTCAGGCGGTCGCTCATCAGGCTCGAGGCAATCGTCCCGAAACAGATGATCATCGAAATGTAGCCGGCGTAGGAAACCGGCACATGAAGACTGCCGTACATGGCCGGCCAGGCCGCGCCAAGCAGTCCATCCGGCAGTCCCAGACTGACAAACGCAAGGTAGATAACCGCCAGCAGCAGGTGAACCATAAATCTGCCTCCTTCTGTCTATGACGATACCATCAATGCCGCGGCAGCGGATAGCACACTCCCGACGGCACGTATAAAGAATGCGACTTGTTCAGGCCCTGAATCCGGCGTCGCGGATACGGCATGATCAGGCCGCTGCATTCACATGCAGCCGCGGGAAGATGCAGTGGGATTTTACATCAAAGTGTGCCGGTCCATGGTACCGTTCCAAGCTGCCCAGCCTCTTTCGGTGCAGAGGGGCCGCTTCCCGGGAGAGGCACAGGACTCAGCGTTTTGGCCCGGACTGCAATGTGAGCACGGTGACACTGCGCTGTTCTCTGCTTCGCTTCAGAAACACGCGCAAAATGCCCGAGGCCGCAGGTGGCAGACTCCTTGCGCACGATTCGATGAAAATGGTAGTATCGAATGGCAGGATCGGGGATCTGCTGCCAGCAGGTCGGGACACTCTGCCGGCAGCGGGAGGGCAGATCAATTTTGCATGTCTTCAATTTTCTGTAAATACGCAAACAGAGAATATCGCACCCGCATGCAGGGAAATAACGCATAGGCAGGCCCTGCCTGGCAGTCTGCGTCTGCGCCAGTCCCCGCTCCGAACTTCGAACGCACGCTGCCATTACCGAACTGCAGAATGCAGCGCACAGGCTGCGCGTTCAGAAATCTGAGGTGTGTTTGTTGAACCCAGTAACCTGTCTCCAGAAACTTAAATACGTAGGCACTCTGTTCTGCGCCACGGTAAACAGGAAAGGCGAACCCCAGGTACGTTGCATCAGCGGTATCCATTTTGAGGATGACGCCCTGTATTTCGTGACTGCGAAAGGCAAGGACTTTGCCCGCCAGCTTCTGTCCGACGGCCGCATTCAGATCGCCGGTCTCACACGCTACGGCGAGCTCATCCGCCTCTCCGGAACTGTCGAGCAGTGCTCCGGTTCCGCTGCAGTCAAGATGCGGGATCAGATCTTTGCCGCACATCCGGAACTTGCGGACACGTATCCCGGCACCACCCGGGGCATCATCGCCGTCTTCGCGCTCAAAGACATGGTCGTCGACTATTTCGATAACAAACGGAGCCCAATATTCCGCGACAGTTACGTCATCGGCTCCGCTGAAATCACGCCTCACGGCTACCATATCACGGACGCCTGCACAGAGTGCGGCCGCTGCGTGGTTGCCTGCCCTGAGGGCGTTATTGAAGAAGGCAGTCCATACGAAATCGAACAGCACCACTGTCTGCGCTGCGGTGCCTGCCAGGAAGTGTGCCCCGTCGGGGCCGTGGTATCCCTGCCGCTTGCCGACAGTCAGGACAGCTAAACGTAGAGTTTCCTAAAATCGGAACGCGCTGCGGCGCGTCATTTTGCTTGAGGCACTCCTGCCCGCCTACAGGCAGCGCCACTTTTCGCTGTGTTCACATTTTGTTTACGACTTGCGTCGTCAAATTTCCTTGACTTCGCGTGACGACTGCTGTAGTATCAAAACATCGACGACAGCAGTAGTCATCATAAAGGGGGCAGAGATATGAAAGTTCACGATTCCGAGCTGAAAGTGCTCGAAGTACTTTGGGCAAACGGTCCGCAGACGGCCGCAGAGCTCTCCCGGGAGCTCAAAGAATCAACCGGATGGAGCCGTAACACGACCTACACAATCCTGAAGCGCTGCGCCGCCAAAAGCCTGATTCGCCGGGACGAGCCGCACTTTCTGTGCACAGCCCTGGTGAGCCGGGACGAAGTGCGAACGAGCGAGACAGATGAACTGATCGGACGCATGTTCGGCGGCTCCCGCCGTCAGTTCTTCTCCGCCCTGATTGCGGACGAGCGCCTCAGCGAAGCGGAGCTTGAAGAACTGCGCGACATGATCGACGCACGCAGGTAGGGCTCATGCTTCTCTACATGGATCTGACCGGAAGCATCCTTATTGCCCTGACCCTGCTGCTGCGGCTCCGCCGGCTGGCACTGCCGCCGGCATTTCTGGTCATCCTTTGGGACGCAGCCATCGCCAGACTGCTCGTGCCCCTTATGCTGCCGGCCCCATTTAGTCTGGATACCCTGTGGCCAAAGGCGTCCGCCGCTCTGCCCGGCACTGCAGTACAGAGCGGACTCTGGCTGTGGGTCTGGGCCGCCGGGGCCGCCGCATCCGCTGCGCTCTTCCTTTTCAGATATCTGTCAGAATGGCGTGTGCTGCGCGAAGCGCTGCCGCTCGATGCGGATTTCAGAGAGCGTATAGCAAAAAGCGGCGTTTCGGCAGGACGAATCCAGCTGCTCACTTCGGACCGGATCTCAACCCCGGCTGCCGGCGGTCTGCTCCGGCCACGGGTTGTGCTGCCGAAATCGGCTGCCGGCTGGGATCTGCGGACAACTGCTTTCGTGCTTACACACGAGCTTACGCATATCCGGCGGGCCGACACGCTGCAGAAGCTCCTTCTGGCCGTGGCGGTCTGCGTGCACTGGTTCAATCCACTGGTCTGGGTCATGCAGAAATGTATGGACCGCGACCTGGAAAAGGCCTGCGATGATCGCGTCGTGGCCGCCTTCGGCGAGCAAAGCCGCTGCGAGTATGCTGACACCCTGCTGGCCCTGGCAGCTGAGCGTCCTTTCCGGACCGCCCTCAGCAACGGCTTTGGAGCCAGTGCTGTCCGCGAACGGATTCTCTCCATACTGCACGTTCGTCGCTCGCCGGCAGCGCTCTGCCTGGCTGCAGCGCTCATGCTGATCTGCTCGGCCGCGGCTTTTGCGTCCGGACCACCAGCTGCAGTGAAAACCGCTCCAGAGCTGGAAGGTGTCTTTTACGTCTATGATGCTGCGGGCTCGCCGCTGATCGTTACCGGGTCAGGCGGTTTCTGGGAAGCGGAAGCCGCTATGCCGGGAGCCACCTCAGTTTCCGTGGCAGAAGCCGGCCTGAGACGCGGGCAGCTCCAGATCACCATAGACATCGAAGATCCGCCGTCCGGGGCGCTCACTGCCGCCGACAAAGCTGGTTCCGCTGGATAATGGCCAGTCCGGCGTTTCCATAAAGAACACGGTCTGCAGGATCTGTTCCACCGCAGACAACCAACCACACACCGGGCCTGCACAGCCCCAAGGAGAAACACATGAAACACAAGAAACTCACCATTTTCGGCGCTCTTGCTGCCGCCGCCACACTCGCTGCTGCCGCCACGGCGATGGCCGCTCCCAGTACAGATGCTGACGCCGCCGCTATGCTGGCAGCGGAAGCCACGGCCGACAGCGTGACCACGACGGTCTGCGAAATCGATTCGGACAGCGGCGAAGTCCGCATGGACAGTAAGGTAGTGACCACGATCAATCCGGACGAGCTTGACGCCTCGGGCGGTGTCACAGTCAGTATGAATGGTGCCGATGGCGAATTCACTGTCACGCCGGGCGCGGACGGTCTGTCCTACGAAATCACAGACAGCGGCACCGGCGAAGATGGTTCCTGGGCAGTCTTCGAATGGTCTGACGCCGAATAACAGCGCGCCTTGTGCGCTCCATGTTTCCAAGAAGCCCTGCAGCAGATGCTGCGGGGCTTTTGCCGCTGACGGGCACGCCTTCATTACGCGCCCCAGGCTGTCAGCCAGGCAGCCTCCCGCGTCAGATCGCCAATATCGATCTGACCGCTGCTATCGAGGTCCCCGGCCGCTGCATAAACACCCTCGAGAGGCTCCTGCCCGCTGAGGGCTTCCGCCAGCCGCACTACCTGCGCCACGTTCATGACACCTGTTCCCAGCACGTCGCCCCCGAGGACAATCACTGCTGACTGAGGCTCGCCCTCTTCCGTCGAAATTTCGCGCACGATCCGGCAGCCGGTGCCGAGCACGTCATAGATGCCGAGCTGCTGTCCCTCCGGGTCCCAGAAGGAATACGTGTACTCATCAGCATCCGGCTCTTCCCCGTCTTCGGCCCCAAACCTCGGTGTTTCTGATTCGCCGTCCCTATCCGGCAGGGGCTGCGGGTCCTCGGGCTGACCAGGCTCCTGCTCCCCTCCGGGTTCTTCCGGCTCACCCGGCTGCGGGGCGTCCGGGTCCGCTGGTTCAGCCTCTGTCCAGTGCGCCCTGATCAAGTCGAGACCGCGCAGGGGCATGCCGGCCAGATCCGAAAGCGATATGCCGGCGACGGCAGAGTCCTGCGCGTTCCAGCACGGCGAAAGCGCCGTACCCGCTGGATCCCGGGACAGACAGATGACGCTGCCTTCCTCAATCAGGGTATTGCCTTCTCCAATGGAAAGGCGGTCCCACTGTGCCTGCGTCCCTTCGTAAAAGATTCGGTCAAAGCCGGAGTCAGCGCCGAAAACGTCCGGTCCAATAGAAGCCACCCGCATGCCGCTTACTGCCTCCGGCAGTACCAGGTCGCCTGCCGGTGCCAGACAACCGCGAATCTCCACCGTCCCGGCAATTTCATTCTGGGACACCAAGAAAGCCGTCACCTGCTCCCGCACCGGCAACGGCACCAGCTCCGCAAGTGCCTCGAGCGTGCCGCCGTAAGCAAAGTCTGTCAGACTCTCGCAGCCCGAAAAGGGCGCGTCCTCTGCAGAAACCGGTCCGGTCGTAGCGTCGCCGAAAATTGTGACTGTTTTCAGGCTCACGCAGTCGAGAAAGCACATCGGAGCCACGTCGTAGACACTGCGGGGCAGGACGACTTCCTCAAGTGCTGTGCAGCCGGAAAACGCCGACTCACTCAGGTACAGTGCGCCGGGCGGCAGCACGACTGTCTGCAGGCTCGTGCAGTCTTTACACGCCTCCAGCCCGATTCCCAGAAGCCCCGCCGGCCAGTCAATCTCTTCCAGGTTTCGGCATCCGATAAAGGCGCGCAGTCCCAGAAACTGCACCGTATCCGGAAGCTCCACCCGCTCAACAGCTGGATTCCAGGCAAATGCCTGCGTGCCGATGGCCTGGACGGCATCTCCACCTATCCGTTCCGGTATGGTCACCCTGGCAGCAGAGCCGCGGTACTTTGTGATAACGATTCCGGAACGAAGCCGCTGATACTGAAAGTCTCCCTCCATCTGAACATCGTCGGCCTCCTGCGCCCAGACCGTCTGCGTCATCAGCAGCAATGCCACACAGAGCACTACTGCTGCCAGTATCCGAACTGTTTTCAACTCTATCCCCCTTGTCGTTCCGCAGAAAAACCGCCCTCCCGGCCGGAAGCGCGGCTCATACCTTATTTTTTTCTGCTCTTAGCTGGAGCAGCGCTTTTCTCGGGCTTAAGATACCTGCCGAAACGCACCCGGAACACAATCACATAGACCACCACACAGGTAAGGCCGTATCCGATCACAATGTAGGACCACATGGACCGGTAAGAATACATGTATTCCAGAACGGAAAGGACCAGCATGGGCACACCCGTTATCCAGCAGAACTTTCGCAGCAGGCTGCGGTGCTCCTCCTGCATGGCCTTGGGAAAATCGTTCTCGTACAGCTTCCCGTCCCCTTTAATGGCGTAGTACAGCAGGTACACGGCGATGAAGACATCGAAGATCACCATCATGTTCATCGAGCTGTCAACGACGCTGCTCCCGGCAGCGCTGGCTGCCGCCTGCTCCGCGAGCCGGATCATTTCGCCGCCTCCAGTCTGCTCACCTTCGCCCCGTCCTTGGTATCCTTGATATCATATCCGAGCGCGTGAATCTGATCCCGGAGCGCATCCGATGCTGCCCAGTCCTTCCGGCTGCGGGCCTCTGCCCGCTCTGCCACCAGCCGTTCGACCTCTTCCGGCAGGCCGTCTTCTGTATCCGGTCTGAGAAGACCAAGGACGTCGAGCCGTTCATCGAATGCCCGGAGGGCCTTTTCGGCCGCCTCCCGACCCGCACCATTCTCAAACAGCGTGTTGATCTTCTTGACATAGTCAAACAGGACGCCAATAGCGCCGGCTGCATTGAGATCGTCATCCATCGCAGCATTGAATTCGTCTGCCAGAGCAGCGATCAGGGTGTCCGGATCGGCATCCGTCTTGGCCGGATGCTCCATCAGGTACTTCAGGTTCTCACGGAAATTGCGGATGCGTTCCCACGCCTTCTGCGCCTGATCCAGCAGATCATCTGAGAAATTGAGTGGATTCGCGTAGTGGGCACTCAGCATGAAAAGACGCAGCACCAGTCCGTCGTAGCGCTCAAGCACATCGCGCACCGTCAGAAAGTTGCCGGCCGACTTGCTCATCTTTGCCCCATTGATATTGATGTAGCCGTTGTGCATCCAGCAGTTGGAGAACGGTTTCCCTGTGGCACCTTCGCTCTGCGCGATTTCGTTTTCATGATGCGGGAACTTCAGGTCCTGGCCGCCGCCGTGCAGGTCCAGCGTCTCACCCAGGTATTTCATACTCATCGCTGAGCACTCAATATGCCAGCCGGGACGGCCTTCACCCCAGGGACTTTCCCAGGCCGGCTCGCCCTCTTTTTTTGCCTTCCAGAGGGCAAAGTCTGCCGGATGTCGCTTCTGCTCATTCACATCAATCCGGGCGCCGAGCTCGAGATCCTCGAGATTCTGACCGCTGAGTTTCCCGTATTCGGGAAACGAAGACGTTTCGTAGTAGACATCACCGTCCAGCACATAGGCGTGGCCGCTGTCGATCAGGCGTGATATCAGGTCAATGATCTCCGGAATATGCTCGGTTGCCTTGGGATGCACTGTGGCCGGGCGCACATTGAGCGCGCCGGCGTCCTCAAAATAAGCATCTATGTAGCGCTTACCGAGCTCCTGAATCGTCACGCCTTCCTCATTGGCTCCGCGGATCATCTTATCATCCACATCCGTGAAGTTCTGCACGTAGTTGACTTTGCTGCCGCGGTATTCAAGGTAGCGGCGCAGCGTATCAAATACGATCAGCGGCCGGGCGTTGCCGATATGAATATAGTTATATACTGTCGGGCCGCAGGCATAAATGTTGAACTCGCCCTCCTTCTGCGGGACGAGTTCCTCCTTGCGGCCGGACATTGTATTCGTGATTTTCAACATAACCTCCTGTCAGCTGCCTGTATTATACGGTCACACCGGATGCGGCGTCCATTTCCAGGCTGCTGCCGACGGCTCTGTTTCCTGCTCCTCTTTCTGCGCACTGCCCACTGCAGCGACGGACCTCACGCACCCAGAAGCCGCGGGACATAAAAGCAGCCGCCGGACCCGGCATCCCCGGCCGATCCCTGCGGCTGTATGATTCACGTGCTGGCAGCGGAGCAGCCTGCCTGCTCAATCCCCGATCGGCTTCGCGTTCGCAAGCAGATACTTCTCGGCCTCCGCACTCCAGAGCCCCTGATTGGCATCCGTGATCCGGGCCAGCTCGGCAAAGATCGGATCATGCTCACCCAGAGCGGCAAAATCCGAGATAGCGGTGAGCGGCATGCTGATCTGCGTATAGATCAGTTTCTTGCCCCCGGGAATGTTCGGCAGGTTCAGCGTTGCATCCACCACTGCGTCAAGACCGCCGACATGCGTGACCATAATGGATGGATCGAGCTCGCTGCGCGCAGCCATCTCCAGGAACTCCTTCATGTCATCCGTATTGCCGCCGGAGTTGCCGCACAGATGCGTCTGGCCGTAATGGACATTGTACAGGTTCAGGTCAGCACTGAACTCAGGATTCGTAGGGCCGGCAAAGAAATTCATGCATCCGTCCGCGGCCAGCAGTCTGTCGCCCATCTCCACAACGGGCTTGACCGGTGCCATGACAAAGACATCATTGAAGCCGCGTCCGTCTGTGCAGTCCAGAATGTCTTCTGCCGTCTTGTCGGCTGTATTCACGAAATGAAGCTCAACGCCCTGCTTTTCTGCCTCGGCCGCCGGGAACAGCTTTTCTGCACGGGCCAGACGCTCCGGATCAATATCCGTGACCACCAGGAGCTTCGGCCTTCTCGGGCCGTGGAGCGCATAGTCTATCATCCCAAGACCCATGGGACCGACGCCTGCCAGTATGGCCATGTTGCCGCCTTCCTGGATACCCATGCTGTGTTCGTATACGCCGGGCTGCATGTGGTAGCAGCAGTGGAATCCCCCGAGACAGCAGCTCATCGGCTCTGCCAGGCTGCCCATGTAATAAGCTTCACCGTCATATTTAAGGAAGCAGCCGGTCTCAAAGACTTCTTTCGGGATAACAATGTAGGTCGCATCACCGCCGTAAAAAGGATAGGAATATCCTGGGGCATCCAGGGAGCCCTTGTAGAACATGGCCGGCTGCACCGTGAATTTGTCTCCGGGGCTGGCGTACTGCTCAACATTCCTGCCGACACTGACCACTTCGCCGCAGAACTCATGACCAATCATCACGGGGTTCGCCTCGACGTTGTCCGGCACCCGCTTGTGGCTGCCGCCCTGCACAGCGGCCTTGTAGCTCGACATGCAAAGACTGTCTGAGACAACCCTGGCCAGGATCTCATCGTCTGTGATCTCCGGCAGTTCCACTGTTTCCAGACGCAGGTCGTTCTTCCCGTGGATCCGGACTGCTTTGCTTTTCAAATCTCTCACCTCAAATTCAGACGACTTCCACGCCGCATTCCCGCGCCCGCCGCATCACTTCATCCGGCAGACCCGAGTCCGTGACGAGCACGTCCACATCCTGCATGCCGGCAAACGTGAAGGCCATGACCCGGTCGACCTTCTGACTGTCCATCAGGATAATCCGCTGCCGTGCCCGGCGCAGCACTTCCCGTTTGATCTCGCATTCTGTGTACGTTCCGCTGGTGAAACCGTTGGACTTTGAATACCCGGAGGCTGCGATGAAAGCGGTATCGATGTTCACTTCGCGGATCATGGCCGCAGAACTGATACCGGAGACAGAAATCGTGCTGCGGTTCACCTGACCCCCGATCAGTGTCACCTGGGGCTTCTGTTTTTTCAGCAGCTCCATGGCAATGTTGACGCCGCTCGTCAGCACGGACAGATGCTCATCTGCCAGTTCCCTCGTAAACAGCATCATGGTCGTGCCGCTGTCAATGTAGATGGAGCAGCCCTTTTCCACAAACTGCTGCGCTTTTCTGGCAATCAGGCTCTTCTCGCGCACGTTTTCGAGCACACGCTCCGAATAAAGATCCTCTGCCGCTGCGCTCAGCTGACTCATCGCGACCGCCCCGCCCCGGGTGCGTTTCACGAAGCCGTTGTCCTCGAGGAATTTGAGATCGCGCCGCAGTGTCATACTTGAGCAGTCCGCGAACTGCTGCTCCAGATCCTTGAGCTTTACCTCGCCCTGCGTGCGCAGCAGCTCCTTAATGGCCTCACGCCTCTCTTCTTTCATGCAGCCCCCGCTTCTAGTTGATTTCCATCCATTATATGGGGACCAGCACGGATCAAACAAGAAGTTCTGATACTTTCTCACAGATTCTGATACTTTTGTTCACGTTTTGTGAGAATCTGCCGCGCTACAGCCGATGATCATCGCCCCAGGCGCACATAGTGTCCAGGATCGGTATGAGAGACCGGCCGCGCTCAGTGAGCGAGTATTCCACTTTTGGGGGGATCTGTGGATACTCCTGCCGCCGCACGAGCTGGTCCCTCTCCAGCTCTTTCAGCGTGGCGCTCAGGGTCTTGTAGGAAATGCTGCCGATGTATTTCTTGAGTGCATTGAAACGGACAATCCCAAACTCCATCAGGGTATAAAGGATAGGCATTTTGTATTTACCGTTGATCAGCGACAGTGTGTAGCTGAAGCCTGTCTCCTGCAGATTCTCTGCAGATATGCAGCGCTCCTCCATACAGGAGTTCACTCCCCTTTCTGTAATATACTTTCCGCCTAGAAAGTACTGCACGCAAATGTGCGTACTTGTTCCGGATCATGTTCACATTAGAATTGTAGTATGTAACGGGGATTCAGTCTATCTGCAGGAAAGGAAAAAGGAATATGCGGTCCGAAATCAGCGAGTATGATGCCGTCCAGAAAGCGGCTGAGAAATTTGTGCGCAGTGTTGCCGAAGGGGACAGCAAGTATGCGCGGGAACTGTTTGCCGACGATGCAGTGCTGTTCGGCGTCCTCAACGGCGAGCTTGAGCACGGTTCCATTGAACAGTTCTACAGGAACGTCGACACAACACCGGGTAATGATGCCTACAAAGCACGAGTGGACGTGCTGATGGTGGAAGAGAATATGGCTGTGGTCCGCGTTCTTGAGGAAGGATGGGGCGGCCGGATCGACTTCTCTGACGTGCTGCTCCTGCTGAAGATGGACGGCGAATGGAAGTGCGTGGCCAAGGCGTACAACCAGAACTCCGACACGATTGAGGTAAAATAGAGCATGAGCAAGAAGATTATCGTGCTCAACGGCAGCCCGCGTCCCAAAGGCAATACAGCGGCCATGATCTCCGCCTTCACGGAGGCCGCAGAGGCAAACGGGCACGAGGTGGAACGCTTCGACGCAGCCTTTCATGAGGTTGGCGGCTGTCACGCCTGCATGCGCTGCTACTCGGAAGAGGGCCGCGCCTGCGTCTTTGGTGAGGAGTTCAACCGGCTTGCGCCCAGAATCCTCGAGGCCGATGTGATTGTGTTTGCGACCCCTGTCTACTGGTACACGCTGCCGGCACAGATCAAGGAAGTCCTCGACAAGTGCTTTGCCTTCATGATCGGTGAAAAGGACATTGCCGGCAAAGGCTACGCCACGATTATCTGCTGCGAGGAAGATGACATGAGTGTCATCGACGGGGCCCGCGTGCCGATTGAACGCTCCGCGGCGCTGATGAAGTGGAACCCGGTCGGGCACGTTCTCATCCCGGGTGTGTTTAATGAAGGCGACATCGAAAAGACAGACGGCTGCGCCCAGGCAGCCGCGCTTGGTGCGTCGCTCTGAGTTCTGGAATCTGGAGACCGCGACCGTTTTGTGCCGATCGCGGTCTTTTTTTGCTCTCTGTCTGCCTGGGCGCGTGCGGCCTCATGCATGTTCAGGTGTTCACAGAAATTTGACAGTTTTGTCACACTCAACGTAATATATTACGTTGAGAAAACAAGCGGGAGTATTCTGCGAGCTTTTTATTCATCTTATTATATCCCCGCTCGGCACCCGCGCTGTTTTCCATGGACTCATATTTCTGTTATACATACGTTTTTCGGAGGTCAACATGGCAAAAGTCACCGACGCACTGAAGGCTACAGCGACCAACGTAGCATTCAGCGGAGCGTTCAAGTATCTGGAAAAAGACCCAGTTGAGAACCTGCCCAAGCTGCTGCAGTGGGCAGACAAGTTCACCGAGGGTAATCAGTGGCACAATACCGTTCAGCTGATGCAGAACTGGTGGGATCAGCAGACCTGGCAGGGCGTGCTGATGAAGCGCGTTCTGACGGAAGTGAACCCGCAGTATCTGAAGAGCTTCGTGCTCAACTATTTCCTGAACTCTGGTGTCAAGGGTATGCCTATTGCCCGTGAGCGCGGCAAGGAAATGGGCATTAACGTGCCGTGGGCCATCCTGATGGATCCCACCTCAGCCTGCAACCTCAAGTGCCTCGGCTGCTGGGCAGCGGAGTACGGCAAGCACTACAACCTCACCTACGAGAAGATGGATGAGATCATCACGCAGGGCAAGGAGTTCGGTATCTACATGTACCTGTTCTCCGGCGGCGAGCCGCTCGTCCGCAAGAGAGACCTGATCCGTCTGGCTGAAAAGCACTCTGACTGCGCTTTTGGTGCTTTCACGAACGCGACTCTGATTGATGAAGACTTCGTGGAAGATCTGCTCCGCGTGGGCAACTTCACCTTCATGATCTCTGTTGAAGGTACAGAAGAAGAAACAGATGCCCGCCGCGGCAAGGGCACCTATGCGAAGGTTATGCGCGGCATGAAGCTGCTTAGGGACGCCGGTATCCCCTTCGGCTACAGTGCCTGCTATACCAGCCAGAACTACAAGACCATCGCCAGCGACGAGTGGAACGACATGCTGATTGATGCCGGCTGCCTGTTCGGCTGGCTGTTCACCTACATGCCGATCGGTAAGGATGCGGTCATGGATCTGTGCGTCACGCCCGAGCAGCGAGCTTACATGTATCAGCGTGTCCGCGAAATGCGCGAGTACAAGCCACTGTTCATCCTGGACTTCTGGAACGACGGCGAATATGTCGGCGGCTGCATTGCCGGCGGACGGCGCTATTTCCACATCAACTCCAACGGCGACTGCGAGCCGTGTGCGTTCATTCACTACGCCACGCACAACATCAATGAGTGCACGCTCGAAGAGGCCCTCAGCAGCCCGCTGTTCCACGCTTACCAGGAAGGGCAGCCGTTCAGCGACAATCTGCTTCGGCCGTGCCCGCTGCTGGATAATCCGGACGGTCTGCGTCAGGCAGTCAAAGTCTCCGGCGCGCACCCGACACAGGATCTCGACCTCGAGGGCGTTGAGGTACTGACAGCCAAGACCGACCCGATTGCTGAGAAGTGGAAGGTGAAGGCCGACGAAATCTGGGCCTGCGGTCACTATCCGTACAACGGCGTAATCAACGCTGTCCTCGACAAGCGTGTGGATACAACGAACGGCCAGGGCGCTGCGGCGTGCGGCAACTGCGGCCACGTTGCCTGCGACCGTAAGGTAGAGATTCCGAAGAGCGTCCGCGGCGATGACGCCGAAGAACAGGCCAGCTGACGTTTTCTGTCTGAATAATCAGAACCCGCATCTTGCGGGTTCTTTTTTCTTACAAAACTGTAAGTCCGCGGTAATGAGAATCGATGGCAGGCAGCGGATACGGAGAGTAAGCTGAGAACCGTCAGCTGATAGCTGCAGACCCCGGGTTCTGATCGAATAGGCCTGCAGCGGTTTATATATAGTGTGGCCGGTCCGGATAGAGCATTGCCGGACGCTCCCACAGCAGACCGCAAGGAGGAAAATAATTATGAAACGGACTATGATCGCCTTCGCCATCTCCGCCGCTTCTTTCGCCAGCAGTGCGGCCGCTTGGATCGCATCGCTCATGCGCCGCCGCCGGCAGACAGCTGTGTAAGGTATACATACAGCGCCAGACATACCACTTGCAGAGCTCCCCGCAGGCAGTGCTCAGCAAATATCGGTGAGCTGCTGAAGCCCACAATCACGTCACAGACGCGTCTGCCTGCAGTCAATGTCAGTTTTGCACATTTGGACAGCAATCACCGCAGAGATGTTCTGAACATCATTAACGCTTGCCAAGCCGTCCGCCTGTATATTCTATACTGACGAGCCGTGACATCTGCCAAATCAACGTGGCTTCCTGTGCCCACAGAACCGAGGCTGCCCGAGTCGAAGGCAAATCTTGATGCCCGTCAGTATAATGAGATCGCCAGTGGGCGACAACGCTGGGATGAGAAAGTGCTAATAAGATTAGTCCACCCGTTCTAATAGAACAAGGCCAGGTAATTTAATAGAAGTAGTCACTCAGGTAGAGGGCGAAACAGGGACGGACAATGGCTCTCCCCGAGGGGAGAGCCATTGTCCTAAGATCTATTTATCGGAGTGACCCTTTTCGGCGATCTTCACATTTCTGAGGTGTTCGCGCATAGAAATCTCTCCGCCGATCCCTACGATCTGGGCAGCAGGGACGATCCTGTCGAGAATTGCTTCGCACAGCGGTTCCTCGTCCAAAGTGGGCTTCAGGCGTTCACGCCATGCCTGGATGCGGTACTGCGTGCAGATAATCCGGGAATTGCCCTGGTAGCGGCGCTCAAGCATATTTAGCAGATCGGTTGGCTGCGCTGCTACAAGCGGAGTCAGCAGAAACTCGTCCAAAATGAGAAGCTTCGGCTTAACATAGCGCTACAGCGTCTGCTCATAGGTGCCTGCGATCTTGGCTTCTGCCAGATCTCTGAAAAGGTCATCAGAGCACACGTAGCGAACAGAGATGCCGAGCTTGCACACAGCAACACCAATGGCACTTGCGAGATACGTTTTACCGCTGCCAGATGCGCCAAGCAGAACAACATTGTCGTGACGTTCCAGCCAGTCCGCCCGGCCGAGAAAATCAAAATAGTCCATGTTCAGGTTCCGCTCACCCGGCACGAGTATGTCGGAGACATCCGCCATCGGATAGCGGGGCTTGGCATTCTTGAGGCACAATGCCACCTTGTTGTTGAAGCGGCGTTCCTCCTGTCCCCGAACAAGCCATGCCAGGATGTCCCGCCACCCCCAGCCAGCAAACTCTTCCGGATTCAGTTCCATGAATTCCAGCGCGTCGGCCATTCCCGGCAGCTGAGCTGTGTCCGCCTGGCCGCTAACCTATGGCAACACTGGCCGCCGGGGATGTCCGGTTGCAGGCATAGCATTTGGCTCGGTTCGAGTGTATCGTTTGGCCCGGATTGGGTATATCGTTTGGCTCGGTTTGAGTGTATTGTTTGGCTTATCCACGAGCCGCCGAACAACTTTCAGCAAGCCCATCCTCCAGGCAGCAATCTAGGCATGCAGACGTTTCTCCATCACTTCGTATATGAGCACGCATCCGCCGCTGAGTACCAGCTTTTCATGGCGCGTGGTTCTGTAGCCGCGTCGTTCGTACATCATGACGGCTGGCAGAGACGCTTCCAGAACGGCAGCAGAAGACGTCCCCAGCGCCTCACGTTCCAGGACATCCATCAGCCGCGTTCCGAATCCCCGCCCCTGAAAATCCGGGTGAACGTACACGGCCGAAATGTGTCCTTCCGAGCAGCATCCGGTGCCGATCACATTGTCACTGCAGCAGAGGACCTTTACCGCACCAGACGCAATCAGAGCGGCAATATGCTCTCTGCTGTGCAGACGCAGGAAATAGTCGACAACCTCCGCCGGATAGTACTTTGGGTACACTGAGCGCACTGCCGCGTGAATGACACGCTCCACGTCTGTTTCCATACCTGGCGTCGCTGGCGACACTGTCAGCTGCCCCGTCGTCTTGTCGCCGCTCCCAGCGGCACCCAGCCCTGTTGTCATTCTGCTTATTTCCGGCGCAGCGTGCGGCCCCACCGGGCTTTCTCCGACGCAGGTACGCCCGTCACTTCAATCTCACCGTTCGCAATCAGCGCTTCAATCCGCTCCGCGATCTGCGCATCCCCTATGCCCAGCTGATTCTGCAGAACGTTCGCGATCAAGAGGACTTCACTGAATTCACCCTGCATTTTGCTGAGCTCGGCCCGCACGACAACATCGTAGAGATCTGCCGGCGCACTCGTGAGCCGTCCGTTCAGAACGGCCCGCAGCGGTGCATTTTCCTGCTGAAGCCTTTCCCATCGCCCGGCCGCAAACTGCACAAGCAGCGTGGACAGGGGAATCTCATACTGCACAAAGCGATGCCATTCGCCAGGCGCCACGTCGCCCCAGCCGCTGCGCTGTATCAGTTTATTGAGGCGCGCCCCCGGGACCGTCTCCTCGCTGATCTGTTCAAACTGCGGCAGACGTACGACGCTGACCGGACCCATGTCTTCTTCGAGCTGCGCGAGCTGCGAGAGCATCCAGTACAGGCCGCAGGTTTCGTCCGGCTCCGAGCTGTACCAGATGCGAACCGCCTCACCTTTTGCCGAGCGCTCGAGGATTGTGCGCAGCGACCGCAGAGCCTGCGTCAGCATTTCCTGCGCGTACGAAGCGTCCAGCGTGAGCCGCCCAAGCGCAGCGAGCCTTGCCTGCCCCGGGATTTTCTCCGATATGTCACCGACGCTCAGACCCAGCTCAATGCCGAACACATCTTCCTCCCGGCCGCCCATGGGAACAGCAGATTTCCACTCCTTGCGCAGATCTTCTTCTGCCTTCGCTGACGCCATGGCCAGTTCTTCCTCTGTTGCCTCCGGCCCGCCAAGCAGAACCGCTGTCACCCCATCCGGCTGATACGCCCCCTCGCCAAAGTGCTGCGCCAGCTTCAGACTGTTTTCCTGATTCATCCCGAACACAACTTCGATCATTCTCTGCCTCCAATTCTCCCTATCACTGCCGCACTTTTCTAATGATACGCTTGTCATGGCCCAGGCGAAAAGCTGCAGCTCCAAACATATAGAGCGTTTTCGCCTGGCGCAGCCACTCAAGGCCCGGAGCGTCCGCGCTCTTCACTGCGGGCTGCTTTCCTCCTGGTCAGAAAAAAAGGAAGCAGGCTGCCCTACTTCCTCATAGATGATATCAATATGTGCAAAGCTGTCTCCTCTGCCATTTTCCCAGCCGGCTCGCCCGGCCGCTGATCTTTTTCACGTCCTGCAGCCTTTCCTGCCTGTCGCCAAAAGCCCCCGACCCAAAGTCAAAAGCCCTCCGCGCTCTTTAAGCCGTCCCGCCTGCGGTGCGTATTCTTATCCTTCATATGCCTGCCGCGCGTATGCTCCGTACCGGCCATAGGCGGCATTGTTCGCTTCGTACTGCAGAACAGCCATCCCGTATTCACGGGCTGCTCCGCCTGCGCCCACCGCCCGCTCTTCTGAGGCTGCATGGGTCGCATGAAGCTGACTGCGGAACTGGTTGAACAGTCCCCGCGTAAACTCTACCAATGAGGCGGCGCTGCTGCCGCTGCGGCCGGTCCTGACATAGAAGCTGTCTGCCGTCCGCGCCTTGAAGGCTGCCTCGTCAGCCGCTGCCCAGGTATCCACCCTGTACTCGTCAAGCGTGGCACCCACACTGACATGCACGCTCACGCTCCGGGGGCTGTAGCTGGAGGAGAAATCGTGCCGGATAAGGTTCATGATCTGATCGGTGTAGCTCCGGTCCTGGCTCATGGCCTGCAGACCTTCCGCTGTGATGTCCACGGCGCCGTTTACCACGCTGTGGTCGAAATTCATCGCTTCAAGGTTATCCATGATCCGCGTCCGGAACCATTCAATATCCTGCTCCTGGCTGACTTTTTCCACTTCCGCTCTGCGCACCTGCTCAAAAGCCGATGCTCCGCGTTCGCTGGGCCGGTTCTTGGCCGCACCGAGAATTCTCATCATCTCACTGGTGTTGATCTGTTCTACCTGCATTTTTGCTCCTCCTTTCTGGACATTCTCTGTTGTCCGTATTCTGGCAGATGTTCGAAATTCACAAAAATCTGTGAATTCAGAACTCTCTTACTTATATTATCGGACTGTCCGGCATTTTCTTGAGCGGAGCAGCCGCCCTCGCTGTGTGCCGGTGACATCTTTTAGATAGGTTCGCAGGCTGCCTTCTAAACCGGCTGCCGTCGTGTCGGGGACAGACCAAAACGGAGCCCTGGATGCAGAAAACCCGCTCAATGAGCGGGTTTCCCGGGAAAATCATGCCCGAATGTTTAGATTGTCAATTTTCCGTAAAACCCTGATCGCGGAGCTCCGGCGGCAGCACCAGGGCCGCAAAATCCGGCACAGTTGCGGCAATATAGTCGGGGTCATACGCCTCGGCATCGGAACGCGTGGCGAAGCCGTAACCCCAGAGAACAGCACAGAAGGGCACGCCGACCTTATGCGCCGCATCGGCATCGTAGTCCGAATCCCCGATGAGCAGAGATGCCTCGGCTGTGGCGCCCACCTCCTCTATGGCTCGGCGCGTGTTGCCCGGTTTGTCGGCAATCTCATCGCCGGCCGGCGCGCCGCAGACTGCGTCAAAGAGATCGGATACGCCAAAGTACTCAAGCGTCTTTTCAATCATCGGTGTCCGTTTGGCACTGGCGATGGCCACCGGAACGGCGGCCGTGCGCAGTCCACGGACAACGTCGAGGATGCCGGGATAGAAATAGGCATCCTTATAGGCATCGGTCTCGGCGAGAATCCGCCGGTAGATACGGCTCGCCTTCTCCGCTTCCGCATGAGACATGCCGAACGTGCGGGTAAACGAATAGATAAGCGGCGGCCCGATAAACTTGCGCAGCATTTCTTCAGACGGAGACGGCAGCCCGAGTTCGGCTGCCGTCGCGCGTACTGTCTTCAGGATACCGGGACCCGAATCGATCAGGGTCCCGTCGAAGTCGAAGATTGCTGCACTCAGTTCCAGTGGAGTTGCAGAATATCGCATGCGTATGGTTCCAGTCCCTCCGAGATCAGGCCGGATTCCACCTTGAATTCCGCCCCGGTCAGCAGGCTTGTCGCCTTGTCAATCTCCAGGTGCGTGAGCTTCTCGTGCTGCGAGTCCGGCATCAGCTCGACGTCGTTATGCAGATCGATAACCGCTGCGGACGGGCTCGAGCTGCGGTTCACGAAAGAGACGAAGATGCCGTCTTCTCCGGGATTACCGAACGCATCGTAACCGTCGAGAATCCAGCGCAGGATACCGAGCATATGAGAGCCGCGGGCGTAGTAGGAGACCCAGCCGGTCTTCAGCGCCTGATTCTGGCTGCGCGCATTGGCGAGCTGCGAATAGAAGTGGCGCATCTCGGTGTCGCGGACCGTGTAGGTCATGCGGTTAAACGGGTCCATAAGGCCGTTCATGCCGACCTCGTCGCCATAGTAGATGCACGGCGAGCCCGGGATCGAGAACTGCACCATGGCCGCGAGACGCTGCATCACAGCACCGCGCGCATCCTGCTCCTCGGTCACCACAAAGTGGGCCTGCTGCTCGCGCGAAAGACTGTGCGGATCCACGTGCGTCGCGAGCAGCGTGCGCACGCGCGCCACATCATGGCTCGAGAGGATGTTCATCAGTGCATAGTACATCTGCTTAGGATAGTTCTGTGCCTGCGCGACCAGGAACCGCTTGTAGACCTGGACATCGATCCGCTCGCAGAAGAAGTCGATCGTGGCGTTGAGGAACGGATAGTTCATCACCGAGTCGAGGCCGTCGCCGAGCGCATAGGTACGGTTGATGCCGTAGGCCTGCTTGGTCGTGGCATCCTCCCACACTTCACCAATGAGGACGTCCTGTTCGCTCTTCTCCTTGATCTCATGACGGATCTGCTCGATCGTCTGGTCGGGCAGCTCGTCGGCAACGTCAAGCCGGAAGCCGGAAGCGCCGCGGTCAAGCCAGGTATTGATCACGCTGTCATCGTTCTTGATGATGAAGTTGATCCAGTCCGGCTTGGTCTCATCGACCTCAGGCAGCGACTCGAATCCCCACCACGAACGGTACTTGTCCGGGAAATGGAAGAACGTGTACCAGGCATGGTACGGACTGTTCGGATCCTGGGCCGCGCCGACGCCCGGATAGTGGCCGTCCTGATTGAAATAGACACTGTCCGCACCGGTGTGGGAGAAGACGCCGTCGAGAATAACGCGGATGTCCCTCCCGCGCGCGAGCTCGCAGAGCCGCTCAAAATCTTCCGTCGTGCCGAGAATCGGATCCACCTTCAGGTAGTCGGCCGTATTGTAACGGTGGTTCGAGGCAGCCTCAAAGATAGGGTTGAGATACACAGCCTCGACGCCCATGTCGGCAAGATAAGGAAGCTCCTGCTCGATGCCGGCGAGATCGCCGCCGAAGAAATCGCTCGGCTGATAAAACTCCTCGCCTTCGACCGGCATGTATTCCGGTCCTTCCTCCCAGCTCTTATGCATCCGGAAGGAGCGGCCCATCCTGATGTGGTAGTCAAACCCGGCCTGCATCTTCTCCGGATTGCCCCGGCGGAAACGGTCGGGGAAGATCTGGTACATCACGGCGCCCTTGAACCAGTCCGGCGTGTGGAAGCCGCGCTTCACCACCGTCAGCTGGAAGCTTGGCGGCAGCGACCAGTAAACCTGGCCGAGACCGGCGTTCCAGCCTGGTGCCGGGCCGTAGTAGATCTTATTGAAGTTGTCCAGGTGGATCGTGAAGTAATACCAGACGACCGTCGGGTCGTGCGGCGCTTCATACTCCGCGCTGTACATACTGTCGCCTTCATGCTTCATCGGGATCTCCATCTTTGTCGATCCCTGACCGATCACACTGAGGAAACAGCTCTGGATCGGAATATCGCGGATCTGCAGCTTCAGCGTCACCTTATCGCCGGTTGAGACCGCGCCGATCGGGTACCGGTAGCGTTCCTTGGCACTGTCGTGGAGAATGGATCTCTCAAAATCGATCTGAATCATGATGCACCTGCCTAAATGTTGGGACCATCCTGCGGCGTCGGTTCCAGCTCGTGAAGATGCCAGATCTTGTCGTTGTACTCCTGGATCGTGCGGTCCGCACAGAAGATGCCGCTGCAGGCCGTGTTCTTCGCCGCCATGTACTTCCAGTGATCCTTGTTCTCGTAGGCATTCGTGCAGTTCAGGTACGTCTGGTCGTAGGAACCGAAGTCGTAGAGCAGATAGTACTTGTCGGCACGGTTATAGTCGCCGAACAGCAGCGAATGGTACAGATCCGAGAACTGCTTGTCATTCCGGACCGGAAGACTGCCGTCAATCAGCCTGTTGAGGGCATTGCGGATGTTGACGTTCTGTTCGTAGTACTCACTCGGCTTGTAGGTACCGAAGCGCTCCATTTTGGCGATGTCCTCGGTCTGGGCGCCGAAAATGAAGATGGCATCCGGGCCGACCGCGTCGTAGATCTCGACGTTGGCGCCGTCCATGGTTCCGAGCGTGACGGCTCCGTTCATCATGAACTTCATGTTGCCGGTGCCGGAAGCCTCCAGGCCGGCCGTTGAGATCTGCTCGGAGATGTCCGCTGCCGGAATCAGGATTTCCGCGTTTGAGACCGAGTAGTTCTCAATGAAGACGACTTTCAGGATATCGCGCGTGACCGGATCGTTGTTGACCATTTCGCCGACCGCAAGAATCAGGCGGATGATGTCCTTGGCGCGCACATAGCCGGGCGCTGCCTTGGCTGCGAAGATGAACGTCACCGGTGCCACGTGGGCATGCGGGTTCTCTTTCAGCACGTTATAGAGATGAATCACGTGCAGGATCTTCAGCAGCTGCCGCTTGTATTCGTGCAGACGCTTGGCGTGCACGTCATAGATCGTGTCCGGATTGATCTCAATGTTCTGCGTCCGCTTCAGGAAGTCCGCGAGCCGCACCTTGTTCTTGTGCTTGACCTCCATGAAATCATTGAGGAAGTTCTGATTGTCAAGCAGATCCTTAATGCGGTCGAACTGCTCCCAGTCCTTGATGAAGCCCGGGCCGATATGGTCGACAAGCAGATTGGTGAGATCCTGGTTGGCCTTGGCAAGCCAGCGGCGGTGCGTGATGCCGTTGGTGATCCCGAGGAACTTGTCCGGGAAGGCCACGTAGAAATCGCGGAATGTCTGCGACTTGATAATCTCACCGTGCAGCTGGGAAACGCCGTTGACCTTGCCGCAGACCGCGATGCACAGATTGGCCATGCGGATCTCATTGTCAGCAATGATACGCATCTTATTGATGCGGTCCCAGTCACCCGGGTAGATCTCCCACAGCTTGCCGACAAACTTCTCGTCGATGACCTTGATGATCTGGTAGACGCGCGGCAGCAGTTCGCGGAACATGTCGACGTTCCAGCGTTCGAGCGCCTCAGAAAGAATCGTATGGTTCGTGTAGTTGAACATACGCGAGGCGATATCATACGCTTCGTCCCAGCCGAATCCCTCTTCGTCGAGCAGAATGCGGATCAGCTCCGGAATCGCGACGGTCGGGTGGGTGTCGTTGATCTGCAGCGTGAAGTACTTGGGCAGCGTATGCAGGTCGCCGAACACAGCCTTGTGCTTGCTGACCATATGCTGGATCGAGGCACTCGTGAAGAAATAGAACTGGCGCAGTCGCAGCATACGGCCCTGTTCGTGATTGTCTTCCGGGTACAGGACCTTGCTGATGATTTCCGCAATCTCGCGCTCCTGCACTGCCCGCGAATAATCGCCGCGGTTGAAATAGTGCATGTCGAGCCCGGTCTTGGCGCGGGCACTCCACAGACGCAGCGTCGCCGGCATGTCGGTGTCATAGCCGATAACCGGGTAGTCGTAGGGCATCGCCATCACGCTGTAGTAGTTGCGGTGATTGATCTTGAGCCCGTCCGCCGTCCAGTTCTCCTCGATCTGGCCGCCGAAGCGCACTTCCACCTCATCTTCCGGACGCGCGATCTCCCAGACATTGCCCTTTTCGAGCCAGTTGTCATTCACCTCCACCTGCTCGCCGTCCACCAGGCGCTGCTTGAACAGTCCGTACTCATACCGGATCGAGCAGCCCGTTGCCGGGAATTCCAGCGTGGACAGCGAGTCGAGGAAGCAGGCGGCCAGGCGCCCGAGACCACCGTTGCCGAGGCCGGCGTCATGCTCCTGCTCTTCAATGTCGGCAAGGTTCAGGCCAAGATCGCAGAGTGCATCCTGGTATTCCTGCATGAGCTGCAGGTTGACCATGTTGTTGACCAGCGCGCGGCCCATCAGGAACTCGGCAGAGAGGTAGTAGACTCTCTTCTGTCCCTGCAGGACAGCCTGGCGGTTTGCGTCCGTCCATTTTTCCAGGATCCGGTCACGTACCGACAGTGCCGTGCTCTTGTAAATCTGATCCTTCGTAGCCTCTTCGAGCGTCTTGCCGAAGTGCCGTTTCAGTTTGCCAAGGATGTCTTCTTTGATCTTTTCCTTGTTTTGCTCCATAACAAATCCTCCAACGATAGACGATGCCAGCGGCGGCGCCGCTGCACCCGGTGTTATGACGGACCAATTATACCACAAAACCACAAGTGCCCCAAAGGAAGCCGGCCGCGCGGCCAGGGCGCCAGAATTATGGCTTCATGGTGCCAACTGAGACCGTCCCGGGCACCTTCCGGGAAAAAAGGCCGCACGCCCCCGCGTGCGGCCTCCCGGTTTCGTGCTCTCAGCCCACCAGGGACTTATATACCTCAATGTACTGTTTGGC
Source organism: Clostridia bacterium (assembly GCA_014805015.1). Lineage (GTDB taxonomy): Bacteria > Bacillota > Clostridia > Christensenellales > Christensenellaceae > JAAUYQ01. The sequence goes on along the minus strand of JAAUYQ010000071.1, from coordinate 15,887 downwards.
GGACTTCTCAAAGCTGTTGTCCGTCAGCATCGCATTTTTGATCAGTTTCAGCAGCGACGTCTTGTCGCGGTACACCGACAGGGCAAACCGGATGATATGCAGCATGTCGTGTGCGTTGTAGTTGGCGAAGGAGAATCCGTTGCCTTCCCCGGTATAGATATTGTAGGGCTGCACGGTGTCCGCCAGACCGCCGGTCTCGCGGACAATCGGCAGTGCGCCGTACGCCTGGGCCAGCATCTGCGACAGACCGCACGGCTCAAAGAGCGACGGCATCAGAATAAAGTCGGAGCCAGCGTAGATGCGGCGGGCAAGCTGGTCATTGTAGCCGATGTAGATGCCGGAATTGCCCGGATACTTGGCCGCTATATAGTTGAAGTAATCCTGGTACTCGCGGTCGCCGGTACCGAGGATGCAGAACGCCACGTCCTCGTGCAGCAGTTCCTCGAGCACAGCCCGCACCAGGTCAAGACCCTTCTGCTCGGTCATCCGCGTCACCATCGAGATGATCGGGGTCGAACCGGAGATGTTCATGTTCATCTCCTGGATCAGGCGCGACTTGTTCTCGTACTTCTTCGGAATGTCGTCGACGCTGTAGTTGACCCAGATCTGGCGGTCAGTCGCCGGATCGTAGTCCTTGGTCTCGATGCCGTTGACAATGCCGGTCGTCTCGTGGCTGCGGGCGTTCAGGATGCCCTGCATGCCGCGGCCGTAGAACGGATCGAGGATCTCGCGGGCATAGGTTGGCGACACGGTCGTGATACGGTCACAGAAGACGAGTCCGGCCTTCATCATATTGGCGCAGCCGTAGGCCTCGATGTACTCAGGCGTGAAGTACTGCGGCGAGATGCCGAGCATGTCCTGCAGCGCCTCAAATCCCATCTGACCCTGGTACTGCAGGTTGTGGATCGTGAAGACCGTCTTGATGCCGCCCTGATCGCGCCCCTGGTACTGGGTGCGGATCAGCATCGGGATCATCGCCGTGTGCCAGTCATTGCAGTGAATGATGTCCGGCTTGAAGTCGATGTGCGGCAGGGCCTCGAGCACCGCGCGGCAGAAGAACATGTACTGCTCATCTTCGGCGGTGCCGCCCTTGTAGATCGGACCGCCGAAATAGTACTCGTTATCGATGAAGTAATAGGTGACGCCGTTCTCTTCCGCCTTCTCAATGCCGAGGTACTGGCTGCGCCAGCCGACCTGGATCTGCATGGCCGCCACGGTCGTGAGCCGGTTCCGGAAATTGTGCTTGATGACCGAATGCTCGGGCATGATGACAGCGGCTTCCACGCCTTCCCGCTTGAGCGCTGCCGGCAGGGCGCCGACGACGTCCGCCAGACCGCCGGTCTTGGCAAACGGCGCACCTTCCGCGGCCGCGATCAGTACTTTCGGACTGCTCATACGATAGCCCCCTTCCGGATGATTACCGGGAACTCCCTGTCACCCACCAGGCGTCTTCCCTGGCGGATGTTGACGTTCTTGTCGAGGATTGCATACTCGAGGTCGCTGTTGTTGTAGACTTCCGCATTCTGCATGATGATGCTGTTGCGGATGCGGGCGCCGCGTCCCACATAGACACCGCGGAACAGGACGCTGTTTTCCACTTCGCCCTCAATGATGCAGCCGTTGGCGACCAGCGAGTTGCGCACCGAGGAAGAGCTCGAATACTTGGCCGGCACCTCGTCCTTGATCTTGGTGTAAATCGGGTTGCGCCCATAGAAGAGTGCCTTCTGGACGTCGAGGTTGAGGAAGTCCATGTTGACGCGGTAGTAGCTTGCCACATTGTGCATGCGTCCCACGTAACCCTTGTGCCGGAAGCCCATGACCTTGAGGTTGCCGAGGTTGCTCATCAGCAGATCGGCGACGAACATGTGTCTGCCCCGTGAGAGCGCGTCCTCCACCAGGTACTCGAGCAGGTCCTTGCGCAGGATGAAGCAGTCCATGCCGGTCAGACGGGACTCTGAGAGCGGCGAATCCACTTCCAGGTCCACGACCCTGCCCTGGTCGTCAATCTCGATGCGCACATCATTGTAGCGGGCACCCTTGTCGAGCTCGGGATCCTCCTCGCTGTAGAGCATCGTGATGTCGGCTCCGGAATCCTTGTGCGCCTTCAGCATGGCATCGTAGGTCATGTTGTAGATCGTGTAGGAACCGGTCAGGATCACGTAGGGCTGCTTGCAGTGGCGGATGTAGCTCATCGCACCCTTGAGCGCATCGAGCGTGCCGGTGAAGTCGCCCGGCGAATCGTAGTTCGAGAACGGCGGCAGGATGTACAGACCCTCATTGCGGCGGGAGAGATCCCACTGCTTGCCGCTCCCGAGATGGTCCATCAGCGAGTGATAGCTGCGCTGGGCGATCACGCCGACATTGCTCAGGCCGGAATTGACCATGTTGGAGAGCACGAAGTCGATGACGCGGTAGCGTCCGCCGACCGGCAGGGCGCCGACCGTACGCACGTAGACAAGCTCGCGCAGGTTGAAGTTCTGTTCGCCTGCATAGATCAGGCCGAATGCATCTCTGATCATTTCTCCTCACCTCCGGCGACTTCCACTTCCCATTCCGTGCCGGCGGCCAGCTGCTCACCGGCCTTGATGCGGAATCCGTCGTGGATCTTCACTTCGGAGCCGATCACGGTGATCTCATCCGGACCGCCGATGCGGCAGCCCTCCCCGACTGTCGTCTCCTCGTCCATGATCGTCATCGTCACCTGGCTGTCGCGGCTGATGCAGCAGTTCTGCATGATGATCGAATCTTTCACGACCGCGCCTGGCTCAATGCGGACGCCCGCGGAGATGACGCTGTTTTCCACTGTGCCGTAGATATAGCAGCCCTCGCAGATCATGCTGTTCGAGATCTTCGCGTAGCGGTCCACAAAGCAGCACGGTTCGTTCGGGTTCCGGGAATAAATGCGCCAGGACGGATCGTTGAGATCGAGTTCCGGCTCATCGGCCAGCAGTTCCATGTTGGCTTCCCAGAGCGACTTGATCGTCCCCACATCTTTCCAGTAACCCATGAACGGGTAGGCCACAAGCTTTTCGCCGCGGGCAAGCATTTCCGGAATGATGTTCTTGCCAAAGTCGTGGCTCGATTTGGGATCCTTGGCATCGCGGACCAGATACTCGCGGATCGTCTTCCAGGTGAACACGTAAATGCCCATGGAAGCGAGATCACTCTGCGGCTTCTGCGGCTTCTCCTGGAATTCCGTGATGTTGAGGTCGTCGTCGGTCACCATGATGCCGAAGCGGCTCGCCTCTTCCATCGGCACTTTCAGGACTGCAATCGTGGCATCCGCGCCCTTCTCCTCATGCTCATGGATCATGAGCGAGTAGTCCATCTTATAGATATGGTCACCGCTGAGTACCACCAGGTAATCGGGATCGTAGCGGTCCACGAACGAGATGTTCTGGTAGATGGCGTTGGCCGTGCCGGTGTACCACTGACCGGTGTCACCCGTCACGTACGGCGGCAGCACGAAGGCGCCGCCCGACATCGTGTCGAGGTCCCAGGGTGCTCCGGTGCCGATGTAGGCATTGAGCTCAAGCGGCTCGTACTGGGTCAGCACGCCCACCGTGTCGATGCCCGAGTGCGAGCAGTTCGACAGCGGGAAATCGATGATCCGGTACTTGCCGCCGTAGGTGACCGCCGGTTTTGCCCGCTGTTTGGTCAGCACGCCGAGCCGGCTGCCCTGGCCGCCAGCGAGGAGCATGGCGACACTTCTTTTCTTCTTCATCATAACGCGATTCCTCTTTCTTGCGGCCTGCTTCAGCTCTCGGAATCCGGCTTCTTGGCCTTCCGCGACGTGTTGGTCTTCACAATGGTTGTCTGATGGCCACTCTTCCTGGTCTTGGTCTTCGACGGTTTCCTGCCGGAGGACTTGTCCTGGTGCGCCTTGGCCGAACGGGCTGCCGCCTCCGCGGTCTGTGCCGCCGTGTCATGCGACTCTTTCGCGGTCCGTTCCGTCCTGACCGTATCGCCGGCCACCGCGGAAGTCTGGGGCTCACCTTCGGTGACATCCCCTTCGCCGCGCCGGCGCTGCGGCTGCACCTCATCCGGCGTGTACTCGAAGTAGCAGACCCCGAGCGGCGGCAGCGTCATCGCGGCACCGAACTCAAGACCGTTCACTTCCATCTCCCGGCTGCGGATGTTCTCAATTTCTGCTGCCGGCTGGACGCCTGAGCCGCCGAATTCCGTGTCATCGCTGTTCAGGATCAGCTTGAGGGTACCCATCCAGGGCAGAGCCACGATGTAATCTTCCCGCACCACCGGCGTGAAGTTGGCCACGACCACAATATGCTTGCCGTTCGCCGTCCGCATGAAGGCAAAGGTGGAGTACTTGTTGTCGTTGACGTTCAGCCACTGGAAGCCTTCCCAGCTGTCGTCCACCTGGTAGAGCTGCGGATTGTCGCGGTAGAGATGATTCAGCTTACGCACGTAGCGCTGCATCCCCGCATGCGAGTCGTAGTCAAGCAGCATCCAGTCCAGTTCCTTGTGGAAGTCCCACTCAATAAACTGCCCGAACTCCATGCCCATAAACATGAGTTTCTTGCCCGGATGGCCGTACATGAAGCCGTACAGGGTCCGCAGGCTGGCGAACTTCTGCCAGTAGTCCCCATACATCTTGTTGATCATCGACAGCTTGCCGTGCACCACCTCGTCGTGCGAGTAGGCCAGGATAAAATTCTCGCTGAACGCATAGTACATCGAGAAGGTCATCTTCTGGTGCTCAAACTGGCGGAAGTAGGGATCCATCGACATATACTCGAGCGTATCATGCATGAAGCCCATGTTCCACTTGAAGGTGAAGCCGAGCCCGCCGTCATAGGGCGGCTTGGTGATCATCGGGAACGCCGTCGATTCCTCGGCAATCATCATGGCGCCGGCAAAGTCCGTTAAAACCACGCTGTTGACTTTCTTCAGGAACTCCACCGCAGCGAGGTCAATGTTGCCGCCCTCGCTGTTCGGAATGTAGTTGCCGTCGCGGCCGTAATCGAGGTACAGCATCGAGGAGACCGCGTCGACCCGCAGGCCGTCCACGTGGTACTCACTCATATAGAAATAGGCATTCGAGACCAGGAAGCTCTGCACTTCCGGCCGGCCGTAGTTGAAGATCAGCGTGCCCCAGTGGGGATGCTCGCGCTGCAGGATATTCTCGTGCTCGAAGAGCCGGGTGCCGTCAAACTTGGCGAGGCCGTGCTCATCTTTCGGGAAATGCGCCGGCACCCAGTCCATGATGACGCCGATGCCCGCATTGTGCATCGTGTTGACGAAATACATGAAATCCTGCGGCGTGCCGTAGCGGCTGGTGACGGCATAGAATCCGGTCACCTGGTAGCCCCAGGAGCCGTCGTAGGGATACTCGGCCACCGGCATCAGCTCGACGTGCGTGTAGCCCATGTCCTTGATGTAGCCGACCAGTTCGTCAGCCACTTCGCGGTAGTTCGGGAACTCCTCGCCATCCTTGAGCTTCCAGGAGCCGAGGTGCACCTCATAGATCGAAAGCGGATTCTTGACCGGATTCTTCTTGATGCGCTCCTGGATATAGTCCTGGTCGCTCCACTCAAAGCCGCCCATGTTCCAGACCTTCGAGGCTGTGTGCGGCCTGACTTCCGTATAGAAAGCAAACGGATCTGCCTTCATGACATGACTGCCGTCGTAGCCGTAGATCATGTACTTGTAGTTGTCGCCGTCGTGGAGCCCGGGAATGAAGGCAACCCACACGCCGTTCTTGTAGAGCTTCATGGGGTTCGCGTTCGCGTCCCAGTTATTGAAGTCTCCAACCACGCTGATCCGGCGGGCATTCGGTGCCCAGACGCAGAAGCGGTACATCTCGAGCTCCGGGATGTAATGGCATCCGAACAGCTCGTAGGCCTGCTGCGCCTCGCCCGTGTTGTATAGATAAATATCTGTCTCCGGCAGATATTTGGCATAATCGATCATTTACTGCTCTCCTTCAGCCCGCTTCCCGGGAAACGCCAGAACGCCCCCGCAGAGGCAGTCCCCCGTCCGAAGCTGTCCGGCATCATAGCTCGAAAATGAATTTGTCGTTCTGCGCTTTCGGCGATGAAAGCTCTTTGGCCTTTTCCTCGTAGCCGCTGCGGCCCATCAAGGCAAAGGTCGCGATTTTGCCGGCCTCCACGCCGGGCTGGTCGAAGGCATTGATGCCGAGGAACTCTCCGGCTGCCGCCGTCGCCATCTCCAGGAAGAACAGGAATTCGCTCAGCTCCACCGGCCCGAGCTCGCTGAGCGTGACCATCATGTTCATCTTCCCCGCCTGCGTCACTGCGTATTCGGTCGCAGCCAGTTCCGACGCAATGAGCTTGTTGAGTGTCTGCCCCTCGAGGTAGGAAGCGTCCTGCACATCGATCGGCGGCTTCGGGATCGGCATGACCGTATCGAAGTTCTCGACCCCGACGAACGTGATGACCTTGTCGAAGGGTCCCTCGGTGTAGAGCTGGATCTGCGAATGCTGGTCAGTGACGCCGAGTGCCCGCACCGGGGTCTGGCCGGCATGCACAATCTCGCCGCTCAGGTCGTACTGCTTGCCGAGGGATTCCGCCCATAGCTGCGCGTACCACTCGGCTGTGTTGGCCAGGCCGTCCGCATACGGCATCATGACCGAAATGTTGCAGCCCTTGTGCATCGCAATCGTCTGCAGCATCGCATACATGTAGGCCGGGTTCTCGTAGAGGTCGCTCTTCGTGCACTTCTCGTCTGCCTTCCTGGCACCCTCGAAGAGCATCTGAATATCAAGACCAAGCACGGCGGCCGAAACAAGACCGACCGGACTCAGGACCGAGAAACGGCCGCCGACACCGTCCGGCACGACATAGGGCGTCATGTTGTAGGCGTTGGCAATGTTCCTCAGGATGCCCGTCTCCTTGTCGGTTGTCAGCACGATGTTGCGCATGAAATCGTCGCCGATCGTCTCCTTGAGCATGTGGAGCACGATCATGAACTGGCTCATCGTCTCCACCGTGTTGCCGCTCTTGGAAATGACGTGGAAGCAGGTCTCTGCCGGGTCGATGATATCAAACAGAGCCTGAATACCGTCCGGATCCACGTTGTCGACCACGTAGAAACGGCAGCCGGCGCGCTCGGCGCGTTTGAGCTCGTTGTATCTCAGATGCTTGGTGCCGGTGAAAAGGGCCTTCGAGCCGAGGGCACTGCCGCCGATACCGAGAACCACGAAGTTCTGGAAATGATCGTTGATCCAGTTGCCCTTGTCTGTGATGTCGCGGGCAATCGCGTCCTGGTTGTAGGGCAGGGCCCGCCAGGCCATCTCATCCTTTTTGGCGGTCATCGCGGCGTGCACTGCCGGGACTTTTGCGGCTTCGGCCTCCACCTCAGCCATCGTGATCCCGTGCTCGCCCACCGCAGTGTCGAGCATGTTGTTGAAGTCGATTCTCATAACTAACCCAATAGTCTCCTTAAGAAATCCTGAGTTTCTCCGCTGACCGTCTGTCAGCTTTTCTTCGCCTTGGCAGGCGCTTTTCTCCGTGTCTTCTTCGCTTCCGCCGGCGCTTCGGTCTGGGCCTCTTCGGCATCGGCCTGCTGCTCCTGCAGCGGGTGATCATCCGGCTGCGGCCACGCGCGGTAGTTGCGGCCGTAGGCGTGCGTCATGCGGTGCAGCGTCTCAATGTGCGAGGAATCAAACTGTCCCTCGGTGAGCCGCCATTTCCAGTTGCCGAGTGAAATCGACGGATAATTCATGCGGGCCGATTCCGGCAGGCCGAGAATGTCCTGCATAGGCGTGATCGCCACGTCGGCGATGCTCATCATCGCCGCGCGGATCATGCGGTCCGAAATCGTCTCCGCATCCACGGAGCCGAAATAGGCACCGACCCGTTCGCGGACGGCCGGAATCAGATCGTGGACGTACCAGCCCCGGGTTGTGTTGTTGTCGTGAGTCCCCGTGTAAACAACGCAGTTGCGCGGATAATTGTGCGGCAGATAAATGCTGTTCGGATCGTCGAATGCGAACTGAAGCACCTTGGTCCCGGCAAACCCGCAGTAGGCGAGCAGATCGTGCACGCCCTGCGTCAGGAAACCGAGGTCCTCGGCAATGATCGGCAGCTCGCCGAGATGGTAGCGCAGCGTATCAATCAGGGCGCGGCCCGGTCCCTGTTCCCAGTGACCGTCCTTGGCCGGGGCACCTTCGGGAATGACATAGTACGATTCGATGCCGCGGAAATGGTCGAAGCGGACGAAGTCATACTCCATCATGTTGTGGCGCATGCGCTTCACCCACCAGTCATAGCCGTGCTCGGCCATGTGGTGCCAGTCGTAGATCGGATTGCCCCAGTTCTGCCCGTCCGCGGAGAACGCGTCCGGCGGCGTGCCCGCAATCGCATGGTCGCTGCGGAACAGGTAGGGATAGGCCCAGGCTTCCACGGAATCGGGGGAAACGTACAGCGGAATGTCGCCGATGATATGCACATCGTGCTGATTGGCATATTCGCGCAGCCGGCGCCACTGATCAAAGAACAGGAACTGCGTGAACTGCACGGCGTCAATCTCGTCCGTGAGCTCGAAAATGAGCCGCATCTCGGCTTCCGGATCGCGCCTGCGGATCTCTTCCGGCCACTCTTTCCAGCTCACTTCGCCGAAGTGTGTCCGGAAAGCCTCAAACAGGGAATAGTCAAAAAGCCAGTCCCCGTTGTCTTGCTTGAAGCGGTGAAAATCTGCCGCATACTTTTCAGCGCCGCGCTTGTACGCCTTCAGGAGCAGCGGCGGCCGGTACTTCTGTTCCAGGGCGTAGTCCGCCGCATCCGCCTTGGCCGGCTTCGGAATGTCCTTGAGGTCGGATTCCTCAAGCAGGCCTTCCTCAATCAGCAGATCCAGGTCAATGAACGCCGGATTCCCGGCAAAGGCACTTGTCGACTGATATGGACTGTCCCCGTAGCCAGGAGGCGTGCACGGCAGGATCTGCCAGTAGATCTGCTCGGCTTCATGGAGCTGGTCCACAAAATCGTAGGCCGGTTTCCCGAGCGTCCCGACGCCGAATCGACCCGGAAGAGATGAGATATGGAGTAAAACGCCGCTGCCTCTTCGCATATGACTGCCTCCGTCAAGATTATTTTCTGCGTCCATTATATGCCAAACACAGAATGCAGGCCACCGCTATTTTGCAGTACATACGGCAAGATGATGCTGCCCGGCAATCCTGGCGTACCGGCGGCCCGAAACGGTTAAATATAGAAAAAACAGCGGCGAAGGAGACTGATTTTTATGGCAAAAGAACTCAAAGTGCTCGCCTACCGTGACAAGCCCATGACGATGACCGAAGTGGCATATTTCACGGACATGACCCAGGCATACTGGCGGGATTATGAAAAAAATGAGCAGTACGCAGGACCGCACACCTACCTGGAGGACGGCGGCCCCATCTACGCGGCGACTCTCGACGTACCGGACGGTGAAGATGCCGAAAGCTTTGTCGAGTACTGGCTGACGTGGCTTACGGACATCACGCGGGCACTGCTCGGGGCCCGGTGGAGCGTGGAACTGGACGGCATGCCGCTGCGCTGGGACGAAACGGAGGGCTGGTCGGTCGTCACTGGCTGAGGCGCCTGCATGAGCCTGATCATCACCTCCCTCATCCGTTCGCTGATCTGGCGCATCCCGGGCATGCGCCTTATTGCGACGGTGGGTGTTGTGCTGGCCGCGGCCGGCATCTTTCTCTATATTCTCTATGCACTTGGCCTGGGCGGAGTGGCCCGCGGCCGGCATGTCAGGCTCCCCTGGCTTTCCTGGGTCCCCATCGGCAGCCTGTACGTCCTTGGGGCCTGCGCCGATGATCAGCGCGGCACCCATCTGTATGCAGCGCTCTGCCCGGCTTTTGGCGGCGGGGCTCTTGCGCTGTGGGTGAGTGCCATGGCAGATACGCCGGCCGCGCCGGCCCTGGCTGCGGGGGCCGTGGGCCTGGCAGCAGCAGCGGTCGTTTTTGCCTATATTGCCCTCAGCTGGGTATACAGGAGCCTCGCCCGCTCGCCGGCAGTTCTGCTGATCCTCTCGATTGTGTTCGCCTTTCTGATTCCCATTTTTCTCTACGTGCTGCGAAGCCGCCTGCCGGGCGGCGGCCGCCGGATCACGGCCGATGTGCGCGGTGACTGACGGCGGATAAAAAAAGGCCGGGGCAGCGGTCCTCCGGATCCGCTCCCCCGGCCTTTGCTTTGCCTAGCCGGCCTGCTGCGCCTGCTCATCTTTGCGCATGCAGCACTTTTTGTATTTTTTGCCGCTGCCGCACGGGCATGGATCGTTGCGGCCCGGCCGCTTGTCCACGTGCACCTGCTGGTCCTGGCGGCACTGAAACATAAGGTGCCGGCGCTCCTCGCTGCTCAAAAGCGAGTCCCACTGCGGCAGGTCGTAGAGCCAGTGCGCCTTGGCCGCGACCATATTATAGTAGAGCTTCTCGGGTACGATTTCCCAGCTTATCTCGGTCGTCTCTTCCAGTTCATCGAGGTCTACCGGCTCTTTGAGACTCTCATTGATGCCGTCGAGGAAGGCCGCGAACGTTTCGGGTTTCATCCCGTAATGTTCCGCCATTTCCTGTTCGCTGCCGCGGAATGGCTCGCCGCTGTCGATCAGTTCCTGCAGGAGCACAGCATAGACTTCCGCTTCCTGGGCCCAGTATGCATCATAGAAGGCCTGCCGCTCCTGCTCGGTCGGCCATGAATTTCCCCACTCTACCCAGGTCTTGTATACCTTACTCATCTGACCTCCAGAAGCTTCTCAAGCGTGCGGCGGATCGCCACAATGAATTCCTTCGTGTTCACGACTTTCTTGTCCGGCAGAGTGGAAAGCAGCGCCAGGTCCTTGGTCATGATGCCGGACTCAATCGTGTCAATGGAAGCCTTCTCAAGCATCTCGGCAAAATGCACCAGCCGCTCGTTGTGGTCGAGCTCTCCGCGCTTTTTCAGCGCTCCGCCCCAGGCAAAGATCGTGGCAATCGAGTTGGTGGATGTCTCCTCCCCGGCCTGGTGGCGGTAGTAGTGGCGGGTCACCGTGCCGTGCGCCGCCTCGTATTCATACTGCCCGCCGGGCGAGACGAGCACGCTCGTCATCATCGCCAGACTGCCGAACGCGGTGGCGACCATGTCACTCATCACATCGCCATCATAATTCTTGCAGGCCCAGATGAAGCCGCCCTCGCTGCGGATGACGCGGGCCACCGCGTCATCAATGAGCGTGTAGAAATACTCAATGCCGGCAGCCTCGAAGCGCTCCCTGTATTCCCTCTCGTAGATCTCCGCAAAAATGTCCTTGAAGCGGCCGTCATAGATTTTGGAGACAGTATCCTTGGTCGCAAACCACAGATCCTGCTTCTGATCCAGGGCATAGTTAAAGCAGCTGTGGGCAAAGCTCGAGATACTCTTGTCCGTGTTGAACATACATTCGGCGATGCCGGCACTGCCCTCAAACTGAAAAACCTCAAGCTGCCTGTCCTCGCCGCCGGTGAGCGTCAGGTAAACCGTATCACCCACGGGCACAAGGGATTCTGTGTCCTTGTAGACATCCCCATAGGCATGACGGGCAATGATAATCGGTTTTTTCCAGGTGCGCACATAGGGCTCAATCCCCTTCACCAGGATCGGCTCCCGGAAAACGGTCCCGTCGAGAATAGCGCGGATCGTGCCGTTCGGGCTCTTGTACATCTCCGCAAGGCCGTATTCTTCCACTCGCTGCTGGTTCGGCGTAATGGTGGCGCACTTGACGCCGACGCCGTATTTCAGAATGGCTTCGGCGGCCTCCACGGTTACCTGGTCGCGGGTGCGGTCGCGTTCTCTCAGTCCAAGATCAAAGTAATCGAGCTTGAGATCGATGAACGGCTCCAGCAGCTCCTCCTTGATCATGGCCCAAATCACGCGGGTCATCTCATCCCCGTCAATCTCCACCAGCGGGGTGGTCATCCTGATCTTCTCCATGCGGCTTTTCCTGCCCTCCTGTCCTTTGTATGTCTGTTTCCGGTCCTGCCGCAGCCGGCGTTCTGTGATACAGCCGGGTGTCCTGCGACACGCTCTCTTCCTGCAGTGCCCGCCGCGTCACCGGCGGCGCCGGCTCCCGGTCAATCTGCATGGCCTCTTCCACGACCTTCCCCAGCGGTTCCTCATCGAATCCGACGCCGGACACCACGGCACCCGGATAGGGCCGGAAGAAAGCATTCACAAGCGGCACCAGAAACGGAGTGAGCAGCGGCACAAAGTAGATCAAGAGCTGCCACAGCTCCAGATTGAGCAGCAGGATCAGCACCCCGGCTGCCAGGGAAGAAGCGAGAAAAAGAATGACGAGCCTTCTGTCCTCGATGCGCGGCACCGTGCTGCCGGCAATGCCGAGGCGGCGGCAGAAGCGTCCGAACCCCGCGCACACCGCAGCAATGCCAAGCAGCATCAGGCCGGCATATCCGAGAATAATCATCAGCTCAGTGGCCGCCGTGTGCGTAAGATAGGTGCCAAGCACCAGCTGCCAGAGCAGAGCAATTCCGCACACCCCGGCCAGCGGCAGCACACTGAAGGCAAACGAACAGCGCAGCCAGACAAAATACGTGCGGCTGCTGTAATTGAATGCCTGCAGAATCAGTCCGTAGCGCAGCAGGCAGACGACCATGAACGGAATGAAAACCACGCCGATCGCACACGACGAGAGCGCGTAGTAGTCCGAGTACATCATTTGGGCGGTGTCTCCTTAGCTTACGGCAGCGGGCCTTCACCGTACCACATGACGTAGGCATCTTCCGGGCCGTTGTAGTAGTTGCGGCGGATGCCGGCAATCGTAAAGCCCAGCGAGAGGTAAAGGCGCAGGGCGGGCCGGTTCGAGACCCGTACCTCAAGCGTCACGGCCTCGGCCCCTTCCCTGCGGGAAGCTTCCATCAGGGCTTCCATCAGCGTCCGTCCGAAGCCGCGGCCGCGGTAGGCCGGCCGGATGCAGAGGTTCGTGACATGACTTTCGTCGATGACGATGTGCGTGCCGGCATAGCCGGCGATTTCGCCATCCACTTCACCGACCAGATAGACAGCTGCCGGGGTCTCGCAGATGTCGTCATACAGCGAAGCGAACGACCACGGATCCTCAAAGCATTCCTGCTCGCAGCTGTAGATGGCATCGAGGTCCTGCAGTCTCGCCGGCCGCACCTGCATCATGGACATGTGTCCGGGCTCCCGTGCACCCGCTCGGCCTGTGAAGGCCGGATGTAGACCGCTTCAAGCGTGTCAAATGTCTCCTTTACAGCCAGGCCCCGGGCAATCGCGCTGAAAACAAAAGAAGCCCGGCAGCGGCTCAGCTCTTCCGGCATGAACCTGGCATCGGGCATTGCGTTTCTGATTTCCTCGCGGTACCGGACAGCACCGTCTCCGGTGAAAAGCATGTGCGGGATATCCCTGACGGCCTCAAGGACGTCGGCAAGCGGCCCGGCCTCCTCCTCCACCAGGACTTCCTCTCCACTCACAGCTTTCGCATAGACTTCCTCGCGCCGCGCATCAAGCAGCGCGCAGACGGCTGCCCGGTCATGCGTGCCGGCAATGAGCGCATCAAGGGTGGAAACAGACCACACCGGAATGCCGAGACCATAGGCCATGCCGGCCGCCGTCGCGACACCGATGCGCACGCCGGTGAAAGAGCCCGGTCCGCGCACGACGCCGATCGCATCAAGGTCCGACGCCTCAATGCCAGCCAGCTTGAGAATGTCATCCACCGCCGGCATCAGCGTGACTGAGTGCTTCTGGCGCACGTGCAGGTAGAGTTCCCCAATGAGATGACGGGCATCAGCGAGCGCACAGCTCACCGGTTCCCCCGTCGTGTCCATCGCCAAGACTTTCATAAATTCAGCCCGCACCGCGGACGCCTGCCGCTCCTTTCTGATACCTACAGATTATATTCAAACAGCTCCCACAGGGGCACCTGCGGCAGTCCTCTCCTGAGATCTGCCATACCGGCCGGCTGAAAGCCCCGCCCGGTGTAGAGCCTGCGTGCCGGCTCGTTCTCCGGCACAATGTCGAGCCGCACAGCCCGGTAGCCGCCGCTTCTGGCTTCCTCGATGCAGCCTTCCAGCAGAAAGCGGCCGATCCCGCGCCCGCGTGCCTCGCCCGCGGCTGCCAGCGCATGCACTGCCAGAAACTCACCGCTTCTAAGGTCCCGCTGCCAGCTCCCCAGGCTGTAGTCTGCCCCGGGGTCTTCCCCGAGCATGACCGCACCGACAATCTGCCCCGTATCATCCAGGGCCGCATACTGCTCGCCGCTCCGAATGGCAGCTGCCACCGCGCTGCGCGGATAGTCCGAAGACCACTGCGGCCAGTTTGTCCCGGCAAGCAGCGATGAAACGGCGCCTTCGTACAGGTCTTCCACCTCGCGCTGCTGCGCGCGCTTGCACCTTATAAACTCCATCATCCTTCGCCTGCCTCGCTCACCGTGATGCGGCGGGGCAGGTCAGCACTTCCCTCAATATATATATCCAGGTAGCGCTGAGGCAGCGCCGCTCCGGCGCGCTCTGCCCATTCAGCCACGCAGACGCCGTCGCCTTCCGCATATTCATCAAAACCGATCTCTGCGAGATCTTCCGGTCCACTGAGCCGGTACATATCAAAATGGTACAGGGGCAGGCGTCCCTCTGTGTACATGCGCATCAGAGTGAATGACGGACTGAGGACAGTCCGCCTCACGCCGAGGCCGCGGGCCAGGCCGCGGGCAAAAGCCGTCTTGCCGGCACCGAGATCACCGCGCAGGGCCACAAAGTCACCTGCATCCAGTTTCGCGGCCAGTTCAGCGGCCAAGCGTTCTGTTTCCTCCGCTGAGTTCGTCGTATAGACCACCGGATGCCCCCCTGCTGCTTATTTGTACCGGCTTCAGCCGGCATACAAATTATAGGCCTTCTTGCCGTGCGTGACAAGACACATCACCGGCTGTGCTGCGGGCGCAGATAGCGGGAGAGCGGCTTGTAGATCAGGAAGACGACGACGGAGTTGATGCCGGCCTTCAACAGATTGAACCCAACGGTGAACGGCATGGTTGCCATAACGGTCTCATAGGGAACGCCGTAGGCGTGCACTGTAAAGATAAGGTTAGCCGGAATCATCACCAGGCCCATCGCGACCGTGCCGCAGATCAGCGCTGCAAGTGCGCCCCGCCGCGTATGAAAGCGCCGGTAGATCAGGCCGGCCACACCGACCAGGGCTCCCGAGGCCATGAGGTGCATCGCGAACCCGACAATGCCGTCTCCGGACAGAAACAGCGCCTGCAGAGCGCTGACAACTGCAGCCATGATGATGCCGGAGACGGGTCCAAACATAAAAGCGCCGATGAGCAGCGGAATATCCCCGGGGTCGTAAACGAGATACGGCGTCGCCGGAAAAATCGGGAACCGGATCAGCAGGATCAGGATGAACGCCAGAGCAGATAGGACGGCCATCTGCACCATCTTCGTGAGTTTTCTGTCTTTCACAATTTGCCTCCAAAAAAAAGACCCAGACAAAAACTCCGGGGATCACGCAAGGAATATTAAATCTTCTCCCATCCAGACTTTTACTGTCGGCTGCGGAATCTCACCGCATCTGCGCCGCATAGGCGCTCGCAGGCTCTACTGCCGGTAAGGAATTTCACCTTCCCCGAAGAACTTTCAGAGACAATCATAACATCGGTTGCCGGTCTGTCAATGGACGGCCCTGGACGGCGGCCGCGGGGACTTCGTGTGGACTTTCTGCTTGAAATGTTTGACGTAACATTTATGCAGCGCGTATACCCTGCCGACCAAAGAGCTGTCCGCCTGTGCCCAAAAGATGAATCAGGTGCTGCGTGGCGCTGTCATAATGAACGGCTTCGCGAACGGGATCAAAGATATCGAAGTTCAGTTTTTGAGGAACTTCAAACAATGATTCGAGAAACGGACCATAGGGAATCGACGGTTC
>JAAUYQ010000070.1 GCA_014805015.1 Clostridia bacterium | reverse complement strand
GATATTTGTAGGCATCAGCGGTTTTCCGCCTCTGGCCAGCACACAGACCATGATTTCTCCTTATGCGCTTACACGCTTCCGGTCGCCCTTTCCGTCCTGGTGAAGAGCAGGAATCGCCGGCTTCTCGCCCACCGGCTTTAAGCCTGCGGGCGCCGTCCACTTTGCCAATGTTGCGGGCGGGTCTTGTATGCCATACGCACGCCGGCTAACCCTGCACCGGCTCTTAACGCATAGCCGCAGTGGGCAGAACAAGTATCGTTTCCTGCCGCGCCCGTATATTCGCTGCCTCGCTGCAGCAGACTGCATCCCGGGCAGCTCAGGCTAATCAAGCGGGCTCACGGTTTCCCGCGAGCCCCCACCTCAAATCGCTTCAGCGATCAGAGGGGCTTGACCTCGTGCATGCAGTCCCGTACCCTTGGCATATACCCACCTGCGGCCCAGATCAAACGGCCGCATTGGATGCCTGCGGCCGGATTCCGCTCTTACCGTTTCCTTCCTGGTACGGTATCTTCTTTATATGACTAGCGACAAATGTGTGTCGGCTCACAAACAGCATAACCCGGCAAAATCTGCCCGCCCACATCCTTCATGGGACACTCAATCTCACAGCGCGGCACGGAATCGAGGATGTCATCCTTTTCAGCTCACAGGCAACAGGCCGGAACAAACCGCGCAGCGACATTGATCTGGCAAGTCCGCGGCAGCAACTGTCAAGCTTTCGCCTGGGATGCCGACGATCCGCTGCAGCTGCCGACCCTGCTGTTCATAGACGTGGTTGATCTGAGCAGACCTCTGGACCCGGACCTGCGCTGGGAGATTGAAAGAGACGGAGTTGTGCTGCGTGGACGCCTATAGCCGTTTCGCAAAAGCCCTCCAGGCGTTGCAGACCGGATTGACCCTTCATCCGGAACCCGCCGACGATTCCATTGTAGTCTACGGTCTTGCCCATGCATTCAACGTGGGTCTGCTTTGAGCAGGCCTGGAAATTTCTCAAGGCCTGGGTCGAGCGGGAAGGGCGCAAAGAAGCAGCCAGCGGCGAGCACAGCACATCTTTGGCCACTGATCGCCAGTTCCACATACACAAAGCCTACCAACTTCGGTGCAGCCGCTGTGCCCGGATGAGTGCAGCCTGACCGCCGCTGCCTCATGGAGAACCGGAAACAGCACGGCATCTGCACGGCGCAGTCCTCGTCTGCCCGCCCGGCACTTCCAAAACGCAGGGCGCTCTCTGCCCTGTCGTCCGCGCACGGATTGCGGTCATCGGAAAAGCACTCGCAGTCTCGGTTGAGAACAGTCTCACACGGACTGAGTGCTCTGCGTCCACGCCGACATGCGGGCAGCGGGCTCATCGTTCAGCCTGCCTGCAGCAAGGAAATATCCGGACTTTTAGCCGCGGGCCGCACAGGCGTTTAGCACGGGGCTGATCGGGCGCCTTCAAAGTTCTGATTCTGTCTGATCGGGAAACACCTGACCGCGGCCAGTGAAGACCTGGGCGCTGGTGTGGCCGATGCCCGAACAAGCGCGCACGATATTTTTCCAGATCGCATACACATTCTTGCAATAGTGCCAATCTGCAGATATACTTGTCCGTATTGTCACAGTTCCGGCAGACGCCAGAGCGCCGGTCCAAAGGAGGAGCCACGGTACGTGAACAGAGCAGATAAGCTGGAAGGAGGGCGGCAGTTCCTCCTCCGCAGAGCAGAGCCTGCGGAGAATCTCCCTGCCGCAAGTTGATGGAAAATACTGCGCATATGGCAGAGACCCTTGCAGGTGAAATCCTGCGTTCTACAGTGACTTCCCTGCTGCTCAACCTGCGCTTTCTGGAAAGCGCCCTCTTCCGGCTGAATCCGACACCGGAAGAGACGACGTTTGCAACCAACGGTGAGCAGCTTTTCTACGGCTTCGAATTTCTCTTCACCACCTACCGGCGGGATCCGGCAGAGCTGATGCGCGGCTATCTACATGTCCTGATGCACTGCATTTTCCGGCATCCGTTCGTCAACATGACCGTGGACCGGGAGTTGTGGGATCTGGCCTGCGATATAGCTTGCGAGGCATCGATTGAGGAGCTCAGCCTGAGGCAGCTGCAGACAGAGCGCGGCCGAACAGTCCATGCTCTGCTTAAGAATCTGAAAAAGAAGGGACTGCGTCTGACAGCGGAGAAACTTTACCATCATTTCATGAGTCATCCCGGCCGCCGGCAGGAGTTTCTTGAGATGGCGCCGGATTTCCATTTCTGCGATCACACGCCATGGTACGAGCAGCCGCAGCGTCAGACAGATGATCAGCCGAATGCTGAAGCCGGGAAGGGCGACGGCAGCGGCCGGAATGACTCTGAGCCGGATACTGAGCAGGAGAAGGACGGCGGCAGCAGCCGGAGTGACTCTCAGCCGGATGCCCAGAACAGTCAGGACAATCAGAGCAGTGGTGAGCAGAACTCCGGCGCTGCTTCCCGTCAGAAACTGATTGAGCAGTGGGAGGGCGTTTCCCGTCACATCCAGATGGCGCTCGAAGCATTTGGCAGGCAGGCCGGTGACGAGGCCGGAAACCTGGTGCAGGAGCTGCGGGCGCTGAACCGGGAGCATTATGACTATCGCAGCTTTCTGCAGCGGTTTGCCGTCCTGCACGAGGTCATGAAGCTCAGTCCGGATGAATTCGATTATATATTCTACACCTACGGCCTTGAGCTCTACGGCAACGTACCGCTGATTGAGCCGCTGGAATACCGGGAGGAGCGCCGGATCCGTGAGTTCGCAATCATTATTGACACTTCCGGCTCCACATCGGGCGACCTTGTGCAGATGTTTCTGCAAAAAACTTTCAATATCCTGAAATCGACGGAGACGTTCGCGTCCCGGATCTCCCTCAGGATCATCCAGTGCGATGCCAAGGTGCAGGAGTCCGTGCTGGTACACACCCAGGAAGAATTTGACGCCTACATCAAATCATTCCGCATCCGGGGCCAGGGCGGCACAGACTTCCGGCCGGCGTTTGCCCACGTGGACGATCTTGTCCGCAGCGGAGAGCTGCGCCGTCTCAAGGGCCTCATCTACTTCACAGACGGCTACGGTACTTTCCCGGCCAGGAAGCCGGACTACGACGCGGCATTTGTTTTCGTACGCGAAAACGACTATGACGAGCCGCCGGCCGTCCCGCCCTGGGCCATCAAGCTCGTGCTCGACAAGGAAGAGGTGGCATCCATCTGAAACCCCAGTCTGCCCCGCCGGTAGGCGCCGGGCTGCCAGAAAAAACGGAGACAAACCTGACCGAAAGGAGTGAGGCGGCAGTCCCTTTCCCGATCCACCGGGAGTCTCCCTGCCGCAGCAGGATTGAACATACAGCAGGCGAAAGAACAGATAGGACACGCTGTCGATGCCTATCTTACCCGTGATGAATTCGGCGAACTGATGATTCCGCTTGAGCGCCAGCGTCCGGTGTTTCTGGTGGGTCCTCCCGGGATCGGCAAGACAGCCATCATGCAGCAGATTGCCGCCGAAAAAGGAATCGGCCTTGTTTCCTATTCCATGACGCACCACACGCGCCAGAGCGCTCTCGGACTGCCGTTCATCGCCAGGAAAACCTACGGCGGCCGGGAGTACGAGACGAGCGAGTACACGATGAGTGAGATCATCGCCTCTGTCTATGACATGATGGAGCGTGACAAGGTACGATCGGGCATTCTCTTTCTGTACGAAATCAACTGCGTCTCGGAAACTCTCGCCCCGGCAATGCTGCAGTTCCTGCAGTACAAAGTTTTCGGGCAGCACCGGGTTCCGGACGGCTGGATTGTGGTGACGGCCGGCAATCCGCCGGAATATAACAACTCCGTGCGCGAATTCGATGTTGTCACCTGGGACCGTCTCAAACGCATCGACGTCGAGCCGGATTTCGACACCTGGAAGAACTACGCTGTCAACGCCGATGTGCATCCGTCCATACTCACCTATCTCGAGGTAAAACCGCAGGATTTCTACATGGTGGAGTCCACTGTCGCCGGCAAGACGTTTGTCACAGCCCGCGGCTGGGTGGATCTGTCCGAGATGATCCGTCTCTATGAACAGCATCAGTTTCCGGTGGACACGCAGCTCATTGCCCAGTACCTTCAGAATGACCGTATTGCCCGGGATTTCTCCGTCTACTACGACCTGTATATCAAATACAAGGGCAATTACCGCGTTGAGGACATCCTGGCCGGCAAGACGTCGAAGACAGTGCTGACGCAGGCAAAAAAAGCACCTTTTGACGAGCGCCTGTCCCTGCTCAGTCTCATTCACGAGGCACTCGGTACGGAGTTCAGCAGCATCGCCGACCAGGAGCAGATTCTGCGCCGGCTGATGGCAGTCTTCAAGACCGGGAAAGGCCGGATTGTCACAGCCAGCGGCAGCAGCGTGCCGGAGATTCTGGATTCTCTGATGGCAGATCTCGCAAACGAACGCCAGAGCGGCAGCACCTCTGGGCGGCTCTCCCGCAGTGAAGTACGGACAATGCGGCTTGCTGAACGGGCTCTTGGCGAGATGCGCGACCATGTGGCAGCAGAGAAACCCGCGGACGGGGCGGCCGCCTTTGAGATCGTCCGCGCGGATTTCAATGCGCGGCGCGACGCCATGAGCAAGCAGGCAGAGGAGATCGGCAAAAAGCTTGAACATGCTTTCGATTTTATGGACGCGGCCTTTGCCGGCGGCAACGAGACCTTGATCTTTGTTACCGAACTCACGGCAAACCGCCAGAGTGCCTCGTACCTGGCACGCTACGGCTCTGATGCCTATTTCAGGCACAACAAAGATCTGCTCGTCTACGAGCGGCAGAAAGAGCTCGAAACACGGGTAGACGATCTGCTGCTGCAGCTGCCCGACGCAGATCTCTGACAATCACTTACTGTTTTGCTGAAACGGCTGACCCAATGCGGGCAGCTGTTTTTTTATGTCTTATTCGCAGATTTATCTCTCTAACGAATATCTTTTATTCATTTTCTGTATTTATGTGCGTATTATTCATATTTGAGATTTCTTTCATCTGTTTTTCGATTGACAGAGACCCCGCTTGCAGCTATTATCTTATCCGGGCTAGCCGCTGCCGCGAAGCTGCCATCCAAGGTACCTCTTCTGTCCGGCGGCACAGAGGCAGCGGGATTTTCGGGCGGGCATCTTTCCCTCTGCGGATCCGGAACACGCCCGCCACAGACCGGCACAAAATCACATCGGTGCCAGAATTACCCAGACGTAAAAAAGAAAAGGAGTTGATTTGCAGATGGTACTCATACTGCGCGGTGACGCTTACGGTATTGTGCGTTCGCTCGAAGGTTTTGCAGGTGATCCGGCATCTATCCGGAGGATTATTGTGTCGCCCGGCGCGACCGTCCTTGCGAGCGGCACCGTCCATTCTCTCCATCATCTTGAAAGCATCACGCTGCCTGAATCCATGATTGAAATCGAGCGCACTGCAATCAGCCACTGCGAAGCACTGACTTCCTTGTATTGCCCGAGGAGCATCCGGTACATCGCACCGGACTCCATTATCGGGTGTCCTAATGTGCGTTCCTACACGGGTGATCCATCCATACCCACGAAGGAGCGTGCAGCAGAGGATCGTCCGTTCTCGGTACGGTTTTCGGTTCTGCATCCTGCAGGGTGTTATATATTGAATGCAGAACAGTATCCGCCGGCATCTGCCGCACTGTCGCCGCAGGACCTGACGGGCGGAAGAATTCTGCATTCAATTATGCGAAAGGAGCTGGCAGCCGACAGAATCCGCGGCTGCAGTGCAATCAATGAATCAGGAGAGAAGAACTGAAACGGAACACCTTGTAAGCGAGGTGCGGGAACTGGCGGTCGAGTGCCAGCTGGCAGAAGAGAAAGGCAGCGCTAAGTACACCACGACAGATGCGTGGCTCAGAGCGGGGGGCGAACTTTCCGACAAAATCTCGGATCTGCTGACGGAAGAGCAGGACGCTGCCGCGAGCGGCGAGGAGACGAGCCGCCGTAAAGAACGCGACCATGCGGATCTGCTGTCAACTTCTGCGCATCTTGAAGAGGCACTCGAGGATATGAATGATGCAGTCGATGCGCTTGGCGAGGCGGATTATGCAGCAGCCGGCAGACAGCTCGACGCCGTGCTCGACGCTCTGAACCGGGCCATGGGCTGACGGAGGCACAGCATGTTCGGGTCGGACAAGATTTCCTTTGATATTCAGGACGGCGTCCTGCGAAGCTGCACGGGCAGCGCCCGCAAAGCGGCTGTACCCGCAGAGGTGACGGTCATTGCACCTCAGGCTTTTGCCGGCCTGACGCGTCTGCGCCATCTGGAACTGCCGCTTGGACTGGCAGAAATCGGAACGGAGGCTATGGCCGGTCTCGCCGAGCTCCGGAGCGTTGAAATTCCGGCAACAGTGACCAGCATTGGTGCGCGGGCATTCAGCGGCTGCGCGGATCTGCAGGAAATAACGCTGCCGCCGGCACTGCGCGAAATCGGAGCAGAAGCGTTCAGCGGCTGCACCAGCCTGCGGCGGGCATCCGTGCCGGGGGCACTGCACGCACTTCCTGCCGGACTGTTCCGGGACTGCAGCTCTCTCAGCAGCATAGACCTCGCCGAGGGAACGGTGGAGATCGGACCGGAAGCACTCTCAGGCTGCGGCAGTCTCAGTAAGGTAGCCCTGCCGAGGACACTGCGGGCTGTCGGCGAGGACGCCTTCCGCGGCTGCCAGTCGCTGCGCCGTGTGTCTCTGATCAAGGACAGCCGCCAGAGCGAACCGGCAGCAGGAGGCGGAGACGTGCTGCCGGCAGATATGGAGAACGCCGAAGGTATAGGTGCTTCTGCATTCAACGGGCTTGAGAGCCTTGGCAAAGTGCAGCTGCCGCCGCTGATGCGCTCGGTCGGCAGATATGCTTTTGAAGGCTGCATCTCACTGAAAAAGATAGAGCTGCCGCCGGGAACGCTCTCTCTCGGGGACTATGCTTTCATTGGCTGTGCGGAACTGCGGACAGCGGAGATTCCGCAGTCGCTGACCTATCTTGGTGCGCATGCCTTTGAAGGCTGTCAGAGCCTACGGGAAGCACGAATCCCGGAAGGCATCACGGACCTCGCACAGAGTACTTTTGAAGGCTGTACAGAGCTCAGCGAGGTGGACCTCCCGGAAGGACTACAGGCTGTCGGGGCACGCTGTTTTGCCGGCTGCCGGCAGCTGCCGCAGATATCGCTGCCAAGTACAGTCAAAACGATCGGACCGGCTGTCTTTGAAAACTGCGAAATTCTCACGCAGGCCGTCCTGCCGATGCGCCTTACAGAAGTGCCGGACGGGGCGTTCTTTGGCTGTCTCAGCCTGCGCAAAGCAGTAATTCCGGAAAGCGTCAGCCGTATCGGCGACTTTGCCTTCGCCAAATGTTTCGCTCTCCAGGAGCTTGCTCTGCCTTCAGAACTCGAGGCCATAGGTGAGGACGCCTTCGCCTCCTGCCGTTCCCTGCGCACACTGGTACTGCCGCGTGCGCTCGCGGAGATCAAGGCATCCACCTTCTATAAGTGCCGCTCACTTGAAGATGTGCTGCTGCCGGATTCCCTGACGAAGATCGGACCGGATGCCTTTGCCCAGTGCGCCAGGCTGACGCAGGTGCGCTTCAATGCATCGCTGCACGAAATCAGTCACAATGCCTTTTCCGGCTGCGGCGCTCTCGAGTCCGTCTACCTGCCGGATTCCCTGACAAAACTCGGAGAACGGGCCTTCTTCTCCTGTGTCTCCGTTGCAGAACTGCAGATTCCGGCTTCCCTTGCGGAGATTCCGGCACAGGCGTTCGGCCGCTGCCTCGCACTCACACAGGCAGCGCTGCCAGACGGCATAGAGACGATCGGATCCGGAACTTTTGAAAAGTGCCGTCATCTCAAATCTGTTACGCTGCCGTCCTCGCTCACCAGGATCGGCTCGGATGCCTTCCGCGGCTGCAGCGCCCTCGAGGGCACGGATGTGCAGCCCGGGACTGCGCCGGTGCTTGACCTTCCGGATCAGCTGACTGTGATCGGGGCCCGTGCGTTTGCCGGCTGCAGATCCCTGAAGACCGTTCTCATACCGAACACAACAGCCGAAATCGGCAGTGAGGCCTTCGCCGACTGCGAAGAGCTTGAGCACGCATACCTGCCGGCAGACGGCATGGTTGCTCCGGATGCTTTTGCTGACTGCCCGCATCTGAAAACCGGCGGCGAGGAGCCGCCGGCAGAAGGACTCCCGGCAGAGGAAACTGCGGTGGAGGAAGATGTGGCTGTTTCTCCGGTCCCGCAAGACGAGACAGTGACGGAAACGGATTTCGGAGCGGTCCTGCCGGCGCAGGACGGGGATGTGACGGAGATCGGCTTCGCTGCGGAAGCAGAATTCCCAGCCAGCCTGCAGTCGCAGGACGGGGATGCAGAGGGGATCGCTCTGCCCGATTCCGGCGAGGAAAACGCTCCATCCTGAGAAAAACGCGGCCTGGCTTTCCTGCCGCGTGTCAGTCAAATGCTCCCTGCGGAAAAAAAGGGCTTCCGCTCTGCTGTGAGCGGAAGCCCTTTGCTTCTCTTCTTAGTCCTGCGCTGCCAGTTCCGGCAGATCGTACTCGGGCGGTGCCGGAAGATCATATTCATCAAGCGCAGCGCGCATCGAGGCCTCTGTCTGCCCGATCTGCTCGAGCGCCGCAGCGCGCATTTCCGGGCTCAGCTGTCCGGATTCCACTTCCACCGAGTCCAGCTGCTCGAAAACCGAGAGCGCATCCTCGGCAGCCGCCATATGCCCTACTGCTTTCTCAAGACGCTCGTTGCCGCCGTCCAGCCGGCTGAGGACTGCCCGCTCTCTCTCCTGGAGCGCCGTGATAAACGCCTCCATGCGGGACAGACACCGGCCGAGCAGTTCCCAGTCGAGGTCGCCGTCTGCCTTCAGACGCTCCTGCACGCGGCCAAGCAGCCAGAGTGCGGCATGCACCCGGGCAGCGTCCTGTCCATCCAGGACGTTCGGCTCCCGCAGACGACGCTTGGGTACCGGCAGCCGCGTGAGGTAGTCACTCACTGGGATCAGATGATCCTCATAAAGGGCCATGCCCATCGGCGCCCCCTCAAAAATCGAAATTCCATCCGGACCGGCATCGGCAGCCAGCCGCCGCAGCTGCGACGTTATGCCGATCTGCCGCGGATTGATATCCACCGCCACCAGATCTACTTCGGGAGTTTCCGGCGATATCCGGATTTCTGTATTGAGGTCCAGGTATCTGTCGATAAGCCCCAGGTCACATTTCTGGCGGAATATGCGCGCCACGTTCTCCCTGAGGGCAGCCATCCCTTCCTCGTCGGCGGCCAGCTGCCGCGCCAGCTGGGCTTTGTCCAGAATCTCGGTCGCCGCCAGATATCCCTGCATCGCTGTTTCCAGATCTGTATCCCAGAAAGCCTGTTCCTCAACGTCCGGAACACTCCGCTCATTACAGAGCTGAATCAGGGCGAGCGTCAGTTCCGGCACTGTATCATCGTCCTCACCGACAAACCCCTTCACAGCAACAATATCTATGGCTGCACCCTTCGGCAGATCCGGCTGCGTCAGATGATAGTCGCCGGCTACCATATAGTAATCTGTATGTTTGGAAAGACCCGCTGCCCGGTTGTTGGTCCGTTCCATACGCTGGCGGCGTTCGCTCGTCGTGTCCGGATCCTCCCACAACAGGTCGTCTGTGGCATTCTTGTAATGCGGAATCAGGCTCAGGATTTTATCCATATTGTCCCCTTCAGCCGGATCGAGATAGCGGTTGAAGAAGGGCATTGTGTATACGGAGTACTTGGTACCGATCTGCCAGACCTTGATAATGACCTGGCCGCGGTAGTCCACCTCTACCTGCCTGCCGAGAAAACGCATCGTCAGTGTGTCATCAGCACAAACATATTCACGCAGCGGCGCCAGGCAGCCTTCCTGGAATTCCTGCAGCATAGCATCGCTCAGGGCGAGCGTTTCCATATTATCTGTCCTTTCTGATTGGAGCACATCTGACTATCATCTTACGCCAAACCGGGACTCGCCTCAAGTGCGCCGGCGGGCCGTTTCCGGCGGCCGTCCCGTCTAAACCGTGCAGCCGTCCGCAAAGGACGGCTCAGGTCCGCCGCTAGGAAGCAGGAATCAAATGCGTACAGATTCAAGGAAAGACACCCGCCGCCTCGTTACCCTGGCGGTTCTGATCGCGGCCATTGCGGTCTGCATCTACTCTGCCTACAACATCACTGTCATCCTGGCCGAGGATGCTTCGAGCAGCGAGGTCACCCAGGCCGCCCGCAGCTTCACCCATACGGCCGCCCCCGGCGAGATCCCGGCCGCGCCGGCGGGCGCCGTCGTACTCGAGGCCCCCGGTGAACCGGTCCGCGAAACGCTGAGCCCGCAGGAGCCCGAGGCCGGACCTGCGTACCTGGTCGTGGACTTTGACGGCCTTGCGGAAATAAACAGCGATGTCCGTGCCTGGATAGACATCCCGGGAACAGACGTCTCTTATCCGGTCGTGCAGACGGCAGACGACGAATACTATCTCTCCCACAGTTTTGACGGCCGCAGCAACCGCGCCGGTTCGATCTTCCTTGATTCCCGCTCTGACAGTTCTCTTACCGGACGCAACACTGTCATCTATGGACACCGGATGAACAACGGCTCCATGTTCGGCTCGCTCAACCGGCTGTCCGACGCCGCCTACCGCCGGGAGCACGAATACATTCATCTGTATATTCCCGGGGCAGCGCTGCCGCTCACTTACCAGATTTTCGCCACCTGGGAGAGTCCTTCGTCACTCGATTCGCTCGCCTACCAGGTAGATTTCCCGGATGCAGATGCTTACAGCGAGTGGCTTAATGACCTGGAGTCCAGGAGTTTTCTTACCGACCTGACCCTGAGTCCGGACGACCAGATCCTCACTCTGTCCACCTGCGTGCGCGGCGACGGAGACACGCGCTTCATTGTTGCTGCCCGTCTGCTTCAGTAGCACGGGTCTTCTGATGCCGGGGCGGCATGCCGATGCCCATGGAAAGAGCGCTCCGCGGACAGGCGCGCACACAGTCGCCGCAGCGGATGCATTCGCAGCTTCCTGCATTGCGGGTAGGGTCAACTTCCATCTTGCAGGCGTGGTAGCACCGGCCACAGTGGATACACTTCTGTTCATCCCAGGACAGATGGCACAGGGCTACGCGGTTGCATGCGCCGTAGACAGCGCCAAGCGGACAGAGGTATTTACAGAAGGGCCGGTACACAAAAAGTCCCAGAACCAGAAGCCCGATCAGCACGAAGAGTTTCCAGGAAAACAACGGACCCGCAGCCTGTCTGAGCGCCGGATCTGCACTGACGAGCGGGATCCCGCCCATCAGGGTCCCGGAGGGACAGATGTATTTGCAGAAGGCCGGCATCCCCTGTCCGGTGAAGTCCACCACAACAAGCGGCATCAGGATAACAAACACGGCCAGGATAACGTACTTGAGCCAGCGCAGCACACGGTCGCCGCGGAAACCGCGCAGGCGGCGGATACCCGGGATCTTATATATGAGATCCTGCACGAGCCCGAACGGGCACAGCCAGCCGCAGGCAAAACGCCCGAGGGCTGCACCCACAAGGACCAGGAAGCCTCCCGCATACAGACTGAAATGGTAGCGTGCACTGCCGGCCACGGCCTGCATCGCCCCGATTGGGCAGGAAAAGAGTGCCCCGGGACAGGAATAGCAGTTCAGTCCGGGTACGCAGACCTGTTTGAGCGGGCCGTTGTAGATACGTCCGGCGGCAAAACCGGCCAGATAACAGTTCGTCAGAAAGACCCAGACGGCCTGCACCCAGTGACGCATATGTCTGATCCTAGCCAATCCCTATACACTCCAGACAGATGTTTACAGCTTTCATCAGAATGATCCGCACTTCACCGCGCAGTGCTCCGAGAACCATGCAGGCGGCACCCGCCGCGATGATAACCCAGGCCGCAAATATGCGGCGCTTCAAGCTGCACTCTCACTGAGCCGTTCGCCAATAATCTGCTCCCACGACGCTTCAGTCTGGCTGCCAACGACCGGATCGCCCACCAGATAGCCCTCGCTGTTCACAAAGAACGTGGTCGGGAACGCCTGCAGACTGCCAAGCAGCCCTTCATAGAGTGTCTTATCCGGGATGATATTGGTGTACGTGAGCGACAGCTCAGCTTCAATATATTCAGCCGTTTCAAAGGCCGAGGCATCCACGTGCCCGGTTGCCGGATCATAGAGATCGTACACGATCCCGACCACCTGGAAGCCGGGAATATTGCTGCGCGAAATGGCTTCCAGCCCCGGCAGTTCGCTGATGCAGGGACCACACCAGGTAGCCCAGACATTGACCAGCGTGAGGTCTGCCTGCGCAAAGATCTCCTCTGTCACTTCCTCGCCGTCAAAATCCACGGCTGAAAACGTGCCCGTGGCTGCCCCTGTTTCCTCAGCGGACGCAGCCGAGGCCGCAGCCGGCGTGGCGGCTGCCTGCGGTGTCTCGGCGCTGCAGGCTGCAAGCAGCATGACCACACTCAACAGGACTGCTGCAGTAATCATTTTCCAACTTGTCTTCATAGAACACCGCGGCACGGAGATGTCCGCCTCAGGCGGCCCTGCCGCTCCTCCTTGATCCTTTTTCGTCTCCACTCCTGTGCCCAGCCGCCGGCTCGTGCCGGCAGCCTGTATGGTCTAGAGTGTACACGATTCAGGCGCACCTGTGCACGCTGCGCCACCCCCGGGACCGCTGCCTTCTTTACAGACCGCGGCCGCGATGAAAAAGATCGTCCCGCCGACACCAGGACCGTTTTGAATCAATGCCGGGAAATTCGTTGTCCAGCCGGCTGTGCGTCAGACGGATAGAAGCGGTGCTCACATCTGTCATGATGCTGATTATATCTTTGCGCTCCTCGAAAGCAGTCGCGATTATGGTCAGCGAACCGCCGTTCTCAATATTGCGGGCAGCGCCGAACAGCAACCTGCTTTCGTAGATGGCTGCGCGGCGGTCGCCGCAGACCCGCGCGCACGAGTCCGAAAGGAGTGTGATCCCGTCCATCAGAACGGCCACATCGGCGCCCAGTTCCACCAGGCGTTTGGCACGCTCAATGGTGAGTGCTGCAGCCCGGACGTGACGGCTCGGGCTTTCGAACCTGTCGAGGCAGATGACTTCACCGCCGCTCGCGGCTGCGCTCATGCAGGCAGGATCAAAATTACGGCCGCCCAGAAGCAGGACGAACAGCTCCACTTCCGGATTATTTGTCTCAATGCTGGCCGCCATGTGCGCCAGCAGACACGCCCGGTCCGCTGCAGCCGGAGCAATCACCAGAGCACGCGTACCCTTCCCGATCGGCGCATAGGCATCAATATCCCGCATAGTGCTCTCGCCGTCCACAGCTTCATCGGGCCCGGTCACCGAAAGCAGGAGCTGCTCGTCGGGATAGACCGGAACGAGACGGCTGAAATCCGGCCGCTGCCAGGCGCGATCCGGACGCAGACCGTTGACGGCCTCGACAGTCTGCAGTTTCGGCATACCGCCGCCTGTCTGATCCGCTTCGCCCTGAACCCGGTCCCCCGGCCGGAGACCGAAGCCGTTCACCATCCAGGGATCCACATATACTTCGGCTCTTTCGCAGCCGGAACTGGGGAAAGTGACGCCAAGATGCAGGACGCCGGCATCCCCGAATGCCTCAAATGTTCCCTCGATCATGTCACCGGTGATGAAGCGCGGCGGACACCGGAGATCCCATTCCGAAGCGTCCCGGGCGCTCAGACTGGCCCAGATCTCGTCAGCAATTCCGTTCATAAACTTATTTTTCATTTTTTCTCCCCTTGAGTCCGCAAAAACAGCAGGGCGTCTGCGGATTTCCATACCATCCCGCTAGACAATGCGGTCCTGGCAGCACAGAACCGCTGCTGCTGCTAATCATGGTCCCGGACTGTCTGCAATGCAGCGGCCCCGCTCCGGTCCGCTGCACGCAGGCAGCACTCAGCCTGACGCAGGAATGCTGCGCCGTTTGCAGGGACAAACCCCGAACGATGCGGCCTGTTCAAAAAACCCGCTTCTGCTGCAGGCAGCACAAAACCACATCAAAATCCACAAAAACTTGAACAAAAATGGAATCTTCCGGCATCCGCCGGGAATCTGTAGCGCGCCTGAGGCTCGTCAGGCGGTCTGACCGCGGTCCGCTTTATACGGCCGCGAAATTGCTGTGCCTATTCTAGACCGGTACCTATTTGAATGCAACCCCGTCCAGACTGCTGACGGGGTGGAGTTCCGGGGTGTAGATTGAGGAAGTGGTTGCAGCCCCCTGCCCCGCAGGGGGCTGCAACCAGCGGTTCAAAGCAGAGGGTTGCGGTTACTTCTGCAACCGTGGTCATGGGGGGAGAGGGGTAAGGGGGAGGGTTCCCCTCCCCCTGAAGGATGCCGGAACTTTCTGGTACGCAGGGAACTTAGAAGGATACCGGTACCGCGCTGGTGAAGGGTGCCCCCGAGGGGGCACCCTTATAGTATTAGTACAATTGTAATTATTTACAATTTGTTCGCATTTATTTTGCATCCCTTTCCCCTCTTGTATCGTCTGTCTTTTGTGGCCGTGTCACGTATTTGTGACCGGTATCTTGGACACAGGCTG
>JAAUYQ010000069.1 GCA_014805015.1 Clostridia bacterium | reverse complement strand
AAGACTTAGGCTAGTCAAGTTCGGCTTATGATCTACTTCACAAGCCCCCTCTTCCAGGCGATGCGTGCTTTACGCAGAGCCTAAGAGGGGGTTCTTGACTTTCAGGGCCTCAGCCTTCGACGCCTGCGTCTCAGCCTTTGCACGTTTTATGCTCCGCCGCAGTCTTCTGATTTTCCTCAGCAGCTTCTTCTTCCGGGCCCACTGCGGATTCAGGGCTTCGGTGATCTCCTGATCCAGATTACCAAGCAGGGGTCTCATATCCACGCCACCACCTTTCTTCTGTTCACCTGCATCAAAGATCCCCGCAGTCCATGTCTTGTCTGCATCCTGACTCTTTTACACCCAATCTTTGCGCACCAATGGGCGTCTCCACTCTGCACACTTCAGAATTCTGTTGGCACCGTTTCACTGCTATGCTGTATTGTCTTCGCGCTGAAACCACGGTGAAGCGCTTGCAGATGGCAGCCGCCGCACGACTGCCATCTGCAACAAGAGAAGCTGGAGCTCTGATATAAGCCTGTCCCGGCTACGCTTTCGGCTCCTGCCCGAGATTAAGCCATTCCGCTACCGAATCTTCCCCGACTCCAGTTACCCGGGAAATCTCCTGCAGGATTATGTTATATGGGACGTGCAGCTTGGTCATGGTCTGATAGATCACTGCAGCTGCGTTTCTCAGAGCGTCCTGCACCTGCTGCGTTTCCTCCTTCGCTGCCTGCGCCTCGGCCTGTGCCGTCTGGGCCACAGCCTGTGCTGTCTGAGCCACAGCCTGTGCTGTCTGCGTTTCGGCCCTCGCACGTTTTACACTCTGCCGCTGTCTTCTAAGTTTTCTCCGCAGTTTCTTCTGCTCCCTGGCCCACTGCGGGTTCAGCGCCTCTGTAATCTCCTGGTCCAGATTTCCAAGCAGCGGTCTCATATCTCCACCCTCCCTTTTCTTCTGTTCTACTGCGTCATAGATCCGCAGCGTGTCGCGGCCCAGCACAGCAGCCACAATCTCCCGATCAAGTTTTTCTGTGCTGTGCTCGGCAAAATAGGCAGCCAGCATTGCGGCACGTTTTTTTCTGGGTACATTGTACCGCAGCTGCGTCAACTCGAGAAGGATACGTACGGCTTCCTCCATATTCTGTATCAGTCTCGTCTCCGTCCGTTGCACTTCAGCAATGAGGGCATCATTCCCTTTTCTTGGCATACGGTGCGGAACGTACATCTCTTCCAGTTCCTTATACGCATCCCAGACGTTTTCACCAAAATACAGAGTCAGGATCGAAACCGGCACAAGCCTGTCATCCAGCGTCATGCCAGAAAGGAACTCATCTCTGTTGAGTTTCTGACCCGCATGCTTCTTCTTCAGGGCGGTCCGTTGCGAATCGAGAAAAGCCACCTCTTCCGCCTTGTGGCGCAGCGGCATGCCGTAGTCTATGTACGACTGTATTTCCAGAATCAGGATGTCCATCGTCGTCTCCGTCTTCCACAGGCGGACAACATCGCCTCTTCTGACGATGGACAGGAGTTTTTCCGATCCGGGAATGACGGCTGCAGCCTCAGAATCCATGGCATACAGATCCTCTGGCTGCACCACAGCCTGGCCATCAAAATAGTAGGTATTGAAGACACTCGCAAAACGGGCATTGTCACTGAAGAACTTCCGGAGCGCAATGTCTGCATTGATCTTCCTCGGAGCCATTATCCTAACCTTTCTCCTGGCAGAACTGCCGCACAGACAAAGACGCAGCTGCAGCGTGCAGCCTCACATCTGCACCCCAGGGGCTGGCCCCGGATACGTCAGTCGCTGCCTGTTTCACATGTTCGGCTCCTGCACTGCAGCAATTTCCGCCAGTTGATCCGGCATGACTTTTTCGGAAAGCGCCTTATATCTGTACTCCAGACAAAAGTCGCCATGCACACGGGCATGATGAATGCCGGCGGAATTTCCCTCTGCTTCAGAGGAGCCTTGCTCTTATTTGGGGTTCTTGCAGTCGGTACCGACCGGCCCGTAATCACAGCCGTCGGTGCCTAAGGAAAGGATCCGCGGATCCTGAAACTGAAATGAAAGGTTCTGAGTCTCCCGCTCACGACGCAGCGAACGCTGCGGGTTCACGATATCACATGTCTGGCTGACAATACAATGACCCGCCTGCAGAAAGCCATGAAGATCTAGGGAGGGAGCAAACTGCCGTTTTGTGCCCCGGAACAAAACGTAAGGTCAGCCGCGTTTCCGTATGACCGCTATTCTGAAACGTATTCGGCGTCCCTGCAGAGCGGATGAATCCTGCATCATCCACGCATCTGAACGCGGACTCTGCGGATCGTCTGTTTATGCGCTGCCTTCGAAAGCCGGGCTGCAAAGTCTGCCGTAAGACTCCGGAAACGCGCAAAACTGCTGCTGCGTTCAGAGGCGCCCGGCTGCTTTTGGCGTTTTTCATAAACATTCGCGTCCGGCTCGTTATTCCCCTCCGAGTATAACGCGCAAAAAAGCCGTTTTTAACCCTGGAGACGGTCCGTTTGTGCTTGACCGCACGCCGGTAAACAGGCAATATCTACATAATACAGTAAGCGATGTCCGCTCCGTCTGGAGCGCAGCATCCCGAACCGGGCGCAGTCGTCAAGCGCCGTCCATCGAAAAAGGTAACATTATATGAAAGAGATACTGGTAGGCAATGCCCGCCTGGTCACCCGCGATCCGCAGCAGCCGTACTTTGAAAAAGGTGCTGTCCTGATCACCGGGGAGGCGGTCACTGAGGTTGGCAGCGAAGAGGACCTGGCTGCCAAATATCCGCAGGCTGAGCGGATCGACGGACACGGCGGAGTCATCATGCCGGGCATGGTCTGTACGCACAATCACATCTACAGCGCCTTCGCCCGCGGTCTTTCGATCCGCGGTTACAGCGCGACAGACTTCATGGGCATCCTGGAAGGTCAGTGGTGGAAGATTGACCGCACGCTGACCCTTGATGAAACCAAATGGAGTGCGGCAGCCACTTATCTTGACTGCATAAAAAACGGCTCAACCACGGTATTTGATCATCATGCAAGTTACGGTTCCATCCGCGGCAGTCTCGATACAATCGCCAAGGAGGCAGAAAACTTCGGCATCCGCTCATGCCTCTGCTACGAAGTATCAGACCGTGACGGCGAAGATAAGATGAAGGAAGCCGTGCTGGAGAATGAGGATTTCATTCTGAAGGCGCAGAAAGACAAGACGGGCATGCTGGCCGGGATGATGGGCATGCATGCACCGTTTACGCTTGCCGATGCCACGCTGGAATTCTGCCGCGAGCATACGCCGGAAGGCGCCGGCTTCCACATTCACGTCTCGGAAGGCATTGACGATGTTTACGATTCGCTGAAGAAGTACGGCGTGCGGCCCGTAGAGCGGCTCTACAATC
The DNA here is from genome assembly GCA_014805015.1 of Clostridia bacterium. GTDB lineage: Bacteria > Bacillota > Clostridia > Christensenellales > Christensenellaceae > JAAUYQ01. The sequence continues at coordinate 11,653 of JAAUYQ010000069.1, read as the reverse complement.
TGGGGATCCTCGGCAGGCTTACCATTGCCGGCCACTGCATCCACGTGAGCCCGGCAGAAATCGGATTGCTTGCTTCCACGGACACCATGGTTGTGCACAATCCGGAAAGCAACATGGGCAACGCTGTCGGCTGCGGACCGGTCATGGAAATGGTCCACGACGGCGTCCTGACCGGACTCGGCACAGACGGCTACACGAATGACATGTTTGAATCGTACAAAGTCGCCAACATCCTGCACAAACATCACCTGTGCAATCCGGGAGCTGCCTGGGCGGAAGTTCCGAAAATGCTTTTTGAGAACAACCCGCTGATTGCCGGCCGCTATTTCAAGGAAAGACCGCTTGGTGTGCTCAAGGAAGGGGCTGCAGCCGACCTGATTATCACGGACTATATTCCAGATACACCGATGGACGGCAGCAATGCCAATTCGCACATTCTGTTCGGCATGAACGGCCGCAGCGTCATCACCACGATTGTCAACGGCCGCGTGCTCATGCAGGACCGCAAGGTGCTGGTCTGCGACGAAGAGGAAGTGCTCGCTGAGAGCCGCGCTTCCGCCCAGAAGCTCTGGGACGCTATCAACAGTTAGGAGAAAAGTAAGTGAGCGACAAAATGACACCGATGCCGGCCGGCGCCCTGATGGACTGGATGCTGGACGGATACGAAGAGGATGGAGAGATCTGCGGCGTCTGCAAGCTGTATGTAGCCTCACCGGAACGGCGGCTGGAATTCCTGGGCCGTTCGCTTGAGACCCCGTTCGGCCCGGCGGCCGGACCGCATACGCAGCTCACAGCGAACATCATGGCCTGCTATGCAGGTGGCGCCCGCTTTTTCGAGCTCAAGACTGTCCAGGTCATCGACGGCGAGGACCTACCGGTCAACAAGCCGTGTATTCTCGCAGAAGACGAGTGCTTCAACTGCGAGTGGTCCACAGAGCTTACCGTGCAGCAGGCCCTGGCCGAATACGTCAAAGCCTGGTTCATCTGCAAGCTTATGGCCCGCGAATACGGCCTCGGCGATCCGGATGGTTTCCAGTTCAACATGAGCGTCGGCTACGACTACGCCGGCATCAGCTCGAAGAAGATTGATGACTACATTGAGGGCATGCGCAATGCTGCGGACCTGCCGATCTGGAAAGAATGCCTCGACGCTGCCCTCTCGCGTCTTGACCGCTTCAAGAACGTCGACCGTGCCTACATTGAAAGCATTGATCCGCACGTCTCCGACTCGATCACACTCTCCACGCTTCATGGCTGCCCGCCGGAAGAAATCGAAAAGATCGCCACCTATCTGATTGAAGAGAAGGGCATCAACACGTTCATCAAGTGCAACCCAACGCTGCTCGGCTATGAATCGGCCCGCTCCATTCTCGACAGCCTGGGCTTTGACTACATTGTCTTTGATGATCACCACTTCAAGGAGGACCTGCAGTACAGCGACGCTGTGCCGATGCTGAAACGCCTGCAGGAGCGTGCGGATAGCAGGGGCGTGGCTTTCGGTGTCAAGGTGACCAACACATTCCCGGTGGATGTCGACAAGCACCAGCTGCCGAGCGAAGAGATGTACATGTCCGGACGCGCACTGTATCCGCTGGCCATCACCGTGGCCAAGCGCCTGACAGACGACTTTGACGGCAAACTGCGCATTTCGCTTTCCGGCGGTGCCGACGCCGGCAACATTGCCCAGATTGTGGAAGCCGGAATCTGGCCGGTCACCGTGGCAACCACACTGCTCAAGGCCGGCGGCTACGACCGCTGCGAACAGCTCGCCAAAGAACTTCGCGACTACAGCAACCGGCCCTGGAACGGTGTTTCGAAAGAGAAAATCAATATCCTGGTCGAACAGGCCACCACTGGCGACGCCTACCGCAAACCGATCAAGCCGCTGCCGTCCCGCAAAATTGGCCGCAAGGTGCCGCTTCTTGACTGCTTCACGGCGCCCTGCTCACACGGCTGCCCGATCCACCAGGATATCCCGGCCTACGTCGGTCTTGCCGGCGAAGAAAACTACGCCGATGCCCTGCGTGTCATCATTGACAAGAACCCGCTGCCGTTCACAACCGGCACGATCTGCCCGCACCCCTGCATGAGCAAGTGCACGCGCAATTTCTATGAGGAATCCGTCCGTATCCGCGACACCAAACTGCTCTCGGCCAGCCTCGGCATGGACGCTGTCCTGGAAACGCTCAAGGCGCCCAAAGCAGAAGGCAAGCCAGTAGCGATTGTCGGCGGCGGTGCAGCCGGCATGGCCTGCGCGTATTTCCTCGCCCGCAGCGGCGTCCCGGTCACTATCTTTGACAAGAACCCGGCACTTGGCGGCATCGTCCGCTACGTCATTCCGGAATTCCGCATCCCGGCAGACAAGGTGGAAAGCGACGCGCGTCTGCTGAGCAAGATGAACGTCGATCTCCAGCTCGGCACGGAAGCCCCGACAGCCGATGAACTGAAGGCCAAAGGCTACGGCGCTGTCGTCCTGGCCATTGGCGCCTACCAGCCCGGCCACGTCCGCCTCGAAGCCGGTGAGGCTCTCGGTGTCATTGACTTCCTGACCCGACTTCGGGCTGGCGAGAAAGTGGGCGTCGGCAAAAACGTCGCGATCATTGGCGGCGGCAATACAGCCATGGATGCCGCCCGCGCCGCCAAGCGCATTCCGGGCGTTGAGAATGTCTACATCGTCTACCGCCGCACGAAGCGCTATATGCCGGCTGACGAGGAGGAACTGCAGTTCGCGATTGATGACGGCGTGAAGTTCCTTGAGCTGGTTTCGCCCAAATCCCTGAAGGACGGCATTCTGACCTGCACGGTCATGAAGCTCGGCGAACCGGATGCTTCCGGCCGCCGCTCTCCGGTTGCCACCGATGAGACGAAGGAGATCCCGGTAGATACCCTGATTGCAGCTGTCGGCGAAAAGGTGGATACAGCAGTGCTCGAAGCAAACGGCGTCACTGTTTCCGAACGCGGCACAGCACTGGTTGACGGCAACCTCATGACCACAAACCCGAATGTGTACATCATTGGTGACGCACAGCGCGGGCCGGCCACTGTCGTGGAAGCGATTGCGGACGCCCGCAAGGCAGCGGACGCAATCACCCTGCAGCGTGACCATAATGTCTTCGTCTACAATGACGGGGAAGAGATGGAAAAGAAGGGCGTCATCGTCTGGAGCGGTCAGGCGGAAAACGAGGCACACCGCTGCCTGGAGTGCAACATCATCTGCGAGAACTGCGTCGATGTCTGCCCGAACCGCGCCAACATCACAGTGGAGGCGGACGGCGGCCTGCAGATCCTGCACATAGACCGTCTCTGCAACGAATGCGGCAACTGCGCCACCTTCTGCCCGTACAACAGCGCACCGTACAAAGACAAGTTCACGCTGTTCACCACCGAAGCAGACTTCACAGACAGCGAGAACGAGGGCTTCGTGTCCCGCGGCGACGGCACCTGGCTGATCCGGCTCGACAATGCCGAATTCGTGACAGACGGGACCGGCCTCCCGAAGGGTATCAAGGCACTGCTCGAGGCAGGTGCGAGACTCACCTATTTCCAGTGAAAGGAAAAACATGTCCCGATTCACAGTGAACGGCCGTGAGGTTGAGTGCACGGAAAACAAGTCCCTAATGGACTATCTGCGCGACGATCTCCGCCTCACGTCCGTGAAAAACGGCTGTAATGAGGGCGCCTGCGGCACGTGTACCGTCATCCTCGACGGTACACCCCGCAAGGCCTGCGTTCTCAAGACAGACAAGGTGGACGGCAAGACCGTCCAGACCGTAGAGGGCCTTTCCGACCGCGAGAAGGACGTCTTCGCCTATGCCTTCGGCAAGGTAGGAGCCGTGCAGTGCGGTTTCTGCATCCCCGGCATGGTCATGTGCGGAAAGGCGCTTATCGACAAAAAGCCGGATCCGACGCCGGCAGACGTCAAGGACGCGATCAAGAACAACATCTGCCGCTGCACCGGCTACAAAAAGATCGAGGAAGGCATCATGCTCGCGGCCAGGATGCTCCGCGAGGATCTGCCGATTGAGGAGGAGGAAAATGCCCAGGTCGGGCAGGGCCTGCTGCGCACCGACGCCAAAGCCAAGGTTCTGGCCGAGGCCGTCTACACAGACGATCTCTATCCGGAAGGGCTGATCTACGGCAGTGCCGTCCGCAGTCCGTACGCCCGCTGCCGCATCATTTCCATCGATACCTCCGAAGCCGAGAAACATCCGGACTTTGTCTGTGTGGCGACAAAAGATGACATTCCGGGCGCCAAGGTCATCGGCCATCTGGTGCAGGACTGGCCGGTTCTGAACGGCCCCGGAGACATCACTCACTCGATCGGGGATGCCCTTGTTCTGATCGCGTCCCGGACCAAAAAAGGTCTCGAGGAGATGCTGAAGTCGGTGAAAGTGGAGGCGGAGGAGCTCCCGACGGTTACGTCGCCGGAAGAGGCGCTGGCTCCCGGTGCACCGCAGCTGCACGAGAAAGGCAATATTCTCTGCCATGAGCATCTGATCCGCGGCGATGCGGAAGAGAAGATCAAGAATTCGAAGTACGTCTACAGCGGCCGCTTCTATACGCCCTGGACAGAGCACGCCTTCCTCGAACCCGAGTGCGCCGTAGCCGTCAAGGAAGGGGACCGGATTCACATCTTCTCCTCCGATCAGGGCGTCTACCAGACGCGCCATGAATGCTCTGATATGCTCGGCGTGGCACCGGAAAAAGTGCAGGTCACAGCAGAGACCGTGGGCGGCGGCTTTGGCGGCAAGGAAGACATGAGCGTGCAGCATCACGCAGCGCTGCTCGCCCATCTCACCGGCGGTCCGGTGAAAGTCCGCCTGACCCGCCAGGAAAGCATGCGCGTGCATCCGAAGCGCCACCCAATGGAAATGCACTACACCGTTGGCTGCGACGAAAACGGCTACATCACGGGCATGAAGTGCACCATCGTGGCGGATACGGGTGCCTATGCCTCCCTCGGCGGCCCCGTGCTGCAGCGCGCCTGTACGCACGCCGCCGGACCGTACAACTTCCAGGATATCGACATAGACGGCAAAGCCATCTATACGAACAACCCGCCGGCCGGAGCCTTCCGTGGCTTCGGCGTGACGCAGAGCTGCTTCGCGATGGAGCAGTGCCTGAACCAGCTGGCCAAGCAGGTAGGCATCTCGCCCTGGGAGATTCGCTACCGTAATGCGATCCGTCCCGGCCAGGTGCTTCCGAACGGCCAGATAGCGGATGCCAATACAGCGCTTGTCGAAACGCTGGAGGCTGTGAAGGACGTCTATGAGAACAGCCCGAACGCCGGCATTGCCTGCGCGATGAAGAACAGCGGCCTCGGCGTCGGCATTCCGGACGTCGGACGCTGCCGGCTGCAGGTCATTGACGGCAAGGTGCACATCCGCAGCAGTGCTGCCTGCATCGGTCAGGGCCTTGGCACCGTGCTTGTCCAGATCGTGTGCACGGAGACCGGTCTTCCCGAGAATATCGTCGTGCATGACTACCCCGATACGGACATTGCACCGGATGCCGGCAACACCACGGCTTCCCGCCAGACGGTCTTCACAGGCGAGGCGGCACGCCGTGCCGCCGCTGAGCTCCTCACAGCGCTCAGCAGGGTCGGCGGCATTGAGGATCTGGAAGGCCAGAGCTTCTACGGCGAGTACGCCAGTATAACGGACAAGCTGGGGTCAGAAAAAGAGAACCCGGTGAGCCATGTGGCCTACGGCTACGCCACACAGGTTGTTTTGCTTGACGAAGATGGACGGCTGAAAGAAGTACACGCCGCCCACGACGTGGGGACAGCCATCAACCCCGTCAGTCTGGAAGGACAGATTGAGGGCGGCGTCGTGATGTCACTTGGCTACGCGCTGACTGAGCAGTTCCCGCTCAAGAACGGCGTGCCGACCGCCAAGTTCGGCACCCTAGGACTCTTTAAGTCGCCAATGACGCCGGACGTAAAGGTCTACATCTGCGGCCGCCACGTTCCGGGTCTGGCCTTCGGCGCCAAAGGCGTTGGCGAGATCTGCTCGATTCCGACCGCTCCCGCCGTCGCGAACGCCTACGAAGTCTTTGACGGCAAGTTCCGCAGCGAACTGCCCTGCGACGACACTCCTTACCAGAAGAAAAAGAAATAGGACGGCACCACCGTCCTGAATACAAAGAGCGGACCTCATAGTGGGGTCCGCTCTTTGTATTGTGCACCTCTCTGTATCCTGCTGCGAGGGACGACATCTTTCCTGTATCGCACAGCATCTATGTGGTTTTCGTCCAATCTCATTCACAACCCTAATGCTTCTGCTATCCCCCGATGCATTTTGTACTTGCAGTTCAGCTCGACTTGGGGGCGAATATTCGCGTGAGACCTCTCCTTGAAGTACCAAACGAAACCTCTGTGTAGTCGGCCTTACCTCAAGATACGAGATAACATTGAGCTCAAATAGCAACTGTAACATTTCATCCGCTTTCGAGAAAATTGCTGGAATGCTCGAGTTCGATACTCCTATTTGCTTAACTGTGGGCTCTTTGCTTTATTGTGGCTGTTGGCTTCAGCTACTCTTCGAGCATCGCTGCAAAGTTCATATTATTGTCCTCTGCTGTCAAGGCCAAGGAGAAGGTATAGCCGTCGAGGCTCACAATACCGGCCATCTCCGCACCGCTCGCATGCAGCCGGATCATGCATTCGTTATATATAGAAGCAACAGACGTCATGTCGTCCGCGCTCACAAGGCTGTAGATCATAGCGTTGCAGGCTACGGTGAATGCCAGGTTTGCCCGCACGCCGGAGTCTTCGCTGTCATAGGAGACGCTTGCCGTCCTTATCCTGCCGTCCATGGCGTCCACCTCCAGCAGACCGGGCGTTGCCGGCAGATACAGAACGACGTGGCACCCGCCGTTCATATTGTCTGCAGCAAGGGCCTGCTGCCAAGTTGTGGAGAAAGCATAGAGATCACTGTAGACGTCAGACTCGTCCTGCGCCTCTATTCCCACAGAAGCCATATACGCACTCCATCGGGCGAAGAAGACTTCAAGGGCCTCAAGATCCGCTGGGTCTATTGCAGCTGGGTCTGCAAGCTGTGCCTGTTCAAGCGGGGTCAGCAGGACGCTCGGCGCTGCGGAAGGCACAGCGCTGCAGCCGCCAGCCAGCAGGCAGATAAACAGGCAGATGAACTTTTTGCAGGCAGACCTGAACAAAATGAACTCCTCCTATCGGACACTTCGAGTGGCGACCACATCTACACCGGTATCCGCCGCATCCTTCAGTACGACATCGCCCATGCGCACGGGGGCTTTCACGTGAACGCGCTGCAGCGCTGAGATTACTGCTGGCACCTTATCCTTCGGAACCGGCTCCCGGGTCTTCACGGGCAGGCGGCGAAGTGTGCTGCTCTCAAGCCGGACTGTCGCGGTCACCGTTCGCTCTGGATGCGTCATCTCCTCCCGGGCATACGAAATACCTTGGGGACAGCCGGCTCCCTGCACATTCAGATCACTGTCCACTTGCAGCTGGCAGCCACGCGGGCAGCGGATGCACGTCAGGATGGTCATACAGTTTCCTCCACACGCACTCTGAGCAAGCCGCCGTCTGCCTTCGCCAGCAGTTTTGGCGGCAGCGTAATATGTTCCATCTCGCCGGGTGTCATATAGGGCCGGGCGAAGTGAGCAACCGTGTTTCCGGCTGCATCCTCGACAACGATTCTGCTGCTGCCAAAGACTTGGTCCGTCCGGAAGCTTATCTCCACCTTTTCGTCCCGGCTGCGCAGGCGCTGCGGGACTGTATAGGTCACGTGCTCGCCTGCCTCTATAACAGTCGGAGCGGCTGGGACTTCACCTCCCTGCCAGAGCGCTGCGCTGCGACCCGCCTTCTGGCTCTCTATCGTCACAAAGTCTACCAGGTCATGCACCTGCACGACGTTGCCGCAGGCAAAGACGCCTGGAAGCGTTGTCTCCATATTCTCATAGACAACCGGTCCGTTCGTACGCTGGTCAATCTCTATGCCCGCTGCCCGCGTCAGCTCATTTTCCGGGATCAGTCCGACAGAGAGCAGCAGTGTATCGCAGTCAAAATGCTTCTCAGTACCCGGAACGGGCCTGCGGTTCGCGTCCACGGCTGCTACCGTGACGCCGCTTACCCGGTCCTTTCCCTGGATGTCGGTCACGGTATGCGACAGCAGCAGCGGAATGTCAACATCATCCAGGCACTGCACGATGTTACGCTTCAGACCGCTTGAATGCGGCATGATCTCGACGCATGCCAGCACATCGGCTCCGGTCAGTTTGAGACGCCGCGCCATTATAAGGCCAATATCGCCGGATCCCAGAATCACTATTCGGCGGCCCACGCTGAACCCTTCTATATTTATATACCGCTGGGCAGCTCCGGCAGTAAGGATACCGGCCGGTCTGGTTCCGGGGATGCCAATCGCGCCCCGCGGTCGTTCGCGGCAGCCCATAGCCAGAATAACCGTCCTGCCTTCATCTACATGGTAGCCGTCTGTGCTCATGCTGTGGACACGCTTTTCCGGCTCCAGTGCCGTCACCATTGTATCCGTCCGTACCTCTACATTTGTGCGCGCCAGCATTTCCTCAAAACGGCCGGCATATTCGGGTCCGGTCAGCTCTTCCTTGAAATAATGCAGGCCGAAACCGTTATGAATACACTGATTGAGGATCCCGCCAAGCTCCATGTCCCGCTCCAGAATCAGGATCTGCTTCGCTCCTGCTTCGCTTGCTGCACAGGCCGCAGCAAGACCTGCCGGACCGCCGCCGATAATGATAACGTCGTAAATCACGGCAGTTCTCCCTTCAGGATCTCACTGCCGGCATTATCCTGACGCACTTCTTCTGGTTTCAGATCAAGCTCACGGGACAGCAGATTCAGAATACGGGGCTGACAAAAGCCGCCCTGGCAGCGGCCCATGCCGGTGCCGCACCGCTTCTTCACGCCATCTACCGTGTGTGGAACCAGCTTGCTGTGCATTGCATCCACGATCTCCCCTTCGGTCACCGTTTCGCAGCGGCAGATGACCCGCCCATAGAGTGGATTTTCAGCAATAACTTCCTGCCTGCGCTCCGGCGGCAGGTCCCGGACCCGGACAACGCAGCGTGAGGTTGCTGCTTTATCCCGGGGAACCAGAGTCAGGCCGTCTTTTCGCAGAATCTCGACAGCCATCCTGGCAATGGCCGGCGAGGAAGACAGTCCTGGAGAGCCAATGCCAGCCAGGTTCAGGAACTGCGGTGCGCTTTCCGACATACCAATGATGAAATCTCCCGAGCCCGAATTCGCCCGTACGCCGGCAAAGTTGCGGATTGCTTCCCGGTAGTTTATATCCGGAACGGACCTCGCTGCGGTGCGCCGCACATAGTCCTGGCCATCCAATGTCGTTTCGGTATCGTCCCGGTCCGCTACAGGCTCAGCATTTGGACCGATGAGCAGGTTACCGTGCACAGTCGGAGCCACCAGCACACCCTTTCCAAGCGGACCCGGGCACTGGAAGATCACAGAGCTGACGAGGTCTCCCAGTGTCTTATCCATCAGATAGTACTCGCCCCGCACCGGCTGGATGGCAAACTCGCGCTTTCCGGCCATGGCCTGAATCTCATCTGCGTGCACTCCGGCTGCATTGACAACGTAGGCAGCCTCAACCGGTCCCCGGTCCGTATCAATAACCCAGTGATCGTCCGTCCAGGTGAGCCGCTGCACTTCCTGCTCCAGCAGAAAGTCTGTTCCGTTTTCCGCTGCCACCTCTGCATAGGCTGCACATAGCTGAAACGGATCTACCACGGCCGCACTTGGTGCCCAGAGTGCCGCGCGCACCTCGCCGCTCAGAGCCGGTTCACGCCTGCGCACTTCATCGCCGGACAGTATCTCCAGCCCCAGCACGCCGTTTTCCTTGCCGCGTTTCAGCAGAAGTTTGAGGTGGTCCTCGTCTTCGGGTGTAAACGCCAGTACGAACGAGCCTGTTTTCTTCAGCGGTACATCGAGCCTGGAACACTCCTCCTCCATGAGCCTTGAACCCTCAAGATTGAGACGCGCCATGAGGCTTCCGGCAGGAGCATCGTAGCCGGCATGCACGATGCCGCTGTTGGCTTTGGTTGTGCCGTCAGCTACATCAGACGCCCGGTCAATGACCGCAATATTCACTTTATACTGCGAAAGACGCTCGGCAGCCGCGCATCCGACAATACCGCCGCCAATAATCGCCACGTCATACATCGGTTGATCCATTCTGTCTTCTAGGCCTTGCGGAGGTCCGCTGAAAGTCCACAAGGTCCCCACAATATTTTAGAAGATTATTGATTATTTGACAATAGACAATCAGCTAGCCTGGGCTTATCAGCCGGCGTCTTGGGGCTCCTTGGGAGCCTTAGTTGTATGTGTGCACGCCGGGTATGTCAAGAATGCGCTCAAAGCACTTGCCAAGCAGTTGGCGCGTGCCGTTGACCACGGCTTCAGCACGATCCCATGCTTCACCGACTGTCTGTATGCAGTACGTATGCCCGCCGCGCCGATACGTAGCGTCGAGTTCGTAGTGCCATACGCCTTCAATATACATCTGTCCTTTGATATTAAACTGCATGGTATGTTCTCCTTTGATTGCGTTTGCTGTTCACGGCGCGTGCCGTGTGTCTTTCGATGGTCTTATTATAGGTCACAAGAGAATGGCCGACGGATCGCAACCCGCGTCTTCATTCTCTGTGGCGCATGACGCGCGTCCAGCGCGAACAGTCAGAACTGCTGGCGCATTTTGATGCGCCTTCCTTTTCTGCCCCGCAGGGGCAGGTTCGCTGCGCCGTGAGGCGCAGCCGCGCAGAAAAAAAGAGCGGAACCGCATCTCACACGGTTCCGCCCTGGCTTTGCTGTATCGGGAAAGCGGCTTACCTGTTCTGGAAGAAGCCGCCGTTAAGGTCAAGTTCATATTCGACGCTTACATTGTACTCGTCGAACGACATCCCCGGATTGATGCAGATGAACTCTGCACTGTCGGGGTCAAAGTCCATTGTTTCGGTGTGAAACTCGAGGCTGTTTTCGACGAAAGCCGCGATGTAGTCCGCCGCCGCTTCCTTCCAAGGTGACGCGTCCGCGTATGGGCTTGCGGGAAATGTTTCGCCGTACGTGGCTTCAACGTAGGATTCGAGCACATCGGATGTAACAGTAAGGATTGCGTTGCCGCGAGCCGTTACCATTGTGTAGTCCTGGAGCTGAACACATGGAATGCCGGCCTGTGAAACGCCCGCAATGTTCACGGAGTTCTGTGTCTCGTCAAGTGCTTTTTTGATGGTATCGGTGCATGGTGTTGTCATGGTAAAATCCCCTTTGACTTTCAGACTGTATCCTACGGTATGTGTCGCGTTCCTTTCAATGTATTAACCTAAGATCCGCAGAAAATTGGCACCATACTTTTGAGGTGGTGTAAAAAACGGCTCAATAGAGCTTTTTGTGTTACAGAATCCGTCTCCTGGGTATCTAGAGCACTTTGCTCAAAACCTGTCCCAAAAGAGTGTGGCTGCAAGGTCGTTCAGTATGACGTCAGGCAGCCGGTTGTACGTACCCGTCCTTCCGAAACCAGCCGACGCAGTTCTCCCGCGTGATGTTGTGCTCCAGGATTTCCTTCACTGCCGCAGGCAGATCGTCGGCGATGCGAATGCGCAGCTTCCGGAGTGCTTCTTT
>JAAUYQ010000068.1 GCA_014805015.1 Clostridia bacterium | reverse complement strand
TAGCCTGCGGCGCATTTGTCCACGTCGCCAGCGGAGCCTCGCGCACCAGGTCGGCTTCCAATTTCTGCATCAGTTCATGTATAATCTGTTCCACGGAGACCATCTTTCTAGTGTTTTTTCTCACTTACTAGAATACGGTCTCCTTTTATGTTCAGTCAACTATATCTTTGAAAGTCCACAGCAAATCCCCGCGGCCCAAAAGACCGCAAAATCTATCCAGGACGTTTTGTGAGCCATCGCTCATTTGGTTGCGGGATTGTGCAACCACTGCTCACTGGAACAATCGAAGTACAGCTATTCCTTGCCAGCTCCGTGTGCTTCGCTTCCTCCAGCTTCTGTTTCGTATGAGCAACACAGGCAAACAACATAGTTCATCAAACGTTGCACCGAAACAAAAAGAAAGTCCCGGAACACTGCACTGTTCCGGGACTTTCTGAACTATTGGCGGAAGAGGTGGGATTCGAACCCACGTGGCGCTCATCACGCCAACTCGATTTCGAGTCGAGCTCGTTATGACCTCTTCGATACTCTTCCGCGCATTGCTGTTATATTATAACGGTGGCTAGTACATCATGCAAGCATTCGGCGCCAACTCGACTCGAAATCGAGCTTGAAACGTGGGTATTCCCGCGGCGGCGGGGTCAGCCCAGCTCGGGTCCGAGATTTCGCAGATACCGGAAATCCGATAGTCAGCAGCCGGGTGGGCAGGAGCAGTATGTACCTGCTGCTAGGAGGGAGTATACGCATGGGTTACATAGATTTACACTCGCATTCCAACTTCTCCGATGGTACAAAGAGCCCAGCTGAGCTTATATCCATAGCGAAGGAACTCGGCCTGGCCGCCCTCGCGCTGACCGATCATAACACAGCGGCAGGTCTTGCTGATTTTGTCCGTGCTGCGGCCGCAAGCCCGGTCGAGGCAGTCGGCGGGGCGGAGTTTTCGACCGACTACGGTCAGTATGAAGTGCACATCGTCGGTCTTTTCATTTCGTCGGAGCATTACGGACACGTGCAGGAATTTGTGCTGCCGCTGGCACAGCGCAAGATCGAGAGCAACATAGACCTTGAGAAGGCCCTGCAGAAGGCCGGCTACAACATATCGATCGAAGAAATGATGTCGGTGAAGCCGGACCGCGGCCAGCTGAACCGGGCGGATTTTGCCGCCGAGCTGAGCCGTCTGGGCTACATGGATTTTGATGCCGCCTTTGAGACCGTACTGTCGAAAAAAGGCGGGCTGTACAGGCAGCCCAAACGTCTCGACGTCATGGAGACAATTGAATTCATCCGTTCTATCGGAGCTGTCCCTGTGCTGGCCCATCCTTATCTGTCCCTGCCGGCAGAAGAAGTGGAGACCTTCCTTGAGCATGCCGTGGGCCGTGGACTCGGGGCCATGGAAGTATACTATCCGACCTATGATGCAGCCACGGAGACACTCGCGCTCAGGACAGCGGCGAAGTTTAGCCTCGCGAGAAGCGGCGGCAGCGATTATCATGGCGGGCGCAAGCCGGACATATCTCTGGGGACCGGCAGAGGGAACATGCATATACCGGAGGAACTGCTGGAAGAACTCAGGTCAGCCTGAGAACGGAGGTATGCTGGACGAAGAGCCGCTTCACACTTCTGCGCCGGGGTATAATTACAGAAGGTCAGACAAAATGCCTGAACCGGGCCCCCGGGATGCGGCCCGCTGGAGGGAGGACAAACAATGCCGGGAAGAGATCATAAACTGGAGCGCCGGGAAAACACCGCGCGGCACGAACTTACGGTGGTGATGGAAGAGACAACCTACTGCCGCGAGCATCATGAAGTAACGCTTGGTCATCTGCGCCGGTGGCTGCATCATCTGAACCGCGCCGGGCATCTTCTACTTTCAGACCTCGAACTGGAGATCGATAATTCCCTGCCGGAGTCTGCCTGGCTGTGGACTGCTATTGACGGGACGCTTAGTGCCAGCCGTCAGGTGGTCGAAATTCGTCACCGGATTATCGCGAGGAGTGATTCCGATGCGCTCAGCGGTGGTCTGTATGAAGAGCTCGGGATTGACGTTCAGCTGAAAGGGATCCAGGAATGCGTGTCGCAGATCATGACACTGATTCCGCGGAACACGGATCTCATGCCGGAAGCTTACGGAGAGGGCTGATTGCCTGCCTGGAGCGGACAGAATCAGCCGGCACGTCTGAGGCATAATACTTATGCAGGACAAGGAAGCAAAACCAAAGAAGCACACGATGCTGCTCGTAGTCGGCATTATTGCCATTACGGCAGCTATGATCGGCGGATACCTGCTTGAGCCGCCGGCTGCCGCCCAGCCGCCTGAGCCAACGGACGTCCCGGAGCAGTATCAGATGGTGCTTGACCCCGCCAGACTTGCTGGTACTGAGCCGCCCGCCACAGAGGCACCGCCGGTATCTGTGCGGCCGCAGTCAACTGCGCGGCCCTCTCTGCCAGGGATCTTAGCCGCAGGCAGTCCTTCAGCCTGGCGGACCTCAGCCCTTGGGCGGGAATCAGCCCGGACTACTTCATCGGGCCTGGCAGCGAATTCAGCTGCGCCGCAGCGGACGCCGAGTCCGCAGCCCACCCGCACGGCCACTCCGCGGCCGCAGGCGACCGCATCGCCAGCGCCCACGTCGACAGAGACAGAACCTCTCGCGGCAGCTTCTGATACGCCCACGCACGCCTCGCAGGCAGCTTCTTCCGTTTCCACTTCCGAGCCCAGTGGCGAAGGCACAGAGACCGCCATGCCCCAGCCGACCGGTTCGGGCGAAGAGGCAGATCCGGACGCGCAGGAATTTGGTTCAGCTCTGGTGCGTGGGGCGGCATCCGCCCGGCAGCGGGAACCGCGTGCTGCGAAGACAGCGCCGGCTGAAGTGACGCCGCTCGCCGTGGCGGCGCCATCTCCTACTGTATCCCTTGGCGGCGGCCTGCTCCCCGGAGCGGACAGTTCCTTTACGGTCACGCGGGAGGGCGTGGAGGCGGCCGGTGGTATGAAGCTCATTGAGGGATTTCGTGCTGACGGCACGGCTGTGCTGCGGGACATTCGGAATACCCTGATGACGTCGAGCTCCCTGGTGAAGGCATACCAGGACGGGGAGGAAATAGGCGGATTTGAGCCTATTGGAACCGGAACGGTGATCGAGCTTTCCGACCGGGCTGGCGAAATCGTGGATACGGCCGTTGTCCTGATCCCATTTGACCTGACGGGCAGCGGCAGGCTCGATATAGCCCAGCTGGCGCGGCTCGCGGCGGCGCTTGATGGCAGTCAGCCACTGAGCGGCGCTTATTTTATGGCTGGCGATTACGATAATTCGGGTACGCTCGATGAGAGCGATCTGATGGCGCTTTCGTACGCGCTCGGACGCCGTATGGAGCGGCAGGCGGAAGCGGAGGCGCGCTCATAGGCAGACTGCCTGGAAGAGAGGAGAGAAGAATGATTGGTTCTATCATCGGGGATATTGCCGGCTCGCGTTTCCGGGCAGGGGGGAGCGTCCCGGAAGATGCTGAGCTGCTCGCGCCCGGGTGCACACTGACAGATGGGGTGCTGCTCACCATGAGTGCCGCCAAGGCGATCACGGAATGTGAGGATCAGGCACAGGAGCTGCCGGACCAGGCGGCGTTCTGGCTGAACGAAATCCTGTCCCAGTATGCAGAGGAGGACGCAACAGCCGGCGGCCGGGATTTTGCCTGCAGCATTGCCGGACCATGCGGCCTTGCTGCAGGCAGTAAGGAGGAGGCCGGCTCTTTTGCCCGCAGCATTATGTCAGCCCGGCTCGAAGATGAGGAAGATGCAGACCTGGCGGCGGATCTGGCTGGTATGGTTGCTCTTGCTGCTTCAGGCATGAGCAAAGAAGAAATCGAACAGCTTTTCAGTTCCCGTTCCTACACGATGGCCGAGCTGCTTGCCTCCCGTATGGATGAGGCCACCCGCAACCGTCTCAGAAATGACACAGCTGCCTGCTGTCTGGCCGCTTTTCTTGACGGTGCCGACTTTGAGGACACCGTCCGCAAGGCACTTGTGTATTCGCACGGGGATCCGGCCGTAGCTGCCGGGGCCGGGGCGATTGGGGAGGCTTTTTTTGGCGTGCCCGAAGAGATAGAGGATGAGGCCGTCACGTACCTCAATCCGGACTTTCAGGATATCATCCAGGAATTTGACGAGTATGTGCTGACACTGCGCGTAGACAGCTGATTGTTTTCAGAATGTTTTCCAGTCGGACATAATCTGCTTTTCTTTTTCGGTTACCGTAGGGAAGCGGCCTTGCGGGGAAGCCGCCTTGCTCAGGGTGAAAGGAGTTAGAAGACTATGGCACAGACGGTGGCAAAGGCACCATACGGCAGTATACGGGGTGACGTCAGGGATGGCATTGCGAGATATCTCGGCATACCATACGCGGCCCCGCCGACCGGGGAGCGGCGTTTTCGTCCGGCAGAAGGCCGGGAGCCGCTCAGCGGCACGTTTGATGCCGGACGCTATGGTCCCGCCAGCCCGCAGCACGGCAAGGGCTGGAGCGATGAGGCAGGCTGTCTGACGCTCAATATCTGGGCACCTGAGAATGCCCGGCGCCTGCCGGTCTTCTTCTTTATACACGGCGGCAGTTTTGTTTATGGCTCCGGCAGCCAGTCCCTTTATGAAGGTTCGCATCTTGCCCGCGAAGGCAACATGATTGTGGTCACCTTCAACTATCGGCTGGGTGCGCTTGGGTGTCTCGACTTCTCGGACCTGGATTCCCGGTTTGCATCGAACTGTGCCTTCACAGATATGGCAGCGGCCCTTCAGTGGGTGTACGAGAATATTGAGGCCTTCGGCGGCGATCCGGAGCAGATCACGGTGGCCGGCCAGTCCGCCGGTGCGATTTCCGCAAGCGCATTTCCGGTCAACAGGAAGCTGAATCACATGGTCTCCAAGGTCATCATGATGAGCGGCACGCCGACTTATCTGCGGTCCCGCAAGGAAAACAGGGAGATCAGTCAGCGCTTTTTTGAGTACACCGGCTTTGATGATCCGCAAAAGCTGCTCAGCGAGGATGCGGGCAGGCTGGCAGAGATGGGCTGGAATTTCCAGAGTGTCTGCGGCATGGGAGAAGCCACGTACTCTCTGGCCGTAGACGGCGAGACCATTCCGGTTTCTCCGGTCGCTGCGGCCGCGGAAGGTGCGGCCAAAAGTATTCCGATCTTCATGGGCACAACCCAGGAGGAGCTGGCCTTTGTCACTTCACCCATTCTGGGCGGAGCACTCGGGATCCGCGGACATATCCGCCGCTCGCTGCGCGAGGAGGATCCGGAAGTCCTGCGGGCCCTGCGCCGCGAATACAGCCGGCAGTTCGGGCGGCGCGGCAACTCCGTCTTTATCGCCGACCGTGTCTTCCGGATGGGCAGTCTCTGGTACGCCCAGGCATACAGCGCTTTTGCGCCGGCATGGCTGTACCGGTTTGACTTTGAGAGCCGGGCGATGCAGGTCATTGGCCTTAGGGCGTGCCATTCGAGCGACCTGCCGCTTTTCTTCGGCAATATTTCGACCGGGATCTTCCCCTACATGTACCTGCTCGACCAGCGACAGAAGCCGCACCTGACGCTGATGTCGGAGATGCAGAAAGACGTCTTCCGTTTCGTGGCCGAAGGTGAGCTTCCCTGGGACGGCTGTACCCCGGACAGTGTGCCGGCCAAGATCTACGACCGTGAGATCCGCTATGCAGATGCCATGGAAGGCAGCATCCGTGAGGCTTTCGAGCAGACCCGTTTCTATGCCGAAACGTTCCGGCCGCCGTATTCTGCCTGAGGGTAGTTTTTTTGGCCGCGAGTGTCGCCGTGCGACGCTCTTCTGTACTATACTTTAGGAGGAAACCCGCCCAACGGCAGAAGCTCCGACCACAGGGAGGCAGGAAACAAGGATGATTGGTGCCATTATCGGGGACATTATCGGCTCAAGATTTGAGCTGCACAAAGCAGACAACCGGAATTTTGATCTGTTTACAGATCTGAATTTCTACACAGACGACACCGTGATGACCGTCGCGATTGCCCAGGCGCTGATGACCTGCGGACACGACATGGCCAGCCTGCCCAGAGAGGCTGTCCGGTGCATGCAGGAATTCGGCCGCGCGTATCCGGATGCCGGCTATGGACCGGCCTTCAAAAAGTGGCTGGAAAGCGACGATCCGCAGCCGTACGGCAGTGCTGGCAACAGCGCTCCGATGCGGGTGAGTCCGTGCGGGGACGCCGCGCAGAGTCTGGAGGAAGCGATCCAGCTTTCCAAGGACGTAACCATGGTGACGCATGATCATCCGGAAGGGCTGAAAGGTGCCGAATGTGTGGCGGTCATGGTATACCTGGCCCGGAGCGGCATGAGCAAGGACGAGATGCGCGCCTATGTCAGCCAGAACTACTATCCGCTGGAGACGACCCTGCCCAATGTACGCGCGGCTTATCCATTTGATGATTCGTCCCAGGGAAGCGTGCCCCAGGCCCTGCTGGCCTTCTTTGAGGCCGAGTCCTTTGAAGAGGCGATCCGCAATGCGGTCTGCATTGGCGGGGACAGCGACACCCTTGCCGACATTGCCGGCGGTGTGGCCGGAAACTACTTCTCGATACCGGACAGAATCCGGACCCGTGCGTTCAGCTACCTGCCCAAGCAGTTTATTGAGATTATTGAGCGGTTCGAAGCGTTTCTTGAGACGCGAAGCGCCGAAATATACTGAGAAACCTGCAGGTCCTTCAGCCGGATCTGCTAAAGAAGAAGGCTCCCTCCGGGACTGCACAGGCGGTCTTCCGGCGGGAGCCTTTGTTTGTTTCTGTTCAGTGCCGGGGAGAATCCCCACGTGCAGAGCGCGGCGCAGAAGGCCGGAGCGGCAAAGCGCCGGAGAGACACGGCAGGAGAGACCCGCCGGGCCTGTCAGAAGATATTTCCAGGCTCCAATACGGGCTCCGTCTCTTCATCCTGCTCCGTAGGATCTGCTTCAGCCTCCGGAGCAGGGTTCTCTGCCGGCACATCTGTGCCGTCTGATTCTTCTGTCTGTGGTTCGCTCTGCACCGGACTGTCCGCTGCCGGCGCTGCCTCCGTCATTTCGGGCGGTTCAGGCGGTACTTCTGTCTGATCTGAATTGTCCGGCGGCTCTTCTCCACCGGCCTGCCCATCCCAGTCTTCTGGCGCATCCTGCCAGGAAGCGGCTTCCGGCGGCCACTCCCCGCCTTCTGTCATTTCCGGCTCCTCTGCATCCAGGTCATCCATAAATTCGTCCAGCATTTCTGCGCCGCCCAGCGTATTAAGCCCTCTTGAACCAAAGGCGCCCGCTTCGCTCTGTGGGGAGCCGGCGTCCGGTACAGCCGGGAAAAGTCGCAGGGCCACCTCAAAAAACTGGGCCATCAGCTTCTGTCCTTCGGGATTCAGCATGGCGTAGCTGGTGTCTGCCGGCAGATGAGCGGCGAACAGATCCGACCTGCCGTCAGAAAGATCCGGAAGGGCAGTCAGCCTCCTCTCGCTGCTGAGCCCAAGCAGATAATCGGAGGAGACCCCGAAGAGCCGGCATAATTCACTGATGTCGGTAATGGCGGGTGTCTGCATCTCCCGTTCCCATACCGATATGGTGGAGCAGGCGCGGCCGATTTCCCTGGCCAGCTCATGCTGCGTCACGCGCCGTTCCAGACGCAGCTCACGCAGACGCTGCAGATTGGCCCGGGGTTTCCCCTTTCTGGCGTGGTGGAGCCAGGCGGGTTCACGGCTGTCGTTACTGAGCCCGAGCAGATAGTCCGATGAAACGCGGAATATTTTGCATAATTCACCAATATCCACTATTCCGGGAATCTGTTTGCCCAGTTCCCACTGTGATATGGAATTCCGGGTGCGGCCGAGCCGGGCACCCAGTTCCTGCTGCGAAAGTTTGTGTTCCCGTCGCAGAAGCCGTATACGGTCCATCTGTGTCTCCTGTTATGCCTGCAGTTTTCCTTGGACACATTATATGATGCATCTGACAGACGATGCAATGAAACGGCCCGATGCACGGGATTGACTGATGCACTGCCTGCGTGCTACGCTTTCTGCACGGAAACGCTTGAAATCCACGATGTAGAAAGTCGGATTTTTGGTCATGCAAGGGCAAATGTGACAGAAGCGGAGGCACGGGATGCAGACAGAGGGAAAAAGACAGAAATACAGACGGTATCTCGATGTTCGGGTGACATTCCGCTCAGACGGCCAGATGATGCCGCAGGAGATTCTCTGGGACCAGACGCACCGCTATTCCATTGCAAGGGTCCTTGAGGTTGTCCCGCGGCCTGCTTACGGGGCCGGCGGGCAGGGCGACTGCTACACGGTGCAGATTGAGCTGGGCGAGATGGTGCATGAGCGGCGGCTCTTTTTTGAGCGGAGTGCGGCACTCAGCGGCCGCGAGATCGGGCGCTGGTTTGTGGAGGCAGATCTGGAGCGGCGGTAGGAAAAGCGAGGATCTGCCCGGCAAGGATGGGAACAGCGTGGGCGCGCACGGCCATGGTTTTTCCGTCCAGCTGCTCGCAGACCATCTTCCCGCCGCGCGCCGATACCTGCTCGGCGCAGATGGTGTTTTTGCGAAGGCGGCTGCTCCAGAAAGGAGCAATCTGGCAGTGGGCGGAACCGCAAACCGGATCCTCGGCAATGCCGAGTGCGGGAGCGAAGCTGCGGGAGGCACAGTCGGCATTCCGTCCGGGTGCCGTGGCGTTCTGGAGGCGTCCCGGAAGCCGGGACAGAAGATCCGGTGCCGGCGTCAGACTGCGGACGGTCTCTTCGTCTGGGAAAACGCAGACAAGATCCGTGCCGAGCAGGGCGAGGTCGGGCCTGGCCCCAAAAGCGGCGGTCATCTCGGCGGTAACCGGGATCTCCTTCTGTTCCCACACCGGGAGCAGCATTTCCAGCATATCTTCCCGGCGTCTGACTGTGATAGGACCGGACCGGGTATGGAAACAGACGCTCTCCGCCTGTGGCTCCAGCCAGGTAAAGACGGCGCAGGCAGCAGCGAGCGTGGCATGGCCGCAGAGATCCACCTCCGTTGCCGGCGTGAACCAGCGCAGGGTATAGCCGCCCGGGCAGGCCGAGACAAAAGCTGTCTCTGACAGATTGTTCTCCGCCGCAATCTTCAGCATGTCTGTATCCGCAAGCGGAATATCCGGAAGACAGACGGCAGCGGGATTCCCGCTGAACGGCTGATCAGTGAACGCGTCTATGATGTACTGCTGCATGGATCTCTCCTTATGTTTTCCTGCCGTACAGTTTCAGTGTTTCAGAAAGCTCGTCACGGATTTGCCGGCGCAGATCCTCGGGGGTCTCGAGGATAACAGCGGCCCCGTAGCTGCGGACAAAGCGGCATACGGCCAGCGGATGGGCCCGCACCGTTGCCTGCACCCAGCCGTCTTCCTGTTCCTGGAACTCCACGGCAGAACCGAACAGATCCACGGCTTCCGAAATGCAGTCCGGCCGCAGCTTCAGCCGGGCGCGGATGCCGGGCCCCGAAAACATGTAGACGTGCTCACGGATGTACTCTTCTGCATCGGTGTGCCGGGCAGGATCGAGCTGCCGCAGAGGACGGGCCGGCTCGTCCAGAATCTGAATATCTGTCAGCCGGTCAATCCGGTAGTGGGCGAGGTCATCAAACCGGTCATGATTGCAGATGAGGTAGTAGCGCCCGTCGTTCATGAGCAGGCGGTACGGGCTCAGACGGTAGACGCGCGGCCTGCCGTCTTCGCCCAAGCGGCTGCAGAGCTTTTTTTCTGTATTATACGTGAGATAGCCGGCAGAAATCTTCCGGCCGAGGCGGATCGCCTCATCCAGAAGCTCTATATTGAGAAAAAGCTGCTTGTTTTCGTCCTGCCGCGGTGAAGCGGTGAGCGGCGTGCGCATCTCAAAGTAGCGGCTCCCGAGGTCCCGCACCTTGCCGAGAAGATCGGCGCGCTGCGAAGCAGGCAGATGCGGCAGCAGCGCCAGGCTGTCTGTCAGGAGTCGCAGTTCACTGTCGGCAAACGGGTGGCGGAGAAAGAAATGGGTGCGGATGACACCGTCTCCGCCGCGGGAAAACTCTTCGAACTCGATGCTGTCATCAAAAGCCGTCATGGCGCTGAGTACGCGGCGCAGGACTTTGGACGGGGCAGCGCTTCCGTATTCCCGTTCGAGCAGGCGGCCGAGCGCAGCCTGGGTGAGCGTGTGATTTTCGTCCGTGTATTTCTGCAGGACCGCCATAATCTTGAGCGGCAGCAGATCATCTGAGAGCATAATGAATACCTCCGAAGAAGATACAGGCAGCACAGATCCAGTACGCGAAGCTGTCTGCCGGTGCACGCAGCAGAATTCTGTTGGGTTGCAGGATTTTCCAGGCCGCAGGAAGCAGCCGGACAAAGAAGTGACAGAGCCGGGCCTGCCGGAATGCCGACACAGCTCTGTCTTGAAAGTGTACACAAAGGGTGCAGGCAGGACAATACCGCCGGCCCGGCTGGCCGCCATAGCGCCTTGCCGGGCTGCGGGTCGCAGAGCCGGGGGAGCAGCAGCGTCCACGGCTTCAGGGAAAGAGCCGGAAATGAAACGGATGGCAGATCTGGACGCGCCGCACCGGACAGATTCCGGATGAACCAGCCGGTGCAGGATCCGGAGCCTGCCGGGCGGAAAATCCCTGCGGCCGGCCCCTGCCTGACAGTTTCCCGGGGCAGGCATCCGCCGAGTTCTGCTGCTTTTCTCAGGCGCAGTTTCGGCAGTACGGGAAAGAATCCTTCTGCTGCCGTCAGAGCTCCAGGAGAAAAGAAAAAGCAGTGGATCCAGACTGCCGGCGGGCAGATCTGTCACCACTGCACTTTGTGTCTTTATGGATATCTCGGGCGCTCCGGCCCCCCGCATCAGCCGGAGCAGCTGGGCCTACCGGAAGCGGTACCGGGGTTTTTCCTCACCTACCGTGGTTGGGGCTGAGTGCCCGGAGAGAAGCGTCGTATCGTCCGGCAGGGAGAGAATCTTCCCTATGCTTTCCATGAGCTGCCGCTCATTGCCTCCGGGATAGCCGCTCGTTCCCGGACCGCCCTGGAAAATCGTGTCGCCCACAAAGGCAACCTTCTCATTCGGATCGTAGAAATAGACGGCGTTCCTGGCGTGTCCGGGTGTGAAGTGCACCTCCAGAGAGATGGACGGGGCCTTGTCAGAATGGACGGTATCTCCGTCCCGGAGCGGGATGAAGTCCGGCACTGTCATCGGCCGGCTGCCGGATGGCAGCGACAGGTTGAGCTGCGGATCCATCAGGTACTCGGCCGAATTCTCGTAGGCGTAGACCGGCATGCCGAACTCGCGGACCAGGTATTCTACGGCGCCGAAATGATCAAAGTGACCATGTGTGAGCAGGATACCGTCTATCGTCCAGCCGTTGCGGC
The DNA here is from genome assembly GCA_014805015.1 of Clostridia bacterium. Lineage (GTDB taxonomy): Bacteria > Bacillota > Clostridia > Christensenellales > Christensenellaceae > JAAUYQ01. The sequence continues at coordinate 7,839 of JAAUYQ010000068.1, read as the reverse complement.
GGATGAGATCAGCAAGTTCCGGCCCCTGGGCACCGGGGTCAATCAGAAAACCGTGCTTGGTTTTATCGTCAATGTCGAAGTAGGTATTTTCGGCAAAGACGCCCTGTACGGGGACCTGCGTAACCATACGGCAGCTCCTAGCGGATCCGGCAGCCGTCCGGACCGCAGGCGTCTCCGAGTGCCTGTGCCGTCTGCACCTTCTGCTTCAGCGCCGGGATCTGCTCCGTCAGGACCCGGGCAAAGTCTTCGGTACTGAGACTGCCGGGAATAGCCAACATGCCGTCAATAACAAAATACGGCACGCCGTGCACGCCGAGCGACGCCGCTTCCGCTTCGTCGCGGCGCACAGCATCGAAGTACTTGTCGCTGTCCAGAAGTGCCTGGATTTCGTCGCGTTCGAGGCCGGCTTCCAGTCCGGCGTTCATGAGGACCTCATGATCCGCAAGCTCGAGCCCGTCTGCAAAATATGCCTTGAACAGCAGACCAATAAGCTTCTCTGTGAGCTCCGGATCGCCCTTGCTCTGCGCGAGCTTGGTAAGGCGGTGGGCATCCATGGTGTTGGTGAACAGGGTGTCAGCATAGGCAAAGCTCAGCCCTTCGGCTTCCCCAAGAGCAGAGATCTGCGCGACACTGGCGGCTGCCGCTTCCGGATCCAGTCCGTACTTTTTGCCGTACCTGGTCACGGTGTCACCCGCGGCGTGCTCCGGGGCGTTGGGATCAAGCTGGAAAGCCTTCATCTGCAGCGTGGTCTCATCCGCGAGGCCTGTCTGCTCGAGCGCTTTCTTGAGTCTGGTTTCCCCAATGTAGCAGTAGGGACAGGCGTAGTCGGACCAGTAAGTGATTTCCATTTTGAATCCTCCTTTAGGATAAAGACAGCCGGGACGGCTGTAGGTCCCGGCTGATGTTATTATACCAATGCTGTCAAGAATCAGACAGTGCTCCCGGCGTCGTCGGAGAAGGACAGAATGACGCTGAATGTGCCGTCCCGGCGCTGCAGATACATACGGCCGCCTGCCTCGAGCGTGGCAGCGCGGATAATGCTCAGGCCTAGTCCGCCGTTGCCCGCGGACCCGCCGGAAGTCTCTTTTTCCTGCCTAACAGGATTGATGCAGACCAGGCTGCGGATACCGCTCCGCTGCACGCAGTGAAGCCTGATCCAGGATGGCGGGCCGGAAGCAGACGACATGGCATTGTCGAGGAGATTCGCAACAATGGCGCAGAGAGAAAATTCGCTCAGATGCGGTATTTCAATCCGGCCGCGGCAGGTCAGCGTGATGCCGCGGCCGGCCGCCTGTGCGGCCTTGTGCTCAATGAGAGCGTTCACAGCCAGGCTGGAGGCGAACTGAGGTGCCTTCATCAGGTCCGGTACCGGCAGAGCGCTCTGGCCGTCCTGGATCTGGGCCGTCAGTTTGTCGAGCTGTGCAAAGACGTCGCTGCGGATCTGACGGGCCCGCTCCAAGCAGGCCTGCTCACCGGGAAGCAGCTGTTCCTGCAGTCTGGCTGCCTCCTGGGCGCGCGCAAGCTGGGCAGCGTGCCGCGATTCGCGCACAGCGGCGCCCAGAAAGGCGGCAATAAGGCACAGACTGCAGCAGTTGATCAGCCACAGGGCAGTAATCACCGGCAGATCAATGGCAAGGTCCGCGAGCTGTACCATCATGATCAGAAGGACAACCTGCATGAGGGTCTCAATGAAAACAAAGTACGCAAAGCCCGGCTGCAGAGCACCAATCGAATGCCGCAGCTGGGGACGCACCCAGATGAGAAGAATGACGATGGCGATCAGAAAGACCAGGGAGCTCCACAGGCGCGGCAGGGCCACATGCGGCAGGGCGGCCATCTGCTCGATCTCAGCAAGCGTTCGGGCTGCTTCCTGCGGCGCAGCCGGCAGCAGCAGGACACTGCTCGTGATCTCCGTGAGCTGCAGCAGGCAGACGATGCTGATCTTGCGCGACGTACTGTCCCGGAAGAGCAGGACGACCGTGAGACAGACCGAGGCGAACATGACAATCCAGGACCAGGTGTTGAGATTGAGCATGGGACCGAAAAGGATGGCCAGCACAGCCATGACGCTCCAGCAGGCAAGTGCCGTCGGCAGCCGCCGGAATTTCGGCTCCAGCAGCCAGACCAGTGCGCCGGCCTGGACAGCGGCGTTTACGAGGAACGGAATTGTGTTAATTAAACGGGTGGACATGATTCCGCGTAACGGTTCCAAGCGAAGGAGGATGCATGGAAGTATGGATCTGCGACGATAACGAAGCGAGTGCCCAATCGCTGACCAAGCTGATTACGGCCCAGGAGACAGAGACAGAAACGCGCATCTTCACCAGCCCGGAGCTGCTTGAAAATGCTCTGGCCATGGCAGACGAACTGCCGCAGGCTCTGTTCCTGGATATTGTTTTTCCGGAGCCGCTGCTCGAGACGCTGAGTCTTGCCGCCGCTGAGCGCATCCACAGTACCTATCCTCACCTTCCCATCGTGTTCGTAACGGCCTTTTTGGAGTACGCGCCGGAGATTTTCGAGGCCGCACCCATTTATCTGCTGCAGAAACCGTTTGCTGCCGCCAAAGTCGCGGCAGCTCTGCGTGCCGTGCACGACCGCACTGCCCGTGAGGCGCATGAAGTGCTGGTTATCCGCCAGAAAGGCAGTCTTGTACGGCTGCCGTTTGCGCAGATCCAGTATATTGAAAGCGACCGCCGCAAGCTCCTCATTCATACAGAAGACCAGATCTATTCCCAGTACGGCAAACTGTCCAGTCTGCTCGATCAGCTGCCGGACAGTTTTGCCCAGTGCCACCAGAGCTATATTGTCAATCTCCATCAGGTAAGCCGGCTCACACTGGACAGTGTCATCCTGCTTTCCGGCGGCAGACTGCCGGTGAGCCGCCGGCGCCACCGATCTTTCCAGGCTGCGGTGGATGTCTTTATGGCTCATCCGACTTTCGCGGAGGATCTGTAAGCGGAGCGAAACGGCGGCCGGAGATGCGCAGCCACAGCTGACGCCCGTTTACGCGCAGCTGCAGGCGGCTTTCCCCGCACAGAGAGCGCAGTTCCTGCTGTTCCTTCGGCGTCGGCATGACAGACGGATCCAGCACACACTCAAACGCTTCCCTTCCGTGCAGCAGCAGTCCGATCGAAGCGCCCTTGCTGCCGGCGAGCCGCGCGGCAGCCCAGTGGAAGACATCCAGCAGGAGCGGCAGAGCGGTTCTCGAGCTGATGCCGCCTTCCGGTGGAACCTCGCCGCCAAGATGCAGGCTGATTCCGAGCCCGGCGCAGTATCCGGCCAGATCACCGGTGAGTCGGCCGAATGCCTGCAGCTCAACTGTGCTGTCCGGCTCCTCCAGCCAGGAGCGGCGTACCTGCGCCAGATATTCGAGAGCCTCATCTGTCCGGCCGGCGGCAGCCAGGTTCTGGGCAATGACCGCATGATTGGCGTAGTCATGCCGCATGCGGCGGGCCCGGGCCAGCGCTGACTCTGCTCCGGCGAACTCATGTTCGCGCTCGTCCAGGGCAGCCTGAATGAGGTCGCGCTTTTCTTCAAGCTGCCTGTCGCTTCGCAGAATGCCGCGGTGGATATGCAGCAGTACGAGACCGCACGCGGCCAGCAGAATGGAGACCATGATGGCGGCGCTGGCCGCAGGCACCGGTCCGTCTGCGAGCGCGCGGCACACGAACAGTCCGACGGCGGCCAATTCAAGATTGGCTCCGACGTGGACCAGCAGCTGCAGGGGCCGCACCGGCTCGCCGTACAGGGCGCGCAGCACAGCAATGGCAATGCCAATGAGCACTCCGTTCAGCGCAATCCAGACGACGGTGAGCACAGCACTGGCTATCCCGGTAGTGCGGACGGTATCGGTACCGTCGAGCGCGCGGGTTGCAAGGGCAGCAATCTGGCACAGGTTCCAGGCAAACAGAGATGGCATGACGGACTTTTTCCCGTCCAGCACGGCTGCAGAGACAGCGTTCCAGGCCACAGCAGCCGTAAGCGCCGCCAGCGGCGAGGAAACCTGCAGCGGTGCCAGCCAGGCCGGCAGGAGAGCTGAGGCAATCCTGAGGGCGGCCTGCGGACGCTGCGGGAACCGAGGTGCAAACATCCGGCGGCAGAACAGACCGGATTCAGCCTGGCTGATAGTCAGGAGCAGCACAGCGTGAATGAGTTTGGGATCCAATGGACCTTCTTTCTGAGGACCGGCGGGACAAGAAGCATGCAGCTCGGCGGCCCCGAGCCGCGCGGCTTCCCGAAGACGACCCGGCCGGTCGCCCGGGGGTGCGGCTCAGGAGACGGATTTCTTATACAGGGAGTTTAAGGGAACCCAGGCGGGACTGTCTATTCTTCCGGCCCAGCGGGCCGTGGACTGCTGGCGGCCTACGGCTTGCCCGGCGCAGCGACAGCGGGATATACTTCGGCACAAGCGGGGTTCCGGCCTGTCAGGCCGGCTGCGGCTCCGCCTGGAATCGCCAAACGCAGGAGGAGATATGCGGCCATGAGCAATCCGTTTGAGCAGAAGATTGAGAATGAATGGGAGCAGTTTCAGCGGCAGCATGAGGATGAGCTGTACCCGAACGTTATGCTGCTCGGAGCGAGCGGGGTCGGGAAGTCCAGCCTGATCAACACTGTCTTCGGCAGGGAGACCGCACCAGTCTCCCATACGAGCCCAAAGACGCAGGGCTACTGTACCGTCTACCGGGGCCGGGATCATGCAAGTTCGGTAAACCTCATCGATACGGCCGGCTATGAGCTCGGCCTGGGCGGTACCTATTACGGCAGCCTGCAGCAGACCATCCGGCAGGGATTCGGGGAAGGCCCGGTGCACGTCGTCTGGTACTGTATTGCCGTGACCAATGAGAGCATCCAGGATATGGACCTTGAGACGCTGCGGCAGCTGAGCAGTGAGCCGGAGATCCGCAGCCGTGTCCTCACCGTCTTTACCAAATGTGACGAGGATACTCCGCAAAGTGACAAGGCCCGGGCACTTGCTGCTGTGATCCACGAAGAAATTGGACCGGAAATGCCGGTCTTCGAGACATCCTCTCTGCCAGGGTTTCCGCTTGAGCTTCCCAGCCTGGTTTCCCGAACCGCAGTCCTGTTCGATGATACAGACCTGCGCGAGAATTTCCTTGCCGCCCAGATGGCAGATATTTCGGCTAAGCGGGCAGCTGCCCAGCAGACGATTGGTGTGGCGACTGCCGCCGCGGCTGTCATTGGTGCGATTCCCATCACTTTTGCCGATGCGGCACTGCTTGTTCCAACCCAGGTGGCGATGGTCGGGAAAATCGTGGATGTCTTCGGCCTGCGCAGCCTCACAGCTGTATCGCAGACACTTGTCGGCAACGTCGTCATTTCGCAGCTCGGCAAAAGCCTGGCCTCCGGCATTGCCAAGCTGATTCCGGTTGTGGGTCCCCTGATCTCCGGAGCCGTCGATGCTGCGGTTGCCGGTGCCATCACCTATGCACTCGGCACAGCCGCCGCTGAAGTCTGTGCGGTGAATACGGAAAAGGCACTGCGCGGGCAGCCCGTGGCGTGGAATGAGCTTTTCACTTCACCGGAGTTTCTTGACCTCGTGCAGAGCCTTTTTGTGCAGCGCCTGCCGGCCCGCTCCTCAGCAGGTCTGCCGCCGGTAGGGAAGCTGTGAAACAGTATGCGAATATCCTGCTGCTCGGACAGACGGGCGCCGGCAAGTCGTCGCTGATCAACTACCTCGCCGGTGCGCCGCTGTGTGCTGCGGGAACGGGCCGGCCGATCACGCAGGAATTCAAAGCGTATGAAGTGACTCCGCCCGGCAGTGTGCCCCTGCGGATCATGGATTCCAGAGGCCTGGAGGTGCAGGCCTACGGGGAGATACGGAACGGAATCGAGAATTTTCTGCGCAGCTGCAGCGGCAGCAGCGATATCCATGAGTGGGTGCATTCTGTTTTCTATGTGCTGAACGTGGAGACCGGCCGGCTGCTGCCGGCAGAGGCCGACTTTATCCGCAGCCTGCGGCGGGACATTTCCCAGTCCGTACATGTCGTGCTGACACACTGCCGACTGGACGCAGACGGCAGCCCGGACGCGCAGGCGCAGCGCCTGGAGCGGCACATCCTGGAGCAGCTCGGCGATACGGATATAACGGTCTGCTGCGTAAATTCAGTACAAACAGAAACGCGGGCGACCAGCTGCCCGCCGTTCGGGCGTGATGAACTGCTTCAGGAGGCAGCCCGCCTGCTCTGGCAGGACATCTCCCGGCAGACGGCCGGTGCTTACGCCCGGGAACTCCGTGCGGCGGCTATGCACGTGTACCATCAGATGTGCTGGGCAGTGGAGGAGAGTATAGACCAGGCCTGCCGGGTGAGCGCCGCGAAGCTGGCTTCCGGCGGCGGCCTTGATCTGCAGGATAAACTGGACCGCATCGAAAAGCGGCGAGGGGAGCAGACGCAGGAAGTGCTGACGCAGCTGCACTCGCAGGTGCGGGAGCGGCTCAGCAGTCTTGAGCAGTTTGCCGAGCCGCTGGGAATTACCCTCGCCGGCAGCATGACAGAGCTTGAGCCGGAGCGTCTTGTCCGCTTTGACGGCATTTCTGACCTGGATGACGGGCTCCTCAAGGAAACTGCTGCGGGTCGGTTTACGGCAGATCTCGCAGCCGTGGACCGCAGCGATTTCTGGCAGCTGCTGGGCGGGATGTTCCGCGGGCTTGGCGGCCTTCTGACCTACCGGCAGATCCTGCACAGCACCGGCCGGGATATAAGGCGGCTGCTGCGGCGACGGCTCCCGGATGAGGAACAGCTCAGCGAAAAGATATATGCCATACTGAAAGCAGTGAATGCTTTGGAAGGAGGATCAGCAGATGGATCTGAAGAAACCGGACAATCTTTCGGAGCCTTCCCGGCGGGACCTGATGCCGGCATCGGAGATGGAGATCTACGAGCCGGAGCGTTCGGCTGGCCCGCCACTGCGGCCCTGGAAGGCGGAGGCTGCCCTGCCGCAGGAAACCAAGCAGGCGGGGCTGCTGACCAAGACGCTGCAGGCGCTGCAGAAACCTGAAGTTCTCGGTTTTGCGGGACAGGTACTGCAAGGTATCCGGAGCGGACAGTATACAGACCGGGCTGCGTATTCGGCACCGCCGGTGAGCAGTCAGGTGGACTATATCAGCGGTCTTGAGCTTCGGGCCGGAGATGTGCTGGCCGCTTCGCGGCTTGGCGGCATCTACGAGCACTATGCTGTCTATATCGGAGGCGGGCGCATCATTCATTATGCGGCAGAAAGCGGTGATTTTGCCGGCAGGATCTCGATCCACGAGGCTGACTATGACGCCTTCGAACGGGGAACGACGGCTGTCTGTGCCTTGGATTTTCCGGATGCGCAGGGACGCTTTGCGGGCCCGGTGCTGCACGGCCATGTGCCGGCAACCGCTCTTAATGAGGCTCTGTTCTTTGATGTGATCCGGGACTCCCTGTATCACCTGTATACGCCGGCGGAGACAGTGGCGCGGGCGCGCAGCCGGCTGGGAGAGGAAAAATACTCGCTCCCGTTCAACAACTGCGAACACTTTGCCGTCTGGTGCAAGACCGGCGTGCATGAATCCCATCAGGTGAACCGCTGGGCAACCCTGGTCGGAAAGCTGATTGCTAGCGCACAGAAAGGGTGAGGTGATACCTGAACCCGCAAAACGGTTCAGGTTGTCTGGTGCAACCGGCAGACGCCTGCAAGCAGAACTCGCTGACGAAGGTGGTCAGAAATGGATAACCTGCTTTTAGGACCGCATGAAATGTTTGCCTGTGCTGCCCAAGGCCGCTTGGTAGATTGTGTCCAAATGCGTATAATTATGCCGTAATAAGTTTCTGATCAGCATGCTCTTCCGGGAGG
>JAAUYQ010000067.1 GCA_014805015.1 Clostridia bacterium | reverse complement strand
GGATTTGGGGAGGATCAGAGCAAATGCAGGGAACAGCGCGAAGAGCCGGATGCGTCGAGAGGCGCACGTCCGGTTCCGTGAGGGGCTCGGGGCGAAATTCCCCGGGCCTACTCGACAAGTTTCTGATGAAACCTATATTCGTCAATTTGTATAATCTGTGCAATAATCGAAAGGCGCCAGAGATACAACCTGAGGTCCCGGAAATGATACCTATGTGACGATTTTTTTTGGCAACCAAGTCAATGAGATGCTGATTCAGCGCTGCAAATTCCTGATTGGCGTGCCGATCGGCCGACGGATTGTGTAGAATTGCCTGGACCTGTGCGAGACAATTTGGTTCACCACCACAACTACTACAGCAATACGGGTCTGTATACCAAGACGTTTGCGATCACTTGGGAATTCGACCGCGTCCATCCACGACAATGAGTCATCATCCGGGAGAAACGCCGCTTATACCTGCATTTGTACTACAACGAGTATGCCGCCGACGCAAGGCGGGGCTCGACATCAGACTGGACGACTACGAGAAAGAATTGCGCGATGGCTGCAGATGCGTTGGTTATGAAAAGACCTACAGTAAGTGCTTTGCAGTTCGTACTGTCAAAGGCCAAAAGACGCATCTCACCCACACGAAACAGCTGTCGAGAGGGAGATTCAGAACGCCGTCTGGTTCGCTTTACTGGACACGCCGGCAAGAATACGGATCGTCTGACCCCTATTTTCTGCAAAGCTTCCCCGGGCCGATGCGGAATCCCCCTCCTCAAACGGAGATGTGATTTCACATCTCCGTTAGGAGGGGGTTGTTCAATCAAATCAGTTATTCCCTCCCTTCCTCTGTTTCTCCAGGATCTTCAGCAGGAGGGCATACAGTTCGGACTGTTCGTGCTCACTGAGGTTACAGGTGATGCGTTCTTCCAGAGCCTCACGCACCTCATTAAGCTGTGGCTGAATGGCCAGCGCCGTCTCCGTAAGCATCACGGTCTTGCTGCGCCCATCATCCGGATTCACTTTTCTCCGGACCAGTTCCTTTTTCTCGAGAGTCCTGAGAACGCTCGTGACCGAAGGATTTGTCATGGAGAATGCCCTCTCCAGATCCACCTGGCACACCACTTCTCCCTGCATGTCATACAAAAACCACAGGAATCGCATCTGCGCAAAACTGAGTCCAAGCGGTTCCGAAAGATGATTGGCCAGTTTGTCGGTCTCTAACGATACTTTTCGCAGAAGTACCCCGAGCCAATTGTTCTTTGCCATGGTGCATCTCCTCCAAGGATAATAACATAGATCCCTATTATATAGAAATCTATGCGACTTACATATTCAGGAAGTTACTGATCACGACCGCTTTGCTTCGTATCTTGCTATGCTGTTGTAAGTGTAACGTCTAAGAGCTTCTAAACGACCAGCAGTTAGGAATTGTAGATAAATAAGTTAACATAGTCGGCTGAGTCAAATGTGACTCTAGAACTGTTGCCGCCTGTCTGCAATGACATGTTATTTTTATACAGTTCCTTAGTAGATCTAAGAGATCTGTGCTTGATTGTCAGTTGCGATATTATCCATGATCTTCTGGACGTCATCAGCAGGGGCACCTGTGAGTCTGACTATCTGGTCGAATGAGAAGCCATCTGCGGTCAGATTCCGAACGAATCTCTCGACGGTCTTTAATTCACCCCGTTTTTCGCCTTCATCCACGAGCTGTGCCAATGCTTCAGTCATTTCTTTCTGTCCTTTCTCCGTTTCTTTCAGATCTGCAAACGGCTTTTGAATCTCCGGAACCAACATTGCCTGCGGATCTGTGGTCATGAGGTCATGAATGACCCGTCCTTCTAATGTGTCAGTGCGTTTGTAATCTCCGTTCACCATGACAATATGCATCGGATCTCCAAGCAGCTTGCCTTTTTCGTCTCTGAACCGATAATGATGGAGTGCTTTTCCATCGCCCACAAAGTCTGTCTCCGTCACGAAAATGACCCATACTTCCGGTACTTTCGCGAAGGAATCTCCTCTGTGAACTTCATTGGTCACGATTGTACTCATATGGAGAACTGCTCGCTTGGGGAGAGCCGCATCCACGGCACGCTGCATCTCCAGGTCGATAATTCTCCCCTGCTCATCTTCGGCCCTGATATCCAGCCAAATGGATCGTCCACCTGCACCAGTCAGCATAGACTGCACCTGTGCTGTTCGTACTTTCAGATTAAGTCCAGTGAATGCCCTAAGGATCACACCCAGCGCCTGATATCCGTTTTCCTTATCTCTCTTCACGAATTCGTTCATGAGCACATCATCCATGATCCGCATTCCTTTGAGAGCTTCCAGAAATACGATGATATCGTTCTCTGAAATTGAATCACACATTGTTTTTAATCAATTCACTTTTCTGAGGTACTGTCAGCTATTCGCATATATCTATAGATACTTGATTCACTGACGCCAACCAGTCTGGCAAACTGCACAGCAGTGATTTCGTGGTTTCTGTACCTATCGTAGAACTGCCAGAAGTCTTTTGGAAGACGAGCTTTTGTCATCCGCGGCCGTCCAATGGATACGCCATTTTTGCGAGCATTTGCTATGCCTGACTTCACGCGCTCGCTGGTCATGCGTCGCTCCATCTCAGCGAATACACCAGCGACTTTCAGCATTGCCTCGGTCATAGGGTCCGGCTGCTCATTTCGGCAGTCAATCACCAGGCCGCCTATAATAAGGCACAGGTGCCTGTTCGTGGCCTCCTCCATGATTTCGCAGAGATGCTGCGTAGACCTTGTCAGCCTGGAGACTTCGGTCGTTGCAATGGTGTCGCCGGGAGCTACTATTTTCAGCAGCTTCGCCAGCTCCGGCCGATTGCGTTTGGCACCGCTCTCGTACTCCCAATAGATGTGCTCGTCGTCAGGGACTCCCAAGGCAAGCAAATCCCGTTTCTGCCGGGAGATGTCCTGCCTGCTCTCGTCGGTTGAACATCTCGCGTATCCGTATACCTCGGCCATGGATTCCAGATCCTCCTGCTGCTTGCTATTTTAACTGCCAACAAACCTATATTCAATTTAAGACAGAGATGGGGGATCGGAAGTGACTTCTCAAGCGGTTTGAAAGTAGAAGATCTGTCCTGCCAGTAAACAACTCTTTTCTGACAGGGCGTTTGCAGTAATAGAACCTAAGGAATTGTAGATAAATAAGTTAACATAGTTTGCTGAGTCAAATGTGACTATAGAACTGTTTCCGCCTGTCTGGAATGACATGTTATTTTTATACAGTTCCTAAAAGCACCAAAGCATCCCGGGATGGGACGCTCTGCGCTGGGACTCTATATTGTGATCGTATCGCCTAAGAATTCCTTCGTATTACACTAGATTATGCTGGCTGTAGACCGCATGCTTCGCTGAGCACAGCGGGATCTATGCTAAACAATTCAGCAAGCTCGGATATATCATGCTTCCCAGTAGCAAAAAGTTTGCAGGCTCTATCGAGATCACGTTTCTCAGTTTCCTCGCGTTCTGCGTCAACAGCCTGCATTGCATACTGCTCTATTATACTACTCATTTCGGTCCTCCCCTTCTCGGTGTTTTTCAGAAAACGCATTCTGTCCGCCAGCGGCTCAAGCTGCATCTTCTCTGGATCGGCACACCGGAAATCGTGCGCCAGTGCTGCCAGCTCCTCATCACCGGCCTGTACATCACCTTTGAACGACGTATTCAGATACAGTATCTCTTGGCCGGTATCGAGCGGCGTACCATCATGGATATCCCGCATAGCAAACCTGTGCAGGAGCTTGCCATCGCCAATACAATCGTTTTCTGTGATAAAGATAATCCGCGTCTGGGGCAGCTGTGTCATTTTCTGGTTTGCCCGCAGCGCTGCGGTATCGATCACAGCCCCATGATAGCGGGCGCGGGATCCGGCAGCACCACTGGAATCCCGCTGGATCTCTATATTGTACTGGGTATCGTCGGAATCGACAGCCCAGACATCCAGCGTCAGGGACCGGCCCTGTCCCGGCTGGAGCAGATCTTTCTGCGTCTCCATCCGCGTTACGGTCAGATCCGGCATTCTCATGATAATCCGCAGAATATACTGCACCAGCTCAATCTGGTCCTGTAGCGCTACCCGCATCATTTCGTCATCGATGAGACACAGTCTGGCTATAGCTTCCGTTATTGTAAGATTTTTGGTGCTCAGTTCGGTATCACCTCTCTATTCCGCCTGTGATCACTGAACAAAATCACTGTATGTCATATTATTCGTTTTCATCAACTCGCGGCAAGGAGACTCCCGCCTCTACAGGCGGGGGAGGAATTGCCGCTGCCTTCTTTGTCAGAGCAGTCTCCACCATCCGGTATGAACGACCTTCTGTACGTTGGAAATGGCCATATTCCTGCCGTCTTCCAGAGGGACGTTGCTTCCGCCGCAGTCGCAGTGTGCGCCGTGAACTGTATGGCGCTTGCCACTGATCCATACAGAATCTCCAGGCCGGTAAGGACTGCGTGATCGGCCATACTATTGTATGCGCTGCGTTGGGGTATATAGGTACCTGAGTATATTGCAACCCAGATACCTGAGCATCCATCAACCCATGTATTTGATGGAGCCATTCGCAAGGCCGTCAATGTACCACCGGATAATATCACCGACAGTTGTGTGATTGTCTAAAGCCAGCCGCTTCAGAAAGTCGCGCTGTTCCGGTGAAGCGCGGAAAGTCATCTGCGCAGTGAAAATGTTGGATGCACTGACGGAACGGGACTGCTTCTTTTCTGATATTGCAGGTGCTGGTTCCGGAACGGCTACAGGCGGTTGCGGCTGATTGTTTGCTTTGCGTTCGTTCTGAACATTCTGTGCCATTCCAGCATAATTGATTGGCTGTGTTTTTCTGGTTCCCATTGTATTACAGCTCCTTCCGTGGCTGTGGATTGTAGGGCAGCTCGGGTTCCTGCGGCAGCTGCAGGAGCTGCCGCACAGAATTAGTGAAATGCCGAACTTTGGATCCTACCCGTGAGCGCGGCGCCACCTCACTGACAGACATTTTCAGTGCAGTGGCTTTCGGTACAGCTTCTCCCTGCGGCATCGAAATCAGTGTTTCGTTCGGGTGTTTGCTCTGCAGTAGGTAGTCAGCAAATGATTTGGCATTGAGATACTGATTCCAGCCATTCAGGACAAGGACAACCGGCGTGTCTGGTGCATATTCCTGTATAAGACTACGGATATTCTCCAGCGCTGGTACTTCGCTTGATCCAGCCCGGGTAGGCAGAATGATCAGGTCTGCATCCTCAATATAGGAGATGGTGTTTTCGTCTATTCTGCCTGGAGTATCAATGACAGCGATTTCAGCAGATGCATTATCGGTTGTTTCATGCTGACTGCCGCCCTGTACATCCAGATCATAGAATGCCCACGGGATATTGGTGCGATCAAGACTGTGAATGACCTCATCCGCCAGAAAAGTCTTTCCTGTCCCGCCTTTTTGAGATAGGGCGATTATCTTTTTCATCAAAGGCCTCCTGCCGGTGCATGGATATATAGGTTTGTGGGTACCGATACATCCATAATAAAACATCTTTGCTGATGTGTAAATGGGTATGTCGGTATGTTGGTTCATGGATTAGTAGGTATATGTGAACCAGTAGCAAAGGTGCGTGTGTGGGTATGTAGGTACGCTGCTACTCAAATATCTACATACCCACTAAGTCTCGTAAACATTGCAGCAGAAGGAGTGAAGGTAAAGCGGATATATGGGTACGTAATAATCCATGTACCCACATTAAGAGAAAGCCTGTACCCATCAACGATTGGGTTGATGGGTACCCGTATTGAAGCCATTCCTGGATGATTCCGGCCACTCCATGATATGGTTACATAGATATGTAGATCGGTGAATACCCATATATCAGTCTATCCATCTACCAATCCAGAGCACGCCCGTATGACAGGAACAAGCGGACTGTGACAAGCGCTCCGAATCCTATATATCCATCTTTCAGTAATCAGGAAAACATGTGCTTCAAGCATGGGAGACAATAGGCAGGCAAAGAAGCATATCAAAATCTCCATGGAAAAAACGCTGCAGTGATATTGGAGACCGTGACTGGCGAATGAGTGGGTAGCTAGATTGTACTACATCCACTAACCCAACTATCCAGCTGTCTCATTGCAGTGGTCGATCGGGTTGACGGGATACGTAGACAGGGCCGCCGGCTGCAGGTATAGTAAATGTAGACACAGTAGCCGATACAGGCTTTCAAAGAAAACGCCCCGGAGTGATTTGACGACCATCCGGGGCTTTTGCTACCAGAGCTTCTATCCATTTGGTAATAACCGCGACGGTAACGCCAACGATTACACCCGACAGGACAGTCAGCCAAAACACAGTAGCCACAGGCTTTCACCTCCTCCCGCTACGCGGTATAGGATATGGTAGCTGTTTTATTGTGCCCGTGGGACCGCTGGAGCGCAAGGCGCGGAAGCGCGGTAGGCAGGCAAAGAAGCATATCAAAATCTCCATGGAAAAATGCTGCAGTGATATTGGAGACCGTGACTAGTGAACAAGTGGATAGCTGGGTTTAACCGTATCTACCAACCCAAATACCCAACAATCCGCTGTAGTGGGTCGGCTTATATTGGTAAACGTGATACGTAGACAGAGCCGCCGGCTACGGGTATAGTGATAGTGAACGAGCAAGTGCATAACGCACAAAAATGCCCCGGAGAGATTTGAGACCTTCCGGGGCTTTTGCTACCAGTGCTTTTCGATCCACCGGCCTATGACCGCGACGATGACGCCAGCAATCACGCCGGATAGGACTTCAAGCCAGAACGAGCTTTGCATAACACACCTCCTCCCGCTACGCGGTATAGAGTGTGGTAGCTGTTTTATTGTGCCCGTAGGACCGCTGGGACGCAAGGCGCGGCACGCGCGCGCAGGCTTCCCGTGTGGCGTGCCACACAGAGCCCGTTTGGGGAAGAGTCCCCAAAACCCCTCTGCCCGCATTTCCCAAACTTCCCGCAAATGGCTGCCCTTCCTGATTCCCTGCATCCGGCGCAATACCCCGCACCGCCGACCGGGGGTTGCATCCCCTGTACCCCGCTTATCCGTTCCGCTCATTTCCTACTGCCGGCAGGTTATCCGGCTCACTCCTAAACCCGCGTTTACCGCACTTTTCCCGCGTCCAGTGGGGGAAAATGTTAAGGGGTGCGGAGCTGAAAACGGCAGTCTGTAATTCGCTAGAAACCCGTCTTTATGGGCCAGCTCGTACCGGATTGTTTTCGCAATTTCGTACCGGCAGGGTCTAGAGGAAACGGCGGTTTTCTTAGCGTCTCCACGGTTCAACTATGCGCAAAATACGCCTTTTGCGCAGTGTACAGAAGCCGCTGCAGCCCGCTTAAAACCAGCCTTTTGCCGGGTTTTAAGCGGTGCGCAGGAACGGAACCATTCAGATGGTACGCGGCATATACAGCCGGGCGTTTCCAGTATTGCGAATACTGCCATCCCGCACACAGCAAAACATGGTGACGCAATGCGTGCCTGCGCAATAACGGCCGTGATGTTCGCAAGGCGCCGGCTGATCCATGACGGGGATGCGGACCCTGCCGGGTTTTGAAGATGCCCGAAGTATGGCTGCCGTGCCTTTTCCTTTCAGCGCCGCAAACGGCTTCACTTAACAGCAGGCAACTGGCGGCCGCTCACTGCGGACAGGGATCCCAATTTGGGAGACGGCCTGGGAAAGACCGGCTGCATAACCTAACACACCGGGATCCTGCCTCATCCTGCCTCATCGCACGAAGCGCGTCAGGTACCGACAGAGACAAAAACTCCAGCGACCGGTATACTGTCTGTTGCAGCACGATCAGTTGTTGCGGTTGATTCCCCTAGCAAAGGGGTATGCTCATGGAGTACGTTTTGTGCTTCCTGCTTGGCGTCTTTTTTGGCGTTCTGATTGCATCATCAAATGAGAAAAACCGCTAACAGGTAGCGGCGTTTTCCTAATCACAATGTGAACACGGGAACGGCCGCTGACCAAAACAGCCGACCGTGCTGTGTTTATTATATCCACCCGCAGCCGCATCGTAAACAGAAATACCGTCAGCCGTATGTAATCACCCGCGCTCTGTAGATTGAGGAAGTGGTTGCAACCTCCTGCCCCGCAGAGGATTGCAACCAGCGGTTCAAAGCAGAGGGTTGCGGTGACCTCTGCAACAGTGGTTGTGGAGGGAGGGGGGTAAGGGGG
>JAAUYQ010000066.1 GCA_014805015.1 Clostridia bacterium | reverse complement strand
GCGGAAATCCCCGGCAGAGAGATGGCCGGCAGCCACAAATCAGGCTCCGAAATAAAAAAGAGGAACCTCCCGGAAGGTCTTCACAGGGTACAACGGGGTTCGAGCATCTGCGACATATACTTGTGCCGCTCTCTCCGGAGAGCCTATGCACGAAAAAAGATAGCACGGCTCGTTACCGAACCACTGACCTGTGATTTTGACTCACGTATAATAGAGTGTTTAACGAGATCTGTTGTCGTGAAGATCTTCCCGGGGGCTCCATCAATAGAACTAAAGCCATCGGAAACGCAGTGGTTTTTTTAGTGAACCCACTTGACAACGGTCTTTTCATAATAGGTTTTCTGCGATTCGCCTGGCCAGACTGCGTCAGGGAGGCCGCACATACCGAACCTGACAGAAGGCTTGGCACCAACGGGTGCGGACAGGCCGGATTCTGCTTTGCCCAGGAGATTCCTGTTTACAGTACTGTCCAAGCCGCGCAAGCCCGGTAAGGAGTGGTACTGCGCCAGGCTTGCTCAAACATGCGGATTGCGACGGGAAGGCGCTGCACGGGCACCGGCAGCCCTGGCCGCAGGACTTTTGCCTTCAAAAAAGCCGTTGACAGCCCGGTGCCGATTTCATACAATTTACTTTGTGCGCACAGACACAACAGCCCCGTGATCAGCGCACAAATTGTCCTGCTGGCGAAGAACGGACGTGGGAAGTCCAGTACTTTCAAAAAGGGACGTCAATTCTGAAAAGGCAGTGGAGGAAAGCGGATCATGAAAACATACCAGGCAAAACCGGGATCCGTCGAGGAGAAGTGGTGGCTTGTGGACGCCAAAGGACAGACCTTCGGCAGACTGGCAAGCAAAGTGGCCAATATCCTGAACGGCAAGAACAAGCCGGAATATACGCCAAATTGCGACGTGGGTGACCACGTTGTCGTCATAAACTGTGATCAGCTCGTGTTCACGGGCAAGAAACTGGACCAGAAACTCTATCGTCATCACTCCCAGTATCCGGGCGGTCTCAAGGAAACCAGCTATCGTGTGCTGATGCAGAAGAAGCCGGAATTCGCGTTCATGGAGGCAGTGAGAAGAATGCTTCCCAAGAACAAGCTCGGACACAAGATGCTGAAGAAGCTGCGGGTGTACAGTGGTTCCGAATACAAGAACCAGGCACAGAAGCCCGAGCCGATTGAGCTGTAAGAGGAGGAGATCATGGCAAAGACAGAGCAGTTCCTGGGAACAGGACGCAGGAAAAAATCCGTTGCTCGGGTGAGACTTCTCCCCGGCACAGGGAATTTCACCGTCAACAAGCGTGACGTGGAAGACTTTTTTGGCTACGAAACACTGAAGATGCTGGTGAAGTCGCCGCTGGTACTGACCGAGACGCTCGGAAACTATGACGTGTTCGTGAACGTCAAGGGCGGCGGGTATACCGGCCAGGCAGGCGCCATCCGTCAGGGGATTTCCCGGGCGCTTCTGAAAGCGGACCCAGATCTGCGGCCGAAGCTGAAGGCAGCCGGTTTCCTGACGCGCGACCCGAGAATGAAGGAAAGAAAGAAGTACGGTCTCAAGGGTGCGAGACGCGCACCGCAGTTCTCGAAGCGCTAAACAGAAATTCACCTCCGGATCCCCGGAGGTTTTTTGTTGCTTTCTTCTGGCGTCCCTTCCAGGCCCCAGCGTGGGATTGCGACCTGCCTCTGATGAGGCCGCACGGCACCAGGCGGCCAGCGCGTCCGGCTGTAAAGTCCCCTTTTGAGTCAGCCTTATCCGCTCGCCAGATGCTTCAGCCGAAAACCGGAAAAAGACCCCGGAAAACAGCCCGACACTGTCTTCCGAGGTCCTTTTTATGCCGGTTGCGCTCGTTCACCGTCTGTCGGCACGATATGTCGGCTGTAAACTAGAAGTGGCAGTATCATTCAATCCCTAAAGACCTAATCCACTCTTCAACAGCGGATTCATCCGCCGACTCCGAGAATCTGTGTCCTTCTTCCCAGTGACCCGAACTTGCTTCGTCCGCCAATAATTGCGCACTTTGTCCGACGCCCGAGCTTAAGGAACTGCAGAACGGATAAACAGTCTTCGAATCGAAATCATTATTGAGGACAAAATCATTTATAGGCCACGCTGCGATGCCCCACCAGATTGGATAGCCTAAGAAAATTGTGTCATACTCACTCCAGTTTGGTATCTCCGTTGAGCTAAGCTTTATCTCACGCTGATCTTCATTTTCATATTCTTGTACAACGCGGCTGCTTTCCTCGTTAAAATTGAGGTCTTCATCACTATAGGGGTCTTCAGGAGTCAATTCAAACACCTCCGCGCCCGTAAAATTCCCTATCATTTCAGCGATGTTTTTGGTGTTGCCGGTTGCGGAAAAATACACGACAGCGATATTCTGTCCGTCAATTTGCTGTCCACGGTCCGTTGAGAACTCTGTGTCGGCAGTCGTTGTAGCTTCTTCCAATGATTTCGAGGACGAGCTTTCTTCCACTGGTTCTTCCTCATGAACGGTTTCGCCTATCTCCATGCTATCCGATGGATACGGTGATTGGGACGTGCTGGATTGCATAGAACATCCGACAATCGAAAAGACAAGAACCGCAACGGTAATAATGCATGCTGATCTTACTCTCATAGAATTACTCCTTTATGAATTCCGGCAGCCCAGGCGCGAAGCCGGCTTGCGGCTTCACAAATAGCAATCTCGGTGCCTCAGCGTGCCGCTCAAGGATGCGTGGCACCGTCATTTAAAACATGCCTGGGCGCAGCAGCGCAGTATGGACTCTCGCACCTATGCTGCCTTCGGCAGGCTGTTTCGCGCTGGGCCTGATTTCATTGCGCTCACGATTGATTCTCCCAAAAGGCTACTGCATCATCGATCCATCCTCCGGCAACTGTGTCTGTGCCAAGTCCAAATCCATGCGCTAGTCCCGGGTATGCGTGAAACTCTGTCGGAATCCCCATCTTCGACATAGTCTCCAGCCGATTCTTCATCGTGCGCCAGTTTGCGATACTGTCGTTTGTACCGACGGCACTGTATGTAGGCGGCTCGTGCCCAGTTATCTCAGAAAGTCCGGTGTAGTTCACGATAACCGCAGCCGGCCGAGGATAGGGATTCTCACCAAAGGCCTCAGTGCCATAGGTTCCAACCCAGTCTGCCATTCTTCCACCTGCCGATCCGCCCCACAGGGAGTATCCCTGTGTATCTATGCCTAAATCGTTGGCATGCTCGAAGATGAAGGCAATCGCTCTGGACAGGTCCTGGGAAGCAGTCTGTGCCCCAGGCCGGTAGATCAGTGCGAATGCATTGTACCCCATCTTCGAGAGCTCCAGCGCATGTGGGAAGCTGTCGTGCATGGCGCCGACATATGCAAAACCACCACCGGCGTTCACAACCGCGAATTTCGCGCCAGGGTCGCCTCGAAAAAAGAAGAGACCCGTGTTCTCCTTTGCAGGGTCCGCTTCCTTTTCCTCATCCGTGTAAATATCAAAAAACAAGGGGGCACCGCTTGCCGCATGTTCCTGCATGTAGTTGCAGATTTCCACCGTCTCATGGGGGTCTATGTGGCTGTACCATGCGAGTGACAGATTGCCAAGCGTACTGCCTCCGTAGTAGCCGGGGTCCACCGGGAAAAGAAGGTGTCCGTAGTCGCCGAATACCGGATCGCTTGTCACATCTGAGATTTTCGTGTCTGTCGTATAGAGTTCCGTCACCGACTGATCCTCAGAACCGATCTGTGTACTTTGCGCAGTCCGCATACCGTCTGTCACCGTGGGCTCTCTCGACCGCAGAACAATCTCCGACCGGCTTGAGGCTACTGCGCAGGAAGCGAATAGGCCCGACGCCATTGTCCAGATCAGGAACTGGGCAGCTACTCGCTTTATGTGACGCCCGCTCACAGATTCTTTCCAAAGAACGGCTTGATAAACTCGAATGCTTCGGAGACGAACGGCGCCAGATCGTACATATCGAAGTGACCTGCTTCCGGTACCACGTGCATTTCCTTTTTGCCAGCCGGTACGGCATGAAAGATCTCTTCGGAGGCGGGTTTCGACCATGCGTTTTCGGCCGTAATTACGCAGTAGGGCTTCTGCATTTCCTTCATAATCTCGGCTACATTATACTTCACGAGCTCCAGCTGGCTCCACGCAACGACCTGATTGGACCATCGAGGATGCGTGCCTCTGGTGCTGTAGTAGTATGCCGCGCCATCGTCAAAAGTACGCGGCATGAAGTTCAGATACATAAGCTCGCCGTCGCCCTTGTCATAGGCTTCTTTTGCGGCTCTGACTTCTTCCTCGGGCTTAAAGAAGCCCATCATGGGCGATGCCGAGATATCTGAAATCGCGGGAACAATTGCTGAAACCGCCTTGATGCGTGGGTCCCTGACGCCTGCGACCGACATGTAGGAACCGGAGCCGCAGATGCCCAGGCCACCGATCCGATTCGTATCGACATACGGCAGACTGCATAGATAATCCACCGCACTCTCGATATCGCTTTCCTTGACATCAGGCAGTTCCTGTCCTCTGGGCGCTCCTTCGCTCTCCCCAAAGTACGTGCCGTCAAATACCAGCGTCACGTATCCCGCTTCTGTCAGCCGCTTTGCATACACGGACTGTGCCTGCTCCTTCACAGACAGCATCGGTCCGGTTACGACGATTGCTGGATAATTCTTGCTGAGGTCAAAGCCTTCCGGAAGCCGGAGAAGTCCCGCCATCCTTGTGCCCAGTTCCTTATTCACAAACACAACTTTCTGCGTATCCATACGTATACCTCCTGTCGCTACAAAACATAATGTGATAGGAAAGCTCCATAATTATACTGGTATATACTAAATGCTCGATTGGCCGCACTGTCATTCTGTCCAGTTTTCGTGGAAAGGCAGCTGTTCAGGATTGGGTATCGCCAAACATGGATGATGTGGCCCCACGGGAACACTGAAATTTCTTCTCCAGGGCTGCACATAGGTCTCGCTGCCATGCCAGATGGGATCCCCGGCAGAGGTACCAGCATGCAGAAGCGATGCAATCGCTCGGCGCACGGATTTCGTATTGTCTGACCGGAAACCACACGGCAAACATTTGGCTGCGACAGCAGGACGTGGTGCCTTGAGTAGACGCTTCCGCACATATATTCCAATACTCGCGAACGGCTCAGATGCTTTCTGCTAGCTTTGCTGCCTCACGTGCGTTGGTAGCCATCCCCATATACTCTATACCGTACAGACCTGCGAATCGGTTCACGGTGTACTCAGCGCGCTTGTACATCGCAGGCGTCGGAGACGCTCCCTGGAAGAGAAAGAATAGACGCTTGCCGGACATACTGCCTTCCTCTACCGGTCCATAGAAACGATCGAGCAGATTACGCATCATGCCCGAGAGATCGTGCCAATACACAGGAGATCCCAGGACGATGGTGTCCGCATCCTTGAAACATTCGAGTATTTTGCCGAACTGATCGTCGTCGAAGTGCTGTCCATAGTCGTATATTTTATAGTCCACCAGATCGATCTGGTCAAAGGCGTGACCTTTGAGAAACGTATGGCCGAGGGCAGATGTATTGCCGTTCTTCTCCCCGCCATTGAGAAACAGTATATCCATGCATTGCTCCTTATAGATTGACTCCGAAAAACTCGACCAGCTTCTTTATCGCCTGGGCAACGTACTCGTCCTTCCAATAGGTCTGGATATGTGTCGCGCCCGGGATCTCGAAAAGCTCACGCACAGGTGCATTCACCGCCGCCTCGTAGCAATCAATGGTCATGTACCCCGTGTCAGCGTGACTGCCAATCATCATGAGCAGAGGTACATTGATGAGTTCCGCGCCGTCACGCGCATCCCATCCCGCGAGTTCCATCAGACTCGATACCGTGTAACTGAAGGTACTCCCTGCCTTCGCAGCGTCTTGTCCGTAATAGTAGTAGCCCTCGCGATAGAGGTCGTATGGCATGGCGTCCGCCTGCTCGGGCGTCACGGTCTCGCACATGTTGGGTGTAAGCGCCGCTTCCTTGCCATCTGCTTCGTCCTGGCGTGCCTGGGATGCTGCAGCGAGGCGTTCTTGAATCGAGTCGACCTGGCTGCCGCGAAATCCTTCTCGACGCACCTCCCCGGAGTTGAACAGCGACAGTGTGGCTACTGCTTTAAAACGCTTATCTGTCTGCGCGGCTTTAAACGTGTATCCACCGCCGCCGCAGATGCCAAGTGCAGCAACGCGTTTTCGGTCGACGCCCGGATATTGCAGGATGATATCGGCGGCGCGGTGGACGTCTTCAACGCGATTGGACGGCCAGTCCACTGAGCGCGGTGTGCCGCCGCTTTCGCCCTGGTAGGCCGCATCGAAAGCGAGCGTAATGAAGCCGTGCTCCGCAAGCTTCTGGGCGTAGTTGCCCGCTACCTGATCCTTCATGCCGCCGTTCGGGTGTGCCACAACGACCGCCGGGTAGTTTCCCGCAGGATCGTAACCGGCCGGCGTGTACACATTAGCCACTGCGTAGAAGTCGCGGTAGGGATACTGGATAGCATGGATGTTCACCGCACCCTCTGCGTTCTCCGTAATGGCATCGGCGTAGACAAGCCCGAACGGGTTGTTTTCTGTAGGGATGAAATCACGTTCTTTAAATGCTGCAACTGACATGAGTCTTCCTTTCATTGATGTATTCCACACAGGGACGCGTCGACCGCTGCTTGTTCGCAGGCCTGCACGAGCCTTGGGACAGCTACGAAATACTACAGACTATCTATCGCACTGCTCTTATCCCGGCTCCACGCTGTGCCACAGGCAGGCCATCGCGTTGTACATGTAGCGGCTCGCAGCATGACTGTCGTGCCCCTCGCCCTCGCCTATACGGAAGACCAAGTTTACATCGCTGCCACTGAAGCCTTCATGAAATATAGGCTGCTGCGCCATGTCCTCCATGAGCGAAGCAAACGGCCGGCCGTTGAAATCGTTGGTTCCGGTGGCCGCAATGATGAGAAAATCATCGGCTTTGAAACCCTGTTGGGTTACGACATCTGCCCAGTACACACCGCTGCCGGCATTTCCGCTGGCCGGCGCGAAATAGCGGAAGTAGGCCATGCAATTCTCGAATACGCGCCATGTGGTTACGGATCCCATGGAGAATCCCATGAATGCACGGTGATCGCGGGATGCCATCAGGCCCTCCGGCGACACGTTCTCTGCGTACGTAGAATACCTGGACTCCACGGCCGGCATGAGGTCGCCCGTGAGTTCCTGCGGGTAGCGTGCAGTGAGTTCCAGGGCAAGCGCATAGTCCGCCGCGTCGTCAGGACTTGTGTTGTTGTACGTGGGGCAGACGATGAGACACGGTTCGATTATGCCTGCTGCCATGGCGTGGTCGATCTGATTCTTAAAGACAGTCGGCGCCTGCGGCGTCCCCAGAAAGGTCGTCTGATTGGACCAGCCACCATGCATCAGATACACGACGTTATAGCGGCACAACGGGTCGTATGCTGCCGGTACATATACGATGGCGTCCTTGACAAGCGGCTTGCTGCGGTCCTCGTAGGAAAAAGCCTCAAATGTGTTGTATTCTAACCGCTCCAACGTTCCAGGGCGATCGCACGACGCGCTGTACTCTTTCGGAATCTCAAGCAGCGTTTCAGGTACCAGAACATAAGAGGTGTCTTCGCCATTCGCAATCGCTTCTTCCTGTTGAAAATCCAACGGAGCACCCCTTTCCTCTTTCGCCTCGGCATACTGCTGCGAGTCGTCATAGGGGGAACGCATCGACACCCCTTCATTCCACGTGCATCCGCACAAGGCAATGGCAGCAAACGCGCCGAGCGCCGCGCACCTCCACACGCTGAGCTGTCCCGATTTCGTACGTCGCATCTCTACACGTTTCTTGCAAGTCCGGCCAGATTCTCCACAACATGCGGGTCACGGTGATCGAAGAAGGAACTCTTTCTTTCGTCGAGCGCCCGGATTCGCGCCATATCGTCCTCGATCAGCACGAAGTCAAACACATCGAAGTTCTGCTCCATCCGCTCTCGGGAAACAGACTTGGGGATGCATACGATACCGCGCTGGAGCAGCCACCGAAGCACTACCTGCGCTACACTCTTATCGTACTTCTCGCCAATCTCACGGAGCGTTTCGTTGTGGAACAGGTCGTGATGTCCCTCTGCAAACGGCGCCCATCCTTCCATCTGTACGCCCTTGGATACCATGTACTCCTGGGCCTGCCACTGCTGGAAAAACACATTGCACTCCACCTGGTTCACAGCCGGAGTCACTTTGTTGAATGCGATGAGATCCGCGAGACGGTCAGGATAGAAGTTCGCAACGCCAATGGCTCGTGCGCTGCCTGCCTCGTACAGCTCCTCCATAGCACGCCACGCTCCATAATAGTCGGATAAGGGCTGGTGGATAAGGTACAGGTCTACGTAGTCCATGCCAAGCCGGTCGAGGGAGTGGGCAAACCCAGTCTTCGCGCCTTCATAGGTCGCATCGCTGATCCAGAGTTTCGTGGTAACAAACAGCTCGTCTCTCGGAACGCCGGAGGCGCGCAGCGCACGTCCGAGAGCCTCCTCATTGCCGTAGGATGCGGCTGTATCAAACGAGCGATATCCCACTGCAACGGCATCTCCCACCGCCCGTTCGCATTCATGTGCATCAGCAATCTGAAAGACACCAAACCCGAGCTGCGGCATTTCCACACCGTTATTCAGCTTAACGTATTCCATGATATTGAATCCTTTCGTCATTGCTCTCTGTCCTCTATACATAGATCATAGAGGACTCCGAAGCATTTCAGAAGTCGAAAGATGTCACAGGCTTATAACCCAGAGGTTATAACGATATAATAGGAACACAAGGAAACTACGAAAGGCAGGTGCCGCATGTACAACCACCAACTCGATACATTTATACTGGTGGCGGAACTCGGGAGTTTCTCAAAGGCTGCAAGTGCTCTATACGTTTCGCCGGCAGCAGTTATCAAGCAGATGAATCTGCTCGAATCAAATCTTGGCGTTGAGCTGTTCATCAGATCACACCAGGGTCTCACGCTCACCCCTGCCGGCAAAGCTCTCCTCGTGGACGCGCGGCATATTATCGAGGTATGCAACACAGCAGCCGCGAATGTTCGCATGGCCAACGATACGAAACGCAACGTGATCCGAATCGGAGCATCGCCCATGACGCCAAGCGGATTTCTGAGCCACATGTGGCCGAAAATATCACGTGCACTGCCTGACCTCACCCTCAAGCTCGTGGTATTCGAGAACAAAGCTGAGAACGCTCGACGTATCCTGGCCAATCTTGGCGAGGACATCGATATCGTGGCAGGGGTATTTGACGAGGGATTCGTGGCCAGCAGGAGGTGCGCGGCGCTCGAACTCTCCAAGGAGCCCTTGCGCATCATGCTCTCTTCCACCCATGCGCTCGCTGCAAAGCCTATACTTAAGATGGAGGATCTTGCGGGACAGAAGGTACTTGTGAATCAGCGTGGCTGGAACTTCATAATAGATGCCGTTGCTGACGACATGCGCGCAGGCGAGATTCCGGTCGATGTGGAAGAATACGAGTTCATAAATGTGGATATTTTCAATCGATGTGAAGAAGAAGGGTCCTTGCTTGTGGCAATTGACCCTTGGCGCGACGTGCATCCATTACTCGCGTGCAAGGCCGTAGAATGGGATTATCAGGTACCCTTCGGGATCCTGCATTCTAGGAAACCGTCCCCAAAAGTACGTGCGCTTCTGGACGTCATGTCCCGATTGACCTCTGCAGACGATTGATTCGCGGTACTATTGCGTGCGGCGATACTGATGTGCTGCATGCAGGCGCCCATACGCATCCGTCCGTCGCCCTGGCGTTTGTCAGGTTGCCGTGCAGGCAAGACATCGGAATGATGTCCGGCCTCTGCGTCAGCTGACCAGGTGCTTGGGGCGTGTCCAGAAATAACTGCAATGATCAAACGGCATGCGCGGCGCCTTTGAAGCCACGGATAGTGTAGTTCCGGTGGGCGAGGTACTGACTGCAGATGAGGTTGATTCGGTTCATCTCCGTATTGGTGTCCTTAGTCCGGTATCGAAACGCTCTAGCTGGTTACGACCATTCGATCGAAACGGCGTTTTCGGATAACCTCAAACGAGGCTGTCCGGAAATGTTTGAAAAGCCTTCCGGCCACAAACGAAGCCACTGGTGAGGACGCGGCCAAAGTCTGCCAGATCATTTGCAGAACGTTACTGTTCAGCTATAAGAATAGAAATTCCTTGACGTTTTCCTTACAAAATTATACTGACGGGCACCAAGATTTGCCTTCGACTCGAGCAGCCTGGGTTCTGTGGGCACAGGAAGCCACGTTGATTTGGCAGATGTCACGGCTCGTCAGTATAACACGTAGGGCTGTTTTATTCTGCATAGCTGTTTGGTGTCAATGTCATTGAAAAGAGGAATTGCAGATGGCGATGATGAATGACAGTGATCCTGAACAGCAGACGAACAGCAGTCGACTGAAACGAGAGCCCGCCATGGATGCGATCTGCTGTTCTGAGCCGTTGTTCTGTGCTAAAATCTGATTCAAGACACAGGTCCTCCTTTTTATTGATTCACTGCTATTATTATAGCACACTTGGAGACCTGTGTCTCTATTTTTTTTCAGATTTTTCTGTTAATTATGCGGGCTCCCAGGCACATTTCGTGTGGGAAGTTTGAGTGATGGACAGCCCTAGTATCAACGGTGAAGAATACCGGCACGGAACACTGTACAGATATGAAATCCGCGAGTACCTGCTGGACAAGTACGGACATACATGTCAGTACAGCGGTGGTAAATCGGGAGGCTGCGTTCTTGAATGGGAGCACATCGTTCCGAGGCCGAGAGACAGCAGCGACATGCTGTCCAATACCACATTGGCATGTCGGCGGTGCAACCAGGACAAAGGCAGCAAGGATTTTCCGGTGGGGTCGAGCCGCAACATGTATGTATCACGAAAGAGAAAATGTGGTTTATGGAGAGCGGAGTGATAAATAATGGATCTGATAGATTTCACGAACTATGCGCAAACACAGAAGACGTATGGCGGAGCTAACGGGAAGAAGCTGTCGATCAGAATGGATGGGCAGCGCTACATGCTGAAATTCCCACCGCCCGCAAAGACAAACAAAGATATGAGTTACAGCAACGGATGTTTCGGGGAGCACATTGGCTGCAGGATATACGAAAGCCTTGGCATTCCGGTGCAAGAGACGATACTCGGAAAGTACATCACTCCAGCCGGCAAAGAAAAGATTATCGTAGCGTGCAAGGACTTCACCGAGCCGGGCATCATTTTGCAGGATTTCGCACAACTGAAGAATACAACGATTGATGGCTCTTGGCAGAAACAGGGGGAACGATCGTAACTGCCCCCGCGGAACTATCCGATCTGCTCGGCACTCAGACCCCCAGACAACTTTTTTCTTTTCAATGATTTTAAGGTAGCAATG
>JAAUYQ010000065.1 GCA_014805015.1 Clostridia bacterium | reverse complement strand
TTGAAGCACATCAGTTTATGTACAGGTTCGGCGTACCGTTCTGTCTCTGCAATCTCAGCAATTCTCTTATCGGCTGCGGCAATCGACTCCTGCAAATGGTCCATCTCCCGCAGATAGCCGTCGAGAATCTCCCGCTGCAGTGGGTTAATCTCCACTTTCCGCAGCCAGTCCAGATGCTGTTTCGTCCAGTATGTTTTTGTCTTGTCGAAGACCAGCTTATGCCGCAGGCAGAAAGCGAGGATTTGGTGCTTGAAGCGCTTCAGTGATTCCTTCATGTCGTCCCGCATCCGGATGAAGTCACGGGTGTTCTCGTCCTCTTCCGTTGGAACGTATACCTCAGAATAGGTCTGGTTCGCCAGGCACCTGGCGATATTTTCAGCATCCCGCCGATCCGTTTTCTTTCTGCCGCTGGAAGGCGTGACGGCCATCGTGGATGGCGCCATAACGTGGCATTCATATCCCGCCTCCTGAAGCTCCCTCAAAAGTACAAAGCCCGTGCACCCAGCCTCGTAACCAAAAACCAGACGATGATCCGGGTAAACATCGTGTATCTTCTCCGCGAGTCCAAGAACTGCCTTTTTCGTGGGTTTCAGTTTCTCCTTGGAAATGAAATCCCGCGATTCGGAATCCAGCACCGCTGCCATGAACGAAGACTTGTGGACGTCAAGACCGAAATACATTACACTCTTCACTGAAAAGATCCTCCTGTGAGATTAAAATTTGCGCGGCTGTTGCCGGAAGCATCTATCTTAACAGACACCCCCGGCAGCGGCAATCGCACGGGGTCTTTTCATATTGTCTTCTATAAATATGACGAAACGCTCGGCGGCGTTCCCGGCTTCCTGAACAGCCCGCTTGTCCACGCTGCTGCCAGCCGTTGCTGCTGACAGCCATGCTCCAGCAGAATTCCGCCTGGACCCGCGTGCCCCTGCTTTTGTCGCACTGCCGCCTCGGCCTTACGTGTCATCCGAATTTGCGCCTGACGGCGGCCTGAACGGGACAATCTTCGCAGACGGTTCGAGCGGCACCGGGAAATAGCGAAAGTGCAGTGGTGTCGTCGCCAGCTGTCGGTCGTTTTCCTCAGTCCGTATGACCAGTTTTGTTACAGCACGGCCGCTCAGATCCTTGCGGTAGAGCATAACGGCATTGCGCAGTCCTGCAGTGAACTGTACAATGCCGTTCTTTTCAAGCCAGATCACGGTTTCCCGGATCACGTTGCTGTCGTTCTCCATACCCAGATCCGTCATACCTGTATCGAGAACACCCAGATCTGCCAGCGGCTCCATAGGGCAGAATGTAATGATCTGCCCACCCTCAGCGGTACGGTGGCTCTGAGGCGGAGTGGGGCCGCCGGTCGGGATCGCAGCCGTGGGGACGACAATGCCGAGATTTAGCTGCGGGCCGCTGCCATACATCTCCGCCACAAAAGGCGTTCCGTCGGCCATCACGGCCTGCATATAGCCAAGATTCTGAGCATCGATTCCCTCTGTGTAGTTGCAGACAGGAAAGTCCGCCGCCGTCTCGCGGATTCCAGCCAGTCCATTCGTCCGCATCTGTGCCGGCGGGAGTGTTGCCGGCGGCCCGGCCTGCTCAGGTGGATGTGTAAACGCTATCGTGAAGTGCCGACGCGCAAAGTCGTCCGGCAGCGCGAAAAGAACGGTTTCGAACAGGCCGTCCCACCCTTCTTCCAGCAGTACCTGCCGGAAATACTGCGCCACTCGCCGCGTGCTGTGGCCGGAGCTGCCGCTCCCCCAGGCCCCCAGCACCAGAGTTCGGTACTCCTGCTCTGCTGCCGCTGCAAAAAGAGCGCGAAGCCGGCCTTTCATGGCGTCCGCCGCAGCTGTCTCGGAAAGATACTGGCCGCGGCCTTTCCGGTTAACAGCGGTCAGTGAGACAACAGAAGTGGCAAACGGAGCGCGGAAACCGCCGTCCGCATCGCGGAACACAATGACGTTGGGAGAGAAAATCATGTAATCTGAGTAGGCGACAGAGGGGTTCCGGCGGTTGTGCGCGTACATGGACTGGGCTGTATCTGAAGTGAGTGAGGCGTAGAGTGTGGACTGACGGCAGAGATCCTCTTCCTGGCCGGGCCTGCCGCGCAGAAAACCGCCTCCGGGATGGTGCGCGTGTGCGAAATTGAGAACGAGGGCCGGAAGTCCAAGCTCAGCAGCGGCTGCGAAAGAATCCTTGGGACCAAAGATGATTTCTGCGGGAGCAGCGCCGCTCTGCAGCCTGTCGCGCTGCCGCTCTATCATGGCATGCGCCTCTTCCGGCGTGACCGCGACTGCGTCGGTCAGTGCGCCGCCCGGGCCGGGGGGCTCAAGATCTGTTCTGCGGCCGTTCAGAGGATACCAGCCGCGCGCGGTGCACTGCCTCGTTTCCTCGCCAATTTCCTTGAGTGTCATGCTCGCTTTCCTGCCTTCCTTTTGCCCGCATCTGTGCGGCGCTGGGATTCCCCGATGTCCATCCGCTGAGAAAGCAGTGCTTTTCTGGAATCGCGCCCATGGCATTTCCCCACACCCTTGGGGCTTCTGCAGCGCTGGACCCGCAGTTTGCTTCTGCAGGTTTTCGGGCAGCAGTCTGGACATGCAGGTTCTGTGCGGGCCTCCCGTCGGCTCGCCGGAGCATTCGCAGTCTGGCCGGTTTGTATTGGCTGGGTTCGGAACGTCAGTCCACGATGCAGCATGCAGCAGTCGCGGCTGCCCAGAGCCTTTTTTCTGTGCGGGCCAGCCGGATACATGTCTGTGCAGAAGAAGGCCGCGACGATGCTGCCGGAGCTGAAACTCCGGCCTAAGCCCGACTTCCGTTATCCGGACTCATGTATGCAGTTTCAGCGCACTGTCGTGCAGTGCCTGCGCCGATCCTCCTGGTGTGTCGTCAGAAATACTTCAGCATGGGGTCCTCGTATAAGAGCTGGGCGGTCTGTCTCGGTACTCTCTTACTTCATGCTGCACAGCTGTCCGTCCTGACAGAGCATGTAGTCTAAGCAACAGGACTGGTCGGTGCAGCGGGTCTCCGGGAGGCGTTTTCTCTCCCTGTATTGTACCGCAGTAGAACGGCACCGGACGAATTCACTGAGAGCGCTCATCGCTGCCAGACATGGTATGGTTATGCACACGGCAGTGCCATCGATGTGCGACATGAGGTCTTGCATCTCCGGGTTGTCAGGGTACATCTCGGTCATCGTCAGCGGACCCGTCCCGGGGCTTGCTGCCGTAGTACACAACTTGGAAGTCGCCCAGATAGGCGGCGGCACAACAGGCGCCGAAGGTTCGTTTCCTTGCTGCGCGGCCGGTTGGTCGCCCTGCATCCGTGCCTCATGCTGGGCAGCCAGAAATGTTCCCTGTTTGTTCTGATGGCGTCGCGGCATGTCATACCGCACGTCCAGCAGATTCTCGATGACGACAATCAGAGCGCCTTTCTCTGTCTTCAAAAGACGCGCCGAGTCGCCCTCGTCGGAAAAACCAAGACAGTCGCGCAGGCCTGGATAGGCAGCTTCCTCCAGCGAATCCAGCGCAAACAGATCGACCGGCCGGATGGCCGGGGCGCCCCCAAACTGGAAAGTGTTGAGCAGATCCGCAAAGCGCTCGTTATCCTCGTCAAAATACTTTGCCAGAACGCGAAGCGCATTGGTCTTTGCTGATTCTGTTGGTTCTCCGGAACCCGCGTTATCTTCTGCATAGTACTTCGCCAGAGCGCGAAGTGCATCGTTCATTGTTGATTTCTAAGCCGTCGGTCTGTTCTGCAGCCATACGCTGTGCAGACGCACGCTGCAGCTGATTGCCGTCCTATACCTCACTGGATGACTGATTTGCAGCCAGGGAACCGCAGCCAGCAGCGTGCAATTCCCGCAAAATCGCAGAGACGCGTTTCTATCAGACAGAGGCGCCGTCGGGAATCCGCCAAACCAGGTGCACGTCAGGATCCGCGTCCGGGCTGCGCTTGGGCATACCGCTCTTCACGAGCATCTCCGCGAGGGTGGTCGGTGCCTCCCGTGGTTTGTTCCCGTAGTACAAAACCTGAAAGGCCACAGGCACAAGCCGGATAGACTCTGCCTTCTTGTCTCTGCCGTCCGGGCTTACTCCCAGCGCCTTGCACTGCTGCTTCCACTGGGCCGTCAGCATTGCCTCTTCCTTGTTCCTGAGCCAGACAGGCAGGTCGCTCCGCTGGTGCAAGAGATTTTCCACAACAAGAATCTCAGCATCATCACCATGCTTCCAGAGACGGGCGACCTCACCCCGGCCAAGGAACGAGAGACATTCTTTGAGGCCGGAATAGGCGGATGCTTCCGGCGAGTCCAGCGTGTGGAGGTCATCCGGATGCACGACCGCCCTGCCGCCGAACCGGGCTTCGTTGTAGATTTCCGCAATCTGTTCGTTGCCGCAGCTGGCAGCCAGTGCCGCCAGCGTTTCCGTGTCTTTTGACGTCATGTCACGGCCTTTCTGGTGATGCTTGTGTTGCCGGACTATGTACGCGCACTACCCTTGCGCGTCATCACCGTTACTCCTAGTATATCGGATTCACATATGTCCGTAATCTTCATTTCTGCACATTCCGTTCATGGCACTTTTTCTTAGCAGATAGCTCCGAGCTGAATTTTCGCAGATATGTGAATAGAGATTCGCCATATAAGAAACTTTGAATGCCGCCTGACCAGCGGCAGAGGCAGTGCTAAGGCAAACCGGAGCAGGGACCGAAGGCGGCGCTCATCGTATGTTCCCTCTGCCGGACCGCGAATATGTGCCTGCGGGAGCGCAGCGGAGACGGAACAGCGCACAGTCAGGCAGGTGTTCACTAGATGCCGCGGCCATATCTGCGGAGCGGCCTCGTCAGACAGCACGGGACGGCTATGTGCGCACAGAAGCTGCAGCAGCTTCTGTGCGCGGGAGGGCTTCTTGTACGCCACAAGACATCGCGGTGCAGCGAGCTGGACGGACAGTACCGCTATGCAGCTCTGTTCGCCGTATCTGCCGTATGCGTAAGGCCGGCAGCCTGCAAATCAAGCCCGCAGAAGACGGCCCATGGACAAAATTCCGTTCCCGCACTGAAGATGTCTCGGGCAGGTCTGGCATGGGCGGGACTCCTGAAGTGCTTTCTGGTTCTGCTGGATGGTCTTTGAAGGCGGCGCTCCCAGCGGCTGATTTCCGCGGCACAGGAGACCCGCTGCCTGTAGGCACACAGAGACGGGGCTGCAGCCGAGCCACATAATGACGCCTGGTCGGAACGGGGGGCGGCCGGGGCTGCGTGGTATACTGGAAGGAACAGACAGCACACCACAGAAAGGTACAAAGTATGTCAGATACCAAGCAGGCTGCCCGGCTCGGCTTCGGCATGATGCGGCTCCCCCGCAAGGGACCGTTCATTGATATCGCCGAAACCTCGAAGATGGTGGACACCTTCCTCGAAGCGGGTTTCAATCACTTTGACACAGCCTTCGTCTATCCTGGTTCCGAGAAGGCTGTCCGCAAGGCCCTCGTAGAGCGTCATCCGCGCGAGAGTTTTACGCTCGCGACTAAAATGCACGCCGTTACGGCTCCGAGCCGGTCGGTCGCCGAATCCCAGTTTTCCAAAAGCCTCGCCAAGACGGGCGCCGGCTACTTTGACTATTACCTGCTGCATGCCCTCATGGATACCGGTCACACGCTGTACGACCGCTTTCACCTGTGGGACTTTGTCGCCAAAAAGAAACAGGACGGCCTTATCCGCCATATGGGCTTCTCGTTCCATGGCTCCCCGAAAGTACTGCGCAAGCTGCTCACGGAACACCCGGAAGCGGAGTTTGTCCTGCTGCAGATCAACTACGCTGACTGGAATGATCCGAAGGTGGACTCCCGCGGCAACTATGAGGTTGCACGGGAATTCGGCCTTCCTGTCATGATCATGGAGCCGGTCAAAGGGGGCCGCCTCGCAAACCCGCCGGAGGCCGTGAAGAGACTTCTGCGCGAGGCTAATCCGGATGCGAGCTACGCCAGCTGGGCACTGCGCTTTGCCGCCTCCCTCGACGGCGTTATAACCGTCCTTTCCGGTATGTCCACACTGGATCAGGTAAAAGACAATACGCACATTCTGGGCGACCTGAAACCTCTCAGCGCCGAGGAACGCGCTGTCATCTCCCGGGCGCAGGAGGAGCTTGGCAAGGCGGGCGGCATTCCGTGCACTGCCTGCGGCTACTGCCTGCCGGAGTGCCCGCAGAAGATTGTCATTCCAGAGATCTTTGAGGCAATGAACCTGTGGCTGACAAATGGGCAGCTGCAGGAGGCCGAGTCTGAATACGCTAAAGCCGAGAAAAAGGCTGATCCGGCTTCGTGCCTCGAGTGCGGCCGCTGCGAACGTGTCTGCCCGCAGTCTATCGGGATCCGGCAGGATCTCAAAGATGCAATCTCGCGGCTTGGCTCTTCGGCACCTTCTCAAAGCTGATGCAGCTGGGCACAGGGCATTCTGTGCCCTGAAGCTCCGCGATAGTTCTGTCCGTCCGCATAGTCTTTTTTAGACAGGATGCGGCTTCCGTCTGCAGCCGCAATCAGCAGCTGGCGCCAGGCATGATGCAGCTTCGCCGGTTCGTCCAGAATGGACAACGTGGATTCTCGGCGGCAATGGTACATCGGGGGGCGTTTTTCTTCGAGGTCTGGTTATAACAATGGTGCTACGGAAGCGGCGAGCAATTTCCGGTGCGACCCGCTCCTGTTCGAGAATCTGGGTGGGGGGCGGTCTTTGCCGTATTACTCCTTTCAGCTAGGCTTAGTTCTCAGCTGTGCTGCCTTGGCAGGTTACATGGAGTACCTTAGCACGATAAACGGAGCGATTATCAGTCCGATGATTGCGCCAAATAATAGACGCTCATGAACTGCCCCCCGTTCTGCAGGAGGGTTCGCTTTGCTTTCCCGCAGCTCCTTCAGTTTATCCCCGCGATGCAGACCCGTCTGGCTTAGCAAGTCACGCTTCTTCATGCCTGCCTTTTTCTAACATACAAAAGGAGTTCCTGCATCTGGGCGTGTACGTGTCGTACTGTATCCACACGCTGATAGAAAGCGAAAGCTGCAGCTGGACACGCGCTGTGGACAAATCGGAAGATCAAAAATCTGCATCTTGTCAGAGCGTTTCCTGAAGTACAGAAGGTTGGTCATATGGGAGAATGACGGCTGCTCTGGCACAAGAGGCAAGCGGCAATTGCTTCCCTGTCTGTAAAGGCTGGTATCGCCTTGCCGCAGGTTGATGAAAATCTCTGCCTCCAGCTGTGCACATGTATAGCGTGATTTGCTTAAAAAGCAAGTTGCGAGTCTTTGGATGCGTGGCCGTATATGGTCCCGCATTCCTGCCTGTCGCGGCTTGATTGAAAGGCCGTCGCGAGCCGCGGCGGTTGAGGGCAGGGTCTTGATTACAATCGTGCTAACTACCGTTATAATATTAGCATGGATGTAAGAACCGAAAAGGCGTTTACGACACTGAAACAACTTGCACGGGCGAACGGCGGTTATTTACGTACAGCTGACGCCGCAGCGCACGGCGTAAACCGGCCTATGCTTGCCAGATTCGTGGTAGAGAACGAGTTTGAACGCGTAGCCCGCGGGATTTACATGGGTCCCGAGGCCTGGCCAGATGACTATTACGTTTTGCAGCTGCGATATCCAAAGCTCATCTTCTCTCACCTTAGTGCGCTACGGCTGCACGGACTTACAGACTACCTCCCCAGACAAGCACAGGTCACTTTGTGGACGGGCTGCAACCCAAGCCTCCTCAGCGCCAATGGGGTAAAAGTTTATACAGTGAAGCACGAGTTGCACGAATTGGGGCTTACGACGATGCAGACCTATTTCGGTAACACAATTCGCGTGTACGACATGGAGCGGACTGTCTGCGACGTTCTTCGGAGCAGAAACAAAATTGAGACGCAGGCCTTCTACCAGTCTATGAAATCCTACAGCCAGCTGCCGGGTAAGGACTGGCCGAAACTTGTCGGCTATGCTCGTTCGTTTGAGTTGGAGAGAATCTTGACCCATTACATGGAGGTGCTCATGGCATGATTAAGACCGCAATGCAGCTCAAAGCCAATCTGCGTAATCTGTCCAGGACGAGTCTGGCAAGCACCCAGGATTTGGCATCCATCTTCATGTTGGAGCGTTTCCTGGAACGCATCTCCATTTCGGAATATTCGCATTGTTTTGTCCTGAAGGGCGGGATGCTGCTGGCTTCAATGCTTGGGGTGAACGCTCGGATGACAGCTGACATGAATGTGACTCTCGCAGGCGAAACACTGTCAATTGAACGGATGCAGACTGTCCTGCAGGAGATTGCTGCCATCGACCTAGGCGACAATGTGAGCTTTTCTTTCCACCACATGCAGCACATTAGTCAAGAACCCCCTCTTAGGCTCTGCGTAAAGCACGCATCGCCTGGAAGAGGGGGCTTGTGAAGTAGATCATAAGCCGAACTTGACTAGCCTAAGTCTTAATTGACTACGTTATCTATGTTATCGCACCCGTGTCCTTCGGGACGGTACAGATCGCTGAAACGCGAACTGTACCGGATGATCCCCCAGTCTGCGGCTCTGCGGCGGCTCTGTAAACAGTCCTGCGGTAAGGGACAGTCAACCGTATGTGTACGTTCTCACGTGCAAGCATGGATAGA
>JAAUYQ010000064.1 GCA_014805015.1 Clostridia bacterium | reverse complement strand
TATCCGGCTCCTCCTTCCGTTTCCAGTATTCTACGGTCCGTAGGCTCCGATGTCAGCTAATTTCTGTCTCGTAGTCCATTTTGGGCCGATTCATCCCCCACCTGCCGCCTTCGGCGCCTAAGGTGGGGGCCTTCTCGGCTTATATTGGTAAAGTCTGCTGGTTCGGCATTCCGTCCTCTCTTGCTTCCCGGTGCTGCTTGAACTACCATAAAAAGTTATATCGGCTGCTGATCTCGATCAGATTAGGGCGGCCGGATCGTAGTATCGAAGGAGGAAGTCATGCCGAACACAAACGGTTGCATAATGCAGTATTTCGAGTGGGACCTGCCGCCCGGCCGTCTGTGGATGCAGCTTGAGCAGCAGGCGCCGGAACTGGCGCGTAACGGCATTACAGCGGTCTGGATCCCGCCGGCCTATAAGGGCAGCAGCGGTGTCAACGACGTTGGCTACGCCACCTACGACCTGTGGGATCTTGGGGAATTTGATCAGCGCGGCTCTGTGGCAACCAAGTACGGTACCAAGGCCGAGCTTCTTGCTGCTATAGAGGCGCTTCACAAGCAGAACATACAGGTCTACGCGGATATTGTTCTTGATCACAAGATGGGTGCTGATGAGCCGGAGATAGTGCTCGCCAAGGAGGCTGACCCTGAGAACCGCGGCAATGTCGGCACGGATACCAAGGAGATTGTGGCCTGGACGCACTATTTCTTCCCCGGCCGTCAGAAAAAATACTCGGACTTTGAGTGGCACTGGTATCATTTCAGCGGCGTGGACTGGGACGCCTGGAACGGTGAGTCGAGTGTCTACCTGTTCGACGGCAAGGAATGGGCAGATGAAGTGGACCGCGAAAAAGGGAATTTCGACTACCTCATGGGCGCTGACATCGACCTGAGCAACCCGGAAGTTATTGCCGAGCTGACCCGCTGGGGACAATGGTTCCTCAAGCAGACCGGCGTTGACGGTTTCCGCTTTGATGCTGTCAAACATATGCGGTTCAGCTTCTACCGCAACTGGATTGAGAAAATGCGCACCAAGGCAAAACGGGAACTCTTTTCTGTCGGTGAATACTGGTCGCCTGATATTGAGGCCCTGAAGAATTACCTCAACGTCACAGAAGAAAAATTCTCCCTCTTTGATGTTCCGCTGCACTACAATCTGCTGCAGGCGGCAACCAGCATGGGCAGCTACGACATGCGCCGCCTCTTTGATGGTACGCTCGTCGCCTACAAGCCGGAGCTGGCCGTGACTTTCGTGGACAATCATGACACACAGCCTGGTCAGGCCCTCGAATCCTTCATTCCGGAATGGTTCAAGCCGCAGGCATATGCCGTGATCCTGCTGCGGGAAGCCGGCTACCCGTGTGTCTTCTACGGCGATTATTACGGCATCACAGCCCGCAGCCTGCCGCCGCACAAGGCGCTGATCGACAGACTGCTGCGGGTACGCAAAGCACTTTCCTACGGCAGGCAGAACGATTACATGGATGATCCGGACATTATCGGCTGGACGCGGGAAGGAGACAGCGAACACCCGGATTCCGGACTCGCCGTGCTCCTCTCCAACGCTGCGGGCGGGAGCAAGACCATGTATGTGGGAACGCAGCATGCTGGGCGTTTGCTGTACAGTCTGCTCGAGCCGCAGGCGGCACCTTTGCGGGTCGCGGAGGACGGCAGCTGCGAATTCAGAGTCGGAGACGGAGCGCTTGCTGTATGGACGTTTGTGCCGCCGGAGGAAGGCGCTGCGGCAGAACAGGCCAGGCAGACACCTGAAGATTGCCAATCTGCCGGTTCCGTGGTGTAATTTGCATAGGGAAGCGGATGTCGGCGCCCGATGGGCCGGTCTGCTTCCGGATCCCGGAGAAGAACAGGAAGGGCCAGACAGAAGGTGACAGCGCAGAATATCGTCTTGAGCGTCAGGGGTGCACATATTGAGGACGAGCAGGAGCAGGCCACGGAATTCATGACCGAAGGAAGGCTTCTGCGCAGCGGCAGTGAGTGCATTATTGAGTACCAGGAAACGGAGCTGCTCGGCGCCGAAGATACGACGATGCGGGTGACGCTATCCGGCAAGGAGCTCCGCCTGACGAGAACCGGGGCCGTGGAGAGTGAATTCTGTTTCCGGGAACGGCAGATCTATGAGGCGGCTTATGAGACACCTTTCGGGCTTCTGCAGCTCTCCATCCTGCCCACTCAGGTGGAAAGCCGGCTCGAACCGGACGAAGGGCATATCGGCCTCGCCTACGTGATTCGGATGGGCAGTGACAGCGCCTTCAACCGGCTCAACATTCACTATCAGCTCAGAAGCTGATTTGCTTTCAGGAAGGGGGACCTTTCGATGAGAATTCGTTACATCGGCCATTCATGCTTTGCCTTCGAAACCAAGGGAGGCGTACGGCTGGTCATCGATCCCTATGACAATTCCATCGGGCTGACCCCGGTGCGCGAGACCGCAGATATGGTCCTCGTCACGCATCATCATTTTGATCATGATTATGTCCAGGGCGTGCAGGGGGAGTACACCCTGGTGGACAGCCCAGGCGAATACCAAAGCGGGGACGTGCGCGTCACCGGCTATACACTGCCGCACGACAGTGCCGGCGGCAGCGAGCGGGGATTCGTGACAGCCTACCTGATAGAAGCGGACGGCCTGCGCATTCTGCATATGGGAGACGTCGGCGGGATGCCGGATGATTCTTTTTTTGACGCAGTCGGCAGAATTGATGTCCTGCTGATTCCCGTGGGCGGCAGATATACGGTGGACGCTGAGGGCGCACTGGCGATCTGCGAACGCATCCGGCCGAACCTGATGATTCCGATGCACTACAAGACTCACCGGCTGAAGATTGACATCGACCCGGTGACGCCGTTCGTGACGGCGTCGCGCAGCGAGTACGATATCCAGCGGCAGGGCGACGTCCTGGTGCTGGACGGCGATACCAAAAAGAAGCGCGGCCGTGTCATTCTGATGGAAAACAGTTTCTGAGGCGGCCAGGTGGAAATCGGATTTGACAATGCGCTCTACATTGAGCGGCAGACGGAAGAAATCCTGCGGCGGATTAAGAGCGCGGAGGGAAAACTGTATCTGGAGTTTGGCGGCAAACTGTTTGACGATTATCATGCGGCCCGGGTTCTCCCGGGCTTTGATATGAACGGCAAGGCCAAACTGCTGCGGGCCCTGAAAGACGAGACAGAAATCATCTTCTGCATCAGTGCTGCCGACATCGAAAAAAACAAGATGCGTGCGGACATCGGCATCACCTATGATCTTGAGGTGATGCGTCTTATGGACAGCCTGGCGGGGATGGGGCTTTATGTCGGCAGCGTTGTCATTACGCAGTATGCCCGGCAGAGCAGTGCGGACGTTTTCCGGCGCAAACTTGAGCGCCGCGGAGTCCGGACCTATCTGCACCGCAAGACCAAGGGCTACCCGGACGAGACGGATCTGATTGTCAGCGATCAGGGCTACGGCTCCAATCCGTACATTGAAACGGAACGTCCTCTGGTGGTCGTGACCGCACCGGGCCCTGGCAGCGGCAAGCTCGCCACCTGCCTTTCGCAGCTCTATCACGAGTACAAGCGGAACAACAAGGCGGGCTATGCCAAATTTGAGACCTTTCCGATCTGGAATCTGCCGCTGAGCCATCCGGTGAATGTTGCCTATGAGGCAGCCACCTCTGACCTCAACGATGTCAACATGATCGATCCGTACTACCTGGAGGCCACCGGCAGAACGGCCGTCAACTACAATCGGGACATCGCGGCGTTTCCGATTCTCAAGACGATGCTCACCAAAATCACAGGAGAGAGCATCTACAACTCGCCCACCGACATGGGCGTCAACATGGCCGGTTATGCCATTATTGACGACGAAGTATGCCGGCAGGCCGCCAGACAGGAGATTATCCGCCGCTACTATGCGGCAGCCTGCAATTTCAAACGTGGCACTGCCTCGCAGGAAACTGTCAACCAGAACCGGCTGCTCATGCAGCAGCAGCATCTGACGAGCGATGACCGTCCGGTGGTGCGCGCCGCCCTGCGCAAGGCAAAGCGGGAGGGTGTGCCGGCTATGGCCATTGAGCTGCCGGACGGCACGATCCTCACCGGCAAACGTACTGAGCTCATGCAGCCCTGCGCGAGCCTGGTGCTCAACGCTGTCAAGCATCTGGCGAAGATTGCCGATGACATACCGCTGCTTTCGCACTTCACCCTTGAACCGATTCTGCGGCTGAAGAGCAACGTGCTCGGCGAGCGGGATCCGCTGCTCACACTTGAGGACGTACTGCTTGCCTTATCGATCAGTGCGGCTATGAATCCGACGGCAGCGGTGGCGCTTGAGCGGCTTAAGGCACTTGCTGACTGCGAGATTCATTCCTCGTGCATGCTGACGCAGACGGACGAGAACGCGCTCAAGAAACTGGATCTGCGCGTAACCTGCGAGCCGGATTATCCGACGGAGAATCTCTATTACGTCTGAATGCCCCGCCCTGCGGCAGGCACTCTGCTTCAGGCAGCGACGGGGGGTTTCGCTCCGCGTCCGCGGGGAAGGATGCTGCTCCGGGCATTTTCCGTGGTGCAGCGGACTGGGTGAGGATCTTTCGCGGAAAGCGGGCCGCAGAGTCTGTACGGAAAAACCGGTTGACTTTTATATGTAGTCCGGCTACTATGCTGTCAAGCCCTCTCTTTCGGTGTCTGCTGAAAGACGGCTCCCGGATTCCGTGACTGCACAGGCAGGACCGGAACCACGAGGCACAGACCGTACCGGATGACCCTGAATTACTTGAATTTTGGTAAAGACTGCGCACCTATGCGGCAGGTTTCTTGTGTCCTTTCGGTCGGCGATGCGATTCCGCCTGCGGACTTTTTTCAGCACTGCCTGTTCCGGCGAGAACGGACAATAACATTTCATGTATTTCTGTGCCTGTTTTTCCTTGAAGTATATAAATTCATAAGAGAGGTTAGATCCAATGGACGAGTTTAATGACGACGGCGTGCTCGAGTCAAAGAGCCTCGCAGATCTGAGGCTGATTGCCAAAGCCGCGGGCGTCAAATCCCCGACCCGCTACCGGAAAGCAGACCTGATTGCGAAGATCCGCGAGCTGCCCAATCAGGAACCCGAAACGCCGGCCACTCCAAAGAAAAAGACGACAGCCGCGGCAAAGAAAAAAACCGCGGCGGCGCCGCCAAAGGAGGAAGCACCGGTACCTGCAGGATATATGCTTACGGATATCCTGCCCACGGCCGGGCCTGCAGAACCGCCAGCGGCAAATCAGCGGCCCGCACGTTCGGCACAGAGGAGCAGCGGCCGTGCCCCGGCTGCTTCGACGGCCGTGCGGTCGCGAACCGCAACAGCCACGGCAGAAAGAACACGTACGGTGACGGCAGAGCGCACAGCGGCCGGTGCAGAGCTGGAAGACTTTCTGGACACCGTCAACACGGAAGCGCCGGCTCCCCGGGTGCGGCGGGCGCAGAGCAGCAGCCGGAGAACGGATGCAAACCAGAACGATGCGCAGCGCCGGCCGGGTCAGCAGCGGCGCCAGAATACCGCGACACAGAGATACGAGCGTCCCGCAGGTGACGTTCGGCGTTCGCGGCGGCGCACCGGCGAGAGCAGTGAAGACGTTCTCGTCGATCTGAATGAGCTCAGCACTGATGAGCGCATGGGCAACGGTAAGCGCCGCGTTGAGTATGTCCCGAACAACGATGCAGTCAACGAGATGCTCAACACGGGAGACTGCAAGGAAGCAGACGGTATTCTCGAAGTGCATCAGGACGGCTACGGCTTCCTGAGAGCGCAGAATTTCCTGCCGGGTCCCAAGGATGTCTATGTCTCGCAGGCGCAGATCCGCAAATTCAATCTGCGCACCGGTGACCGTGTCACCGGCAAGACGCGTCCCGGCAAAGATGCTGACCGCCTCCTTGCTCTTCTTTATATTGAGACGGTCAACGGCGAGTCCGTGGAAGCGAGCCAGCGCCGCATCCCCTTTGAAGATCTTACCCCGATTTATCCGAATGAACGGCTCACACTTGAGAGCCAGAACGCTTCGCGCGATCTTGCTGTACGCCTTATCGACCTTGTTTCCCCGATCGGCAAGGGGCAGAGAGGTCTTATCGTGGCACCGCCGAAGGCCGGTAAG
Source organism: Clostridia bacterium (assembly GCA_014805015.1). GTDB lineage: Bacteria > Bacillota > Clostridia > Christensenellales > Christensenellaceae > JAAUYQ01. The sequence goes on along the minus strand of JAAUYQ010000064.1, from coordinate 11,731 downwards.
ACTATTCTGCTCAAAAAGATTGCCAACAGTATCACAACCAACAATCCGGATGTGGAGCTGTTCGTGCTGCTGATCGACGAGCGGCCCGAGGAAGTGACAGATATGCAGCGCTCGATCAAGGGCGAAGTAGTGTTCTCCACCTTTGACGAGCGGCCGGAGAATCATGCGCGCGTGGCCGAAATGGTCATTGAGCGGGCCAAGCGTCTCGTGGAGCACGGCCGGGATGTGGTCATTCTGCTTGACAGTCTCACGCGCCTTGGACGCGCGTACAACCTCATCGTCCCGCCGTCAGGCCGGACGCTTTCCGGTGGTCTTGATCCGGGATCGCTCCACAAGCCCAAACGCTTCTTCGGGGCGGCCCGCAACATTGAGGGCGGTGGTTCGCTGACGATCATTGCGACAGCGCTCGTGGAGACGGGCAGCCGCATGGATGAAATTATCTACGAGGAATTCAAGGGTACGGGCAACATGGAGATTCATCTGGACCGCAAGCTGTCCGAAAAGCGAATCTTCCCGGCGATTGACCTTGGAAAATCCGGTACGCGGCGCGACGATCTGCTGCTGAGCCCGAAGGAGCTCGAAGGTACGCTGACGCTCCGCAAGGCACTTTCAAGCGGCAACACTTCGGAGGTGACCGAGCAGCTGCTCAGCATGATTGTCCGCACACAGACCAATACAGAGTTCCTGGACCGCATCCACGACTGGTTCCGGAGCTGGGATAAGGACAGCTACAGCACCGCCAAAGCCCGTTACTGAAAACATAGAAACGTAAAAAGCGGCACCGTTTCCGGAACGTAAAGTTCCTTACGGGTGCCGCTTTCTGTATAGGCAGGTCAGATGGGACTGCAGTCAGGACGATCTGATCCCGGTGCTGGAGCGCGTCCGCGAACTGGCCGCCTCAGGGCAGCGAAGGAAGTTCGCGGCTGCGGACAGAACCTGCCGGGACTATTCTGTACATTCTTCCGCCCAGGCGACGAAATTCCCGGTGCCTGAGCCGCTTACCTCAGCCTCGGTATGCTGCTGTCCCCAGACGGTGGCAAAGTCAACAGACTCCACAGCCTCGTTGCTCTGCAGTGCCAGCGCCAGGTTCACCTCTGTTGTCAGCGAGGTGTCGCCCTGGGAGAGGCCGGTGCGGATCCGCCAGTACTTGGCGACGTCGCTCGTGCCGTAGCCGTCCTCAGACTCGAGCAGGTAGCAAAGGGGCGTGTACATGGCCAGCCGCTGTGCTGTCGATATCCCGAGAGCATCGGTCGCGGCGAGGTCTTCTGCGTAGTCTGCAGCTTCTGATGCTCCGAGATCCTCCAGGATCTGGGCAAGTGTAGCGTCAAAATACATGCCCTTTCTTTTGTGCTTGCCGCCTGCCGGGAAAAGTAGGGACAGTGTCCGGCACAGGCTTCGGGTGGCGCAGCCATGGTCTATTGTAGTACATACCTGGCTGCGATGCAGAAAATGCGTTGACGGCCTTTGCAAGTGAGCCGGCCGGCTCCTGGCGCACTCACCGGCCATCAGGAGCGTGAGAATGCCATGCGGCATGCGAGTCCGTATCCGCTGGAACAAGGGCATGATCATTTTCTTTTCACACAGCAGCAATCTTTCCCGGTGGGTGTGATAGACTACAGGCAGAAACAGTATGGAGAGTTCCGTGTCAGCAGCTGATGTGCCGCTGGACGGAAATGTCAGGCCTGGACGCGGACTGCTGCAGTTCGCAGTCCAAGCAGGAAGGATCGTACGTCACATGGCAAAGAAATCCAAAGGGAAAGACAAAGCTGCGGATATCCAGAAGAAATCCACCGGAACTCCCAAGCAGACGTCCGACGGACAGTCCCAGGCTCTGCAGACGGAACTGCTGGAAAAGCTCACGCAGATGTCCCAGCGGCTCGACGAACAGCAGCAGAGTATCGAGCAGTCCAAGCAGACCCTCGCTGAGAAGGAACAGGCGCTCGCTGACATGGAGACGTCTCTTGAAGAAAGAGAAGCAGAAGTGGCTTCCCAGGAAGCGGCTCTCGCGGCGCGGACAGCTGCGTTTGACGAGCGGGAAGATCTGCTTGACGGTATTGCCGGACGGCTAGCTGTCTGGGAGACAGATCTTGAGGAGCGGTCGCGCGTACTGGAAGAACGGGTTGGCAAAACAAATGAAGCTGCCAACATGCTGAACGAGAAGGCGCAGGAGCTCGAGAAGCTGACATCCGAGCTCCAGGCGGAGAATGCCAGGCTGGACGAGCGCAGCAGCCGCATCTCGGAAGTGGAGGCGCTGCTCGACAAATGGGCAGAGGCCGTATCCGGATACTGGGAGCTGGCAAAAGAGCGGGATACACTTCTTTCACAGGCAGAACAGCGGGTTCAGGAAGTACGGGAACGCCTGCGCGTGCGCAGTGCCGGCCTTTCTGAGGACGATCAGGCAGTGCAGCCATAGCAGCCATGCCAGCCGGTCCCGGCTGCAGCTTCCGCAGCGGGAACCAGTCCTGCTGCGCAGTGTCCGCCGGCCAGGGGCTGTCACGGCGAAACCTTTTCACAGATCTGCAAACAGAAACAGGGCGGCTGCCCCCCTCGGAGCAGCCGCCCCCGTTGTTTTTATAAAAAGACAGCGAGCCGAGGCTCTTCTTCTATCCCAGCAGGGAAAGTATGTTGTAGTTGAGGCCGTTGCACTGTGCCATGATGGCGATACTGACCTGCGTCAGAATCTGCGCTTTGACCAGTTCCATCATCTCCGCGGCCATGTCCGTATCACGGATGCGGCTTTCGGCATCTGACAGATTGATCGCCGTGTTCTTCAGATTGGAAATCTTGAAGTCCAGCCGGTTGTGCATAGCTCCGAGCGTCGTCCGCTGATCCGACACTTTGGCGATCGCGTTGCGGACGGCCGATATTGCCCTGCCGGCGGCATCCTGATCGTTGAGGTTGACCCCGTCAAGGCCCAGTGCAGCAGTATTCATGCAGTCGATCGAGATATTGAGCTGCTGGTTCTCCTGCGCTCCGACCTGAATACGCAGCGCATTCGATTCTGACTGAGGACCGCTCTTAAATATCGGCTCGCTGATTGCTGTTCCCGTGGACAGCACGGCATTGCCGTTGACCCGGCCGCCCGCTTCAGCAACCTGCGACCGGAGGCGGTCGAGAAACGAGCCCCGTGTGTCCCCGGCCTGCTTTGTGACCGAGATATTCTGATCGCCGATCTGAAAGCTGATCTGGTCGCCGTCCTGCAGTTTGGCGTAGTCAAACTCGAGTGTGTAGGTGCGCTCAGCCGGATCGGTATCACTGGACACGGACAGATTGACGCCTGCCGTGGCAGCGCTGCGGACCGGACCCGAATAGGACAGCGAACCATCGAGCAGATTCATATTGTTGAAAGTCGTCTGGCCGGCAATATCATTGATCTCGCGTTTGAGCTGTTCGAATTCCTTGGCGAGAGCGGCGCGGTCGAGACTTTCGTTGGTCCCAGTGGCAGCCTGCACGGCAATTTCGTTCATCCGCTGCAGAATTGCGTGCGTCTCATCAAGCGCGCCCTCGGCAGTCTGCACCAGCGAAATCGCATCCTGCGAATTCTTAGAAGCCATATTCAGCCCGCCGATCTGGGCCCGCATCTTTTCGGAGATGCACAGACCTGCCGGATCGTCTGCCGCCCGGTTGATACGGTAGCCGGACGAAAGACGCTCCATAGCCAGGGAAACCCGTGCCAGATTATTCAGGTAATTGCGGTGGGCTGCAAGCGCGGCCTTGTTGTGACGGATGATCATGACGGCACCTCCTTCCAGGCTTGAAACAGCGGCTTATCTCATCTGCAGACAGCAGGTCTTAGGACGGCACAACTGGCCTGCCCGGCTGACTGCGGACTGAAAAAACTGAATGATGCAATTATTATACGCGCACGGCGGAATCCTAACAAAGCCGCGGCTGCAGCCCTATGGTTCATCTGGCTTGTCCGATGACGCGGCTCTGTTGTACAGTATGTCTTGGCTGACATGTTTGGCTGCAGCCGGAATCGGGGACGGTACTACCGAATCAGGAGGACGCTATGTGGGGCGAGAGTGTGGAACTGAAGAACGGCATGAAGATGCCCAAGCTTGGGCAGGGTACGTGGCGTATGGGCGAGAAGTCCAACCGCGAGCAGGACGAGATTGAGTGTCTCCGCCTGGGCATTGAGCTAGGGATCACTCTGATAGACACGGCAGAGATGTACGGGGAAGGCGGTGCGGAGAAGGTTGTCGGCAAAGCCATTGCCCCTTTTGACCGCAGCAGACTCTTTCTTGTCTCCAAAGTCTACCCATATCATGCCGGCGGCGACGCCCTGATCCGCAGTGCTGAGCAGAGCCTGCGCCGCATGGGCACGGACTACATGGACACGTATCTGCTGCACTGGCCTGGAGCGATACCGATAAAAGACACGATTGCGGGAATGGAGAAACTCCTGCGGGACGGCAAAATCCGCAGCTGGGGCGTTTCCAATTTTGACCTCCGCGGCATGGAGCACGTTCTCTCCCAGCCCGGCGGCAGCGCCTGCGTCACAGACCAGCTGCTCTATCACCTGGGTTCGCGGGGCGTCGACTACGAACTGCTGCCATGGCTCCGCAGCCAGCGGATTGTCATGATGGCGTACTGTCCGGTTGCGCAGGGCGGCCGGCTGCGGGAAGAACTGGTGCGGCACCCGGTCCTGCGGCAGATAGCGGCCGCACACAACATCAGCGTCATTCAGCTGCTGCTGGCCTTCGTGCTGCACCAGCAGAATGTGGTCGCGATCCCCAAGGCAGCCACTCTTGATCATGTGCGGGCCAATGCTGCGGCGCTTGAAGTGGAACTGAGCGACCAGGAACTCGCAGCGCTCGACCAGGCGTTCCCCGTGCCGGATCATCCGGAGCCTCTGGACATACAATAAAGGCCCGGCATAAGCCGGGCCCCGGATCAGATATTGCCTTCGTAGACGTAGCGGAGATGCTGCCTCGCGATATCCGCCAGGCGCAGAATGTCCGCGACCGGAGTCGGCTCGGTGTCCAGCATCTCAAACCGCGGGAAAAAGCGGGTAATATGGAGAGGGATATCCGGACTCACGCCTGCCAGCCACGACGAGAGCGCTTCCATTTCCGTTTCAGAGTCATTCAGGCCCGGTACAATGAGGGTCGTCACTTCCACATGGGAAGTCCCGCAGGCCAGGCGGATAGAGTCCTTGACCGTCTCCAAACGCCCGCCGATCCGGTGGTAGAATTCCTCCGAAAAAGCTTTCAGATCAATATTGAAAGCGTCAATCAGCGGCAGAAGCTCTCTAAGCGGCTCCTTATTGATGAATCCGTTCGTCACGACCACATTTTTCAGCCCGGCTTCATGAATGAGGCGGGATGTGTCGCGGACGAACTCATAGCCGATGAGCGGCTCGTTGTACGTGTAGGCGACACCGATATTGCCTTCTGGGACCAGGCGGACGGCAGCGTTCGTGAGCTGCTCCGGCGAGCAGTATTCATACCTTTCGTCCGGACCGCACATGGAGATGGAATGATTCTGGCAGAAGCCGCAGCGGAAATTGCAGCCGTAACTTCCCACAGACAGAATCATGGATCCCGGAAAGAAGCGGGCAAGCGGTTTTTTCTCTATTGGATCGAGGCCGGCTGAGGTCAGGCGGCCGTAGTTGAGATCCACCACCTCGCCATTCCTGGCGCCGCGTGCCCGGCATCTGCCGAGGCGATCATCTTCTATCCGGCAGTGATGCGGACAGATCCGGCATTCGGCGCTCATTTGTGACGCACCACCTCAAACCGTTCAAGCTCATAGGGCTCACCGGGCCTTATGCCTGCCTTTGAGAGTGCAATCGCAATCTGTTCCTGCGGCGTATCCACACCTTCGAGGTTGGGAAGCAGCAGGCCCCGGCGGTATCCGTTCGTGACAATGACGCCGTAGCGGCTGGCATCGAGGTCCTCTATTTTTGCGGGCTCGCTGTCTCCGAGCACGTCGACGCTGTATACAAGCTCCGGCAGCTCAGATTCCGTAACCGGCGGGAAACGCGGGTCCTGCGTGCCGGCATTGATCGCGTTGCCTACGATTTCCTCTGCAATGCTGCCCTGCGTTGCCTGGATCGTTCCGATGCAGCCCCGCAGCCGTCCATGCTTCTTCAGGGATACGAACGTTCCGGCGCGCTCACCGGTCATTTCGGTCGGCAGTCCGTCCGGAACATCAATCTGACGGCCTTCGCGCACGTACGTTTCGAGCGTTGCCCGGGCAAGCTGCACATATGGATCCTCATTGGCTTTGCGCTCCGCCGCCTGCCGCCGCTGCTCAGTTATGTACCGGTCGAGATACCGCCGGCTGTCTGACTTGCCCGTAACATCGAAGGTGGCGACGGCATAGCCGACCCCGAACGGCCCCTCGTAGGACAGCAGTTCTGCCTTCACTTCGAGACCATCCAGAGCTCCGGCCATAATCTCGAACGACCCGACGCCGCACTCAGCTGCCGCTTCCCGCAGATCCGGTGAAAGCTGCATCAGGGAAAGGAAGTCCGCGCTGGCGAAGATCTCCTGGATTTTCTGGTCGTGAACAGGACCTTCCTTAGCAAAGCCGTACGGTCCGTCATTTTTCAGCTTGTGCGAAAGATCGCCGCTCGCGAGAATGACGACGCGGCGGTCAAGCTGATCTGCTGTCTGCTGAATCAGCTGTCCAAGCCGGTAGTGCGCGTCGTCGCCGAGACCGCTCAGACCGATACGGACAATGGGAATATGTCCGAGTCCCGCCTGATGCAGGAAATACAGCGGCACCATCGTCCCATGATCAAGGCGCGGTTCCCGCTCTCCGAGCGTTCCGGCCTGCAGACCAGCCTGGCCGGTCAGCGCTGTCAGTGTCTTTATGAATTCCTGGTCATAGTCCGCCTGCAGGCGGACGGATCCAGCCCCAAACTGGGCGAAATCCCCCTGGGCACCGCGTCCCGGTGAGATGTGGAAATAATCTGTGTATGCTGTGCTGTGCGGCGACGGCAGGATGATCGTCTGTGGATTCAGCTCCGCAATGAAACGGGCAGCGTCTTTGTACGCTTTCGCTGTTGCGCTGATCTTTTCTTCCTCGCCGCGGCCGATCTCCGGCACGATAATAGGTGGATGCGGTACCGCGATCGCTCCGAGAATACTCATAAGCCTGGTCCCCTTTCTGCTGACATTATACCGCTTTGCGACGCTTGCACAGACTTGTTACACGGATGTAAAAACTCTGTGACATTTCCGTCTTTTTTTATTCGCGGCGATATATATTGGAGGCAGCAAAGGACTGCGTCCCAAACTTGGGATCTCCGGTAAAGGGTTTTCGGGCGGATGCAGCAAAAGGCCGGTGACTGACAGAGCCCGGCCGGTAAGGTACGGACATGGCGTTTTCTTTCTTAGGCTGCTGGCATGGCCGGCAGAGACGTTCGGACTTAGATGGGAGGAAAGCGCCCATAGCTTTGGAGGGCAACATGCGCAGAGAAAAGCGCGGGCGGAAGATTATAGTCTGGGCAGCAATTGCCTGCGCCGGTGTCATTGCGGTGCTGATCACAGTCAATCTGCTCAGCGGGAGCGAGGAACCAGAACCGGAACCTGTCCATGAACCGACGGAAGCGGAACTGATGGACGTGACCGGCATTTCGCTTGCCGGCAGGAAGATTATTGTGGACGCCGGGCACGGCGGCTTTGATGCCGGCTGTACGGGTGTCGACGGACGGCTCGAAAAAGAAGTGAACCTTGAAATTGCGCAGCGCCTGCAGACCCGGCTGATCGCTGAGGGCGCTGAGGTCATTATGACGCGCACTTCAGATGATGCCCTGGCGCCTTCGAAAGAAGAAGACATGGATCTGCGCAAGCAAATCATTACAGACAGCAATGCGGATGCTTTTGTGAGCATCCATCAGAATCAGTACGAGGAAGATCCGGAAAAGCAGGGTCCGCAGGTCTTCTATGCCTACCATGGAACGGCCGGCAAGACTCTGGCGCTGGCCGTGCAGGATATGATGAACTATCAGCTTGAGATAGCGGAGCCGCGCATGGCACTTGACGTTCCGTACGATGTGCTGATCCCCGGCTCACAGCCAAGCTGCACCGTCGAGTGCGGTTTTTTCTCCAACCCAGAGGAAGAGGCCCGCCTGCAGACGCCTGAGTACCAGGAGGAGATCGTCGACGCCATCGTCAGCGGCATCAAGCTCTACTACAAGCGGACCGGTGCCGGAACGGAAATCCTCGAGGCGCCGTCGGGCAGTACAAGCACACTGCCGAGCCTTGGAAGCCCCGCGCCTTCCGGTACCATTACAGCTCAGGCCACGGCTACGGTTGCTATTCTGGGAGGAAGCGCCAGTCCCGCATCCTGACTGCCTCAGGCAGACCAGCAGAGCTTCGGACTGAGGCCGGATGCTGAGAAGATGCGGCCGGGATGATCGTCAGGAGCCTGTAAGCTGCTGCACAGCAAAAGACCGCCGCGGATACACTGCGATCCGTCCAGGCGGTCTTTTGCGCTTCAGAAAGTGCTGCAGAGGACATTCATAGTACATCCGCTTGATCAGAGCCGCGCATGTAGCGCTCCCAAGACCGCGGCCGGCCCCCGCAGCAGAGAAACTCCCGCGCCGCTTCAGCCCGCTGTCCAAAATCAGGCATTCGCGGACGATACTGAAGCGGCGGGCAGCCCTGTACTGAGCAGAATATGGCTGTCCTCCTTGGCAAGCTGAGCGAGATCGTCGGTAAACCCGCCTGGGGCGAACAGTGCATAGTACTTTTCTTTTCCGTCATCTGGCAGTCTGACCTCAGCGGCCTTCCGGCGCAGGTCATTAAGAATATTCAGCCCGACGCGCTGCGAGCTCCAGTACTTACATTCTCCAAACAGAATAGCGGCTTCACCGATACCGACGACATCGATTTCGCTGTGCCGATTCCACCACCGTCCTACCTTCTGCAGTTTCAGAGGTCTAGTTTCGGATGAGAACATTTCCTGAACATACGCCCGACATACGTCTTCGTAGACCCAGCTCAGGTGGCCGGGCACGAACTCTCGGCGGATCATATCCAGCACTGCCTGTCTCTGTCCAGACTCCAGCAAAGAGCTGTTTGGGTATACGAAACGGAACCAGAACCGCATGAAGTTATCCTGCAGTCGGTACAGACCTTGTTTGCTTTTCTCCGGCGCAGATTCGGTTACGGGAACATCGCGATGCACAAGCCCGAGGTTGGCGAGCGTTCGCAGGTACTGACTTAGGCGTGACTGGGCAAGTCCCAGTCTGGCTGCAATACCGCCAAGTTTCTGTTCCCCGGCAGCAATAGCTTTGAGGATAGAAAAGTAGCTGCCAATCTCACGGACTTCCCCGCTCAGCAGGAAGTTGGGTCCCTCGTACAGAAAGCTGGTTGGGCTCAGGATGTGTGCTGCAATCATCTCAAACAGATCGCGCCGGGGCTGAAAAATCTCGGCGTACGCGGGAACGCCTCCCGTGATACTGTACAGGGACAAGAGCTCTGGGGCTGAGGCCCCAGGGTAGAATGAACCATAATTAGCGAAAGGAATCGGACCCAGTCTGATCTGTGCACTGCGGCGTCCATACAGCGGACTGCTGTAGTGCAGTGTCTGCGATTCCATCATGTGAATAGGCGATCCGCACAGAATCAGCATGACATTGCTGCCCTGCAGGTTGTTGTCCCATATTCTCTGCATGATGGAGGGAAAAGCGGGACAGTTCTGTCCGAGGTATTGAAACTCGTCCAGAATAATCACACTTTTGCGGCCGGGCTGTGATGCTGGAATCAGGCTGAACAGGGACTCCCAGGAGTCCACAGCGGCAGATCTGAGCAGCGTGTTTCCAGTGAAATCGGCGACATACTGCTGAAACGATCTGCGGTTTTCGGATTCGCTTTCCTGTGTGGCCAGATAGTACAGGGCAGGTTTTCCTTTTGCGAATTCGTTTAAGAGGGAGGTTTTGCCCAGCCGACGGCGGCCGTATACGATAACAATGCTGCTGCCCGGACAGCTGTACAGCGCCTCCAGAGCACTTAGCTCATGAATACGATCAAAAAACATTCTGCACCATGCTGCGGGAGTTATACTGGCGAGCCGTGACATCTGCCAAATCAACGTGGCTTCCTGTGCCCACAGAACCGAGGCTGTTCGAGTCGCAGGCAAATCTTTGTGCCCGTCAGTATATAATCCAGATTATTATAATCTGGATTATAACTCCCGGTTTTGTCCTGCTCAAGTGTGGGGCAGAATGTGCTGCATGCAGGGGCAAAACTGAGGGTAACTGTACACGCCCCCCAGCGAAGAGTTGTCGGATAGACGCTTATAAGCGCTAAACTTTTCCAATGTGTTTCCGATATAACTATTGTGGTCTTCGATGGCGGACAGGCCACAATAGTGAGAATCTGAGGAAAGGAGGTCGCGCACAGTGGGAAACTGTTCAGAATGTAAATAGCTCCGTAAAGAGAACGCAGCGCTGCTGCGGCAGAACGCGAAACTGCAGGATACTGTCAGGCGCGAGCGAGAGCGGATTGCTGATGTGCGTAAGTTTTCAGATCAGCAGCAGCTGTGGATAAAGGCGCTTGAGCGGGAGAATCAGAAGCTGAAGGAAGAGAGAGGCTGCGATACCTGCAGAAAGAAGCACCAGAGTCAGCTGTAGGCGTCCAGAAGAAGCTGGACAAGGCCAGACGCGACCTCAAAGCAGAGAAAGTACGGTCAGGAAACGTAATGGCGGAGATGCGCCGCAACTGGGGCGACGTCTTTGACGATGTGGAGCGGGAATGCAGACGGGAAAACAATAATCTGCGAAAAGAATGTGACAGGAAGGTTGCCCAGGCACAGAAGGCTGCAGCCAAGGCGGAAGCCGGAAGAACAATGTGGAGGGAAAAACACCAGGACATCAAGCGGGAGAACTACGCACTGAAAACGGAGATTGAAAAACGCGACGGGCAGATCGCCAGGCAAAAGCGGCTTCTCAACATGAACTCGTGGAATTCAAGCATTCCGTCATCCAAGGAAACCCTGGCCGGCAAGCCAAAGCCGAAGCACAGTGCCCGCAAATCTTCTGGGCGGAAACAGGGAGCGCAGCCAGGCCATAAGCCGCAGCCGCGGCGGGATCTGCCGGCAATAGAATTGTGGATCCTGCAGCCGCAGGACGATATCTTAAAGAACTCAAACTTCCCACACCCAGAAATGAGCGGGATGCACTTGGCGACTGCATCTGAGAGGTGTCAGATACCCTTAGGCGCATCGCCCATCTATGCACGCGAGTACACGTTGAACACCCGGGGGAAGCTGGCTGACGAAGTCCTCTAATAGGGCAGAAGCGACATCAGATGTAACCTCCAGACCGGCCTCGCAGTAGGAAACGAACTGTTCCATAAGATAAAAAGCGCTTCCGCCAGAGTGATATCCCGGATCTCATCGACAGCAAAACGGAACAGTTCGCCCATCGTCCGCTCGTCTGTGCTACATCGCTGTTCGATGGCCAGCATGATGTACCGGCACAGCACAATGCACAGATGCGCAGTCAGCGTATCATAAGACAGCGAGTGACATTCACTCGTCAAACGCAGATACTGCCTGCAGACTTTGAAGCCCAAAAGTTGGATAAAGGACACCTAAAACGACCGCGCAGTAAGCATTTTTTGCTTAACTGAGGTACCGGAGGTCTTGATTTCTATTGTGTGTCTATTATATTATGGACACACAATAGAATCGGAGATTCACCATGCCGCCCAAGCCGTCCAGAGAAATCAAAACGTATACCGTAGAAAAGAAGCTGAGCAACGGAGACGTC
>JAAUYQ010000063.1 GCA_014805015.1 Clostridia bacterium | reverse complement strand
GAGTACAATGTTTTCATCGCTCAGCCTTTCTCATGTGTTTTTAGCTTACTTACATGATACAGCATCTGAGCGATTTTTTGTTATCTTATTTTCTACAGACTATTTGTTGTAAACTGCTGTGAGGACATTGAATCCCCCTCTTTTTACCAAGACCCAAAAAGGAGAATTCTGGCGCGTTATGCCGAGCCCGATCTCAGAGTATGATGTTGTAAGCTTCAGCGAGTCCGCCCCCGTTCCTGTCCGCAGGCTGTGCTCTGCCGATCAGACATCGAGATGCTGACGAACTGTGTCAATAAGCCGTGCGGCTTCCTCTTCGCTCAGACAGGTTTTTCGCCATTCCTCCAGCAGAATCTTCCATACGACGTCCTGACTCATGCCGACCTGATCCCCGATGTACGCGGTCCACTTATGATGATCCGGCAGCAGGAGCGCATCGTCGAAATATTTGAAAAGCCTGCCTGCGCCGATTCCGAACCGCTCGGGCAGACCTGGCCAGTTCTTTCCTTTTAGCGCCCCCAGAACTTCTCTTTCCGGGGCCTGCGACCCTGGTAGCGTGAGCGTATCGGAAGCGTAGGCCTTGTCGGCATCAAGCACGCCCATTCCCGGAAAACCCAGCCTGTTCTCGCGCCCCAGACGGTCCAGGGTTTCCACTACGGATGCAGTTCCGACGGAATGCGTTTCGATCCTTTTCGTAAGCTGCGCCATGGCGTCCCTGTCCTTCTGCAGGATTTCCCAGAACATGGCTTCAGATTCACTGTCTTCGAGGTATATTCGGAGATCCGGATGCTTTTCTTCGTCCATTTGCGAGAGTGCAAAATCTGGAGATACTTCGTAAACCACATCCAGTCCATGATGCAGAGGCACCAGCATGACCCTGGCAATCGGCGGCAGTTCCTGCAGGACGAACGCGCTGTGCGTCGAAAGAATGATCTGCAGCTTCTTGGCTCTGCAGACGTTGAGTAAGTGCGTGATCAGCCGGCGCTGTGCCTGTGGATGCAGCGAGTTTTCCAGCTCATCGATCAGAAGAAGTGACTGATTCGGGACCTCGCTCAGCAGTCTGAACAGACTGAGCAGCGAATGCTCGCCTGCACCCTGATGGAACTGCGAGATTTCTGTGCCGGATTCGCCGCCGTTTTTTGTCACGAGACCAACCTTGCGTTCGTTGTCGACGTCCGTACCGACAAAGCGAGCCTCTCGGTATTTTCTCCCCAGCACGTAAGAAAGATCCCGAACTGCTTCTGGGGACAGAACCTCCGCCGCACCCATTTCCGAAGTCGCCAGTTTCGCAATCTTTGCATATCCAGCCGTAGCGTCCAGCGGCAGCGTTCTGGAAATGTCGAGAAAAAAGACGTTTCTCTTGGGCTTGCCGGAACCGTTCCTGCTCCTGGGGGAGAAGTACCATCTTTGTTTCCGGGTCCATTTGAGTTCCTTTGTCTGGGTTCCCTGCTTGACTTCGTACTGTATCTCGGCGTCTGCATAGGCCTTCTCGTCCCAGGCAGTCCGGACAAACATCTGGGCCGGATAAAAGGTGCTCCCCGCCTGGTTTGTGTAGGCACACGCAGCAGCCTTCAGTACCGTGCTTTTGCCGATCCCGTTTTCCCCGGCAATGGCCACGATGGGAAAGCGCATGATCACTTCCTGGCCGGACCATCCATGCAGATTCGTAATTCTGACAGCACTGAGAAACTGATGCCATTCGCTGTCGCGGCCGCCCTGACGAAACTGACGCATGATTTCGTTGATTACTCGTGTATCCACGTGAATGCTCCTCGGAATATGCTCCCGCTTGCTGCCTTCGCGGTTGAAACGGTAGTTTCTTGGCACGTCCTGGCAAAATACTCCCAGGTCGCAGACCGCGGAACAAGCGTCTGTACGCGCAAATGCTCCTTCTTTCAGTATACTGAAGCACGGGCTGGGATCACAATAATGCAGTCTTTTGTGACGCGGAAGGAGAGTGAGCGGTAGGAGCGGAGCAGACAGCCGCCGCCTGAGACGAAGATCTGCCCCTGGCGGAAGTTCACCCGATAATGGGCGTTATCCAAGGAATGACGGGGATTCGCTGCGGCGTCTGCCGGTGCTGCTCTACTGAGGAGCCGCAGCATCTGCCAAAATGTCGTAGCTCCCTCCGCACATAAATCCGGCGCTGCATGATTCTAAGGCGAATCTTATCGCCCGCCAGTACATCTGCTGCGTTTGTGTTCTGCTGAGGAATGCTCTGCGTTACGCTGCTTCGCTGACGCGCCGGCGTCTGTGCAGAAGGGGGAACACCGGGCGGTAGGAAGAGGCAAAGCAGGGCGCGTCTCATGTCTTCCAGAACGCAGCCAGCGCCTTGTGCTGATCTGTGTCGGGAAGCTCTGCACGTGCTATGAATATCACTGCCGCGCCGCGCGGGCCCAGGCTTCCCAGAAGGCAGCGGCCTTCTCTGGTCAGTCCAGTTCCCGCCGCTGAAACAGTGCAATTCCGGCTGCGCTGCAGACTGCGGTCAGCAGCGCACTGTACAGATAGATTTCTCCAGCGATACCGGCTGCGTCCGCGGTAGGCTCCATATCAAGAAAGCTGTGCAGCACAATACACTGCGTAACCGGGATGAACCGTGTCAGTGATTCCAGCCGGCTGCGTTCGGGCTCAGCGACGTAGTAGGGATTCGGCACCTTTTCAGCCTCGACCCCATCTGGATAATCGTCGCCATACCAGGCGATTTCTGTATTGAAGCCCGTACGGATAACCATGTCATACTCCGGCTGTGCGAGCCGGTCCATAATCACAGATCCCCAGATAGCCAGGGCCAGAACGAGCGAAACGCAGACAATCAGCAGGACAGTGCCGCGGCCGGGTCGTCTCCCGACGGTAAGCAGTCCGATAAGAGCGTACATGGCAGCGTAGCCGGCAGCGTTCAGAAGGAGCCCGGCTGTATCAAGCAACAGGCCCGGTCCGGACATGTCAAAAAAAGCTCCGTTGACAGCATATGCAGCCAGCTCGCCGAGCAGCGTGCAGAACAGAATCAGCAGGAAGCACACGAAGAGCGTGATGAAGTGTGCCAGGTAGATGCGGAAGCGGGCGCTGCCGTGAATCACTTGTCCGTCCAGGCGTCCGGAGGTGCCGGCATCGCCAAGGTAGACGGCTGCAAAGAAAGCATACACAAGACCGAGTCCGGGAATGATCTGCGAATCCCCGTTATCGGCAATGACAAAAAACGTGATAACAAAAGCCGCGGCGCAGCACAGCCAAAGAAGCACACTGCTGCGGGCTACAAACCAGTTCTGACTGAGCAGGCTTTTCATTGTCATGATCTCATCTCTCCAGGCATAGTGAACTGCGGCAGGATTTTTCGGAGCTGCTGTTTTTTCGGCGCTAACGGCGGCTGACAGTCACTGCTGGCGGCCAGGCTGCAGGGAGCTGGGAAAGCAGTGGCGGATACGCCGGACTGCTCGACCGTACCTTCCAGGATGCCCTTGTTGAGCCAGCCCAGGTGCGTCGGCAGATTTCCGATCGCGTCAGGGCAGCTGGCCGTCATCAGCACCGTTGTACCGAAAGCGCGGTGGATGCGGCTGATCAGGCTGCAGACGTCGCTGACTTCCGCGGGATCAAGGCCTGCGGCCGGATCATCGAGCAGGAGCAGCCGGGGAGCGGCAAGCACGGCGCAGCCAATGGCGAGGCGCCGGCGCATGCCAAGCGTGAAGTTGCGTACAGGCTTCGCTCCGGCAGCCGCGAGTCCGGTAAGCCGCAGAATGTCTGCCGGCCGGGACGCTGCCTGACGGCCGTACAGTCTCGCGTGCGCTTCCAGATTGCCGGCCGCGGACAGGCGGCCAATCAAAGACGGCGTCCCGAGCACCGCTCCGACATAACGGCGGGCCTGCTGCAGTGACGGTGAGGCAGAGTGGGCTCCGAGAATGGTATAGGAGCCGACGGTCGGTTTCTGCAGACCGCACAGGATACGCAGCAGTGTCGTTTTGCCGGCGCCGCGCAAGCCGCAGAGACAGTACAGGGAACCGACTGGAACATTCAGGCTGCAGCCGACAAGTGCCCGCCTTTTTCCGTACGACTTGGATAGGTTTGCTGTTGTGAGTGCATATTCCATGAGGTTTCCTCCTGGTTTTATCGTAGCAGGGCCGCGTAAAGAAGCAGCAAGCAGAAGTGTATGGATTTCTTTACTCCGGAAAGGCGGTTTCGTTGACAGCTGCGGACAGGAAACATAAAATAGAAATAGCGCCGCGCGGCGGTTTCTTGGCATGTCCGGAATTGGAGGTGTGTCCCGGAAACGGGTATCCCGCGCCGTGCCGGCGGACATTTCAGCAAGAGAGGAGCACAGATGGACAGCTTTCGTATCCTGAGTACCGGCAGTTACCTTCCCGAGGGGGTCATGACCAATGAAGACTTCGAGAAGATTATTGACACGTCTGATGAATGGATCACAACGCGCACCGGTATCAAAAGACGCCACTATGTGGACGAAGGGATGTGGAACAAGGACATGTGTGTCAGGGCGGCCCGCAGCGCGCTTGATGCGGCCGGTCTTGAACCCGGTGACCTCGGCGGTATTGTCGTGGGAACGGTCACCAATGAAATGGGTGTGCCTTCCGTAGCCAGTCAGGTTCAGCGGGAGCTTGGGATCCGGGACGCGTTCGCTTTTGATGTGAATGCAGCGTGCTCCGGTTTTATGTATGCTCTCGGGGCTGCGAAGGGTCTGCTCGAGGAGGACGGAGCGCCCATTCTGGTCTGCGGCAGTGAGACGCTCTCGCGGTTTATGAATATGGAAGACCGGGCGAGCTGCGTTCTGTTTGGGGATGGTGCTGGGTGTGCTATTATTGCGCCCGGAGACAATCTCAAGTATTTCAGCCTGCGGGCTGTACCAGACGACAATCATACGATTGAGATTAACGGAATGAATACCCATACGGAAGACGGGGTGGCACCCTCTTACGTTTCCCTCAAAGGGAAAGAAGTCTACGTATATTCGACCCGGGAGGCCGAAAGAGCACTCAGGGAAGCGTTTGAGGCAGTCGGGCGGCCGGTGACGGATGCGGACTGGTTTCTGCTGCATCAGGCGAATGCGCGGATCATCCGTACGGCGGCTGAGCGGCTCGGCGTGCCTCTCGACAAATTCTTCATTAATATAGACGAAGTGGCCAACACTTCAGCGGCCAGCGTGCCGATTGCCCTGGATATGATGAACAGGCAGGGACTGCTCAAAAAGGGAGACCTGCTTGCAATAGCTGCCTTCGGCGGCGGCCTTACGTCAGGCGCCGCGCTGTACGAATGGTAAGCGGATCAAACTGGAGGAGTATCTGAAATGACATATGACAAGATCGTTGAGATTATCAGCGACAAGATGGACATCGATCCGGCAGATATTGCCATGGAGTCAACCTTTGAGAGCCTTTCGATTGATTCTCTCGACATGGTGGAAATCGTGATGGACCTGGAAAGCGCATTCGACACGGAAATTGCGGACACTGAGGAACTGAAGACCATTGCTGACCTTGTCAATTATATCGACAACAAATAACAGACGTTGATTTAAAAGCAGCTGGTGCGCGGCAGTCCTGACGGACATGCCGCCGCGGATCGACCGGACGTCAGCCGAGGCTGTCCGGCGGATCAATGAGAGGCGGATTGCTTCGGCGATCCGCTTTCTTCTTAAGAGAGGTAAGTTTTGAGAACGCGGCTCACAGAGCTTTTGAATATTGAGTACCCGATCATGCAGGGCGGCATGGCCTGGGTAGCGGACGCCAGCCTGGCCGGAGCCGTGAGCGCCGGCGGGGGGCTTGGAATCATTGCCGGTGGGAGTGCGCCGCCCGAGGTGATAGAGGCGGAGATCCGCAAGGTCAAGGAAATGACGGATAAACCGTTCGGCGTCAATGTCATGCTGCTCTCTCCGAATGCCGAAGCCCTGGCGCAGATGGTGGTCGATCTGGAAGTTCCGGTAGTCACGACAGGCGCCGGCAACCCTGGTCCCTTTGTCGACAAGTGGAAGGCAGCCGGGATCCGGGTGCTGCCGGTTGTTGCCAGCGTGGCCTATGCTGTGCGCCTTGAGCGCATGGGTGTGGATGCTGTCATCGCCGAAGGAACCGAGTCGGGCGGCCACATCGGGGAAGCGACGACGATGACGCTGGTGCCGCAGGTGGCAGATGCCGTCAGCATTCCCGTCGTGGCAGCGGGCGGCATAGCGGACGGCCGCGGTCTGGCGGCGTCCTTCATGCTGGGTGCCTGCGGTGCCCAGATCGGTACGCGTTTCCTGGCCTGTGAAGAATGCACCGTCCATGAAAACTACAAGGAGAAGGTGCTCAAGGCAAAGGATTCGGACAGCGTCGTCACCGGCCGCGCGACCGGTCATCCGGTGCGGGGGCTGAAAAACCGCCTGACACGGCAGTTCAAGGAACTGGAGGCGAAAGAGACATCTCTGGAAGAGTACGAGGCGCTTGGATCGGACCGTCTGCGGCAGGCGGTCAAAGAGGGTGACGTAAGAAACGGCTCTGTCATGGCGGGTCAGATAGCTGGACTGGTGCGGGAAATCCGGCCGGCCGCCGAGATTCTGCGGGAAATCACCGGGGAAGCGGAGCAGCTTCTGCTCAGCGCGCCGCAGCTGGTGGAAAAATGAAGATTGGAGTTCTGTTTGCGGGCCAGGGGGCACAGAAGCCGGGCATGGGAAGAAGTCTCTGCGAAAGTGTCCCGGCGGCGCGCGAGATATTTGATACAGCAGAAAAGATTCTGCCTGGAATCACGCAGCTGTGCTTCGAGGGACCGCAGGAAAAACTGAACGAGACCATCTGGACGCAGCCGTGCGTATACACAGTGGACTGTGCCTGCTGGGCAGCATTCAGCACACTTGGCGTCCGGCCGGCAGTCGGGGCTGGCTTCTCCCTGGGAGAATACGCAGCGCTGTATGCCGCGTCGGTTTTTTCATTTGAGACCGGACTGAAGCTGGTGAAGAGACGTGCTGAATTCATGCAGGAAGCAGCTGAACTGCACCCCGGTTCCATGGCTGCCGTCCTGGGGCTGGAAGCCCGCGAAGTGGAGGAGATCGTAGATCTGATCCGCGGACAGGGTGTTCTGGCACCGGTGAACTATAACTGCCCGGGACAGACGGTCGTGGCCGGCGACGTGGCAGAAATGGACAGTCTCATCTCCTATGCCCGTGATCACCGCCTGAAGGTGACGCCGCTCGCGACGTCAGGAGCGTTCCATTCTGAGCGGATGCAGGAGGCTGCCGCACGGACAGGAGAAGTTATCCGCTCTGAGACGTTCAGTGAGCCGGATTTTGTCCTGTATGCGAACCAGACTGGTCTGCCCTATGAAACGGACGCGATGAAGGACACGCTGGAGAAACAGACGAGCAGTCCCGTGCTGTTTGAGCAGATACTGCGCGGCATGCTTGCCGACGGCTGCGATCTTTTCGTGGAACTCGGACCGGGCAGGACACTGGCAGGCTTCCTGCGCCGGATTGACCGCAAAGCCAGTGTCTACAATCTTAATGACTATGCATCGCTCGAGCAGCTCGCTCAGGTGCTGCAGGCAGGAGGCAACAATGCATAAGACAGCAGTGGTGACCGGCGCTTCGCGTGGGATCGGCCGGGCAATCGCCCTCAAGCTGGCAGAGGATGGCTGCGACATTGCGCTCAATTACCTCTTTGAGGAAGAAGAGCCGGATAAAACAGTTGCGGAGATCGAGAAGATCGGAGTGAAAGCGGTGGCTTTCCGCTGTGACGTCAGCAAGTTCGATGAAGTCAAGAAAATGATGGACGATATTCAGGCCGAGTTCGGGTCCATTGATGTTCTGGTCAACAATGCCGGCATCACAAAAGATGGGCTGCTGCTTCGCATGAGCGAGAAAGATTTTGACCAGGTCATTGATGTCAATCTCAAAAGTGTGTTCAACTGCTGCCGGCACGCGGTACCGTTTATGGTCAAGCAGCGCAGCGGCCGCGTGATCAGTATGGCCTCGGTCGTCGGCCTGGCCGGGCAGGCGGGCCAGACCAACTACGCGGCCTCAAAGGGCGGCATCATTGCGTTTTCGAAAGCCCTGGCCCTGGAGATCGGCTCAAGGGGCATCACAGTCAACTGCGTTGCACCTGGTTATGTGGATACGCCGATGACCCAGGCACTCCCGGAAAAGGCCCGTGAAGCCATCATGGCCAAAATAGCCCTGAGACGGGGAGCGGATGCGCGGGACATTGCCGGAGTGGTGTCCTTCCTGGCCGGTGACGAAGCCGCCTATATCACGGGGCAGGTGATCTCCGTCAACGGCGGCATGTATATGTAGGAGGTGGTGGCAGTGCGCAGAGTCGTGGTTACAGGCGTTGGGGCAGTCTCGCCGCTCGGCCACAATGCTGTGGAGACCTGGGAGGGCATGAAGGCCGGCCGCAACGGCATTGCTCCGATGACTTCGATTGACACTTCGGATATGCCGGTCAAGGTTGCCGGTGAAGTCAAGGACTTCCGTGCGACGGACTATCTCGAGACCAAGGAAGCGCGGCGAATGGACCGCTACTGCCAGTACGCCGTGATTGCCGGCAACGAGGCGATCGCGGACGCGGACTTCGGAGACAGCCGACCCGATCCGTACCGCTTCGGCGTCATTATCGGCAGCGGCATCGGCGGTCTGCAGACAGCGCAGGACGAGGTGACCAAGCTCAACGAGAAGGGGTTCCGTAAGACAAACCCGCTGTTCATCCCCATGATGATCAGCAATATGGGATCAGGTATGCTGGCGATCCGTCATGACCTGCGCGGCCACAACACATCTGTCGCAACGGCCTGTGCGACCGGCTCGCACGCCATCGGCGACGCTTTCCGCCTTATCCGGCACGGGTATGCCGACGCCATGCTGGCCGGTGGAGCGGAAGGCGCCCTGACGCGGCTGTCTCTCTCCGGCTTCAGCGGCCTCAAGGCCCTGACGAACAGTGACGATCCCGACCGGGCGTCAATCCCGTTCGATGCGGAACGCAGCGGCTTTGTCATTGGTGAGGGTGCGGGAGTCCTGGTGCTCGAGGACTACGAGCACGCCAAGGCCCGCGGCGCGAGGATCTATGGCGAGATTCTTGGTTATGGAGCCACAGCGGACGCCTACCACATGACGGCACCGCGGCCGGACGGTGCGGGCAACATTGCCGCGATGCAGCAGGCTCTTGCCGACAGCGGCCTCAGGCCGGAGCAGATCATGTACATCAATGCCCACGGCACTTCGACCCCGCTCAATGATAAGGCGGAAACCAGCGCTGTACATGCTGTCTTCGGCGACCATGCCCGGAATATGGCAATGTCATCCGTAAAATCCATGACCGGTCACCTGCTCGGTGCGGCAGGCGCGGTTGAGGCGATTGCCAGCCTGATGACGATCCGCGATGGTTTCCTGCCGCCGACGATCAACTACCGCGTGCCGGATCCGGAATGCGACATTGACTGTGTCCCGAACGAAGGGCGGCACGCAGACGTGGACTATGTGCTCTCAAATTCCCTGGCTTTCGGCGGTCATAACGCGGCACTGATTTTCGGCCGTGTTGAGGACTGAGAAGGAGGCGGCGCGTGCAGCTTGAAGATATCCTGAAACTGATCAGTGCGGTGGATGAGACGGACTTTGACAAGTTTGAGCTGACCGATGAGTCTTTTCAGCTCAAACTGGAGCGGCGCAACTACCGGCTGGCGCTTGAGCGCGAGGGGACGCCGCTGGTGATCGGCACGGCCGGCGCCATGCTCCCGTCTGCTGAGATGCCGCAGGCGATTGAGCCGGAGGTGGCCATTGAGCCGCATGTGGAGGCCGGGGAGGAGATCACGTCTCCTCTTATCGGCATTTTCCATGCTCTGCCGGACGGTGCTGCGGTCCGGGTTGGAGATCATGTCAAGAAAGGCGATCCCATCTGCCTTATCGAGGCTATGAAGCTGATGAACGAAATCCTCATGCCGGAGGATGGCGAAATAACGGAAGTCGCGTGCGAAGACAATTCTACAGTTGAATTCGGTGACGTGCTTTTCAGATTTAAGAAATGATGCTGAACAGAGATCAGATAAAAGAAATCCTGCCGCACCGCGAGCCCTTTCTGCTGCTCGATGAAGTGACCGAGTGCGAGACGGGAAAGAGAACAAAAGCGATCTGGCATATTACGGAAGACCTGCCGTTCTTCCGGGGCCACTTTCCCGGCCGTCCCATTCTGCCGGGCGTGCTGATGGCAGAGGCTCTCGCGCAGGCGGGTGCGGTTGCGATTCTGCAGGATCCGCGTTTCAGCGGCCGGCTGGCCGTGTTCGGCGGTATCGACAAAATGAAGTTCCGGGGCATGGTCGTGCCTCCATGCGACCTGGAGCTTGAGACAGAAATCACACGTCTGGCCTCGGTCGGGGGCCGTGGTCACGGTGTGGCACGCGTGGATGGAAAGACGGTTGCGGAAGGCGATATTATGTTTGCTTTTGCGCCCCAGACAGCATGATTGAAAAAGTTCTGATCGCCAATCGCGGCGAAATTGCGGTCCGAGTAATCCGGGCCTGCCGGGAGATGGGCATACGCACAGTGGCGGTATGCTCCACGGCGGACCGGGAAGCGCTGCATGCGCAGCTTGCCGACGACGTCATCTGCATTGGACCGCCGTCGCCGGCGGACAGTTATCTTAATACCTTCAATGTGCTCTCAGCTGCCGCGCTTGCGGGCGTGGACGCGATCCATCCCGGCTACGGTTTCCTGTCTGAGAATTCGAAGTTCGTGCGCATGTGCTCGCGCAGCAATATCATTTTTATCGGGCCGGATGCGGACGCCATGGAGAAGATGGGCGACAAGCTGAATGCGCGCCGCATCATGCGCGAGGCGGACGTACCTGTCATACCGGGATCGGAAGATGCG
Source organism: Clostridia bacterium (assembly GCA_014805015.1). Classification (GTDB taxonomy): domain Bacteria; phylum Bacillota; class Clostridia; order Christensenellales; family Christensenellaceae; genus JAAUYQ01. The sequence continues at coordinate 15,731 of JAAUYQ010000063.1, read as the reverse complement.
CTCAAGGACGCAGATGACGCGCTCCGGACGGCAGAGCGGATTGGGTATCCGGTCATGATCAAGGCGGCGCACGGCGGCGGCGGCCGCGGTATCCGCCGCGTAGAGAAGGCGGAAGACATAAAAAGTGCCTTCCATTCGGCTGCCAAGGAAGCCCTCAGTGCCTTCGGCGACAGCACACTCTACATGGAAAAGTGCATTGACGATGCGCGCCATATAGAAGTGCAGGTCCTCTGTGATGAATACGGTAACGCCATTCACCTCTACGACCGGGAGTGCTCGCTGCAGCGCCGCAATCAGAAACTGATGGAGGAAGCGACTTCTCCGGCGCTCGACCAGGCGCAGCGCATGGAGATTGGTGAGGCAGCGGTGCGGGCAGCGCTGGCGGCCGGCTACAAGAATGCCGGCACGATTGAGTTTCTGCTCGACAAGAACGGTAATTACTACTTTATGGAGCTGAATGCCCGCATTCAGGTTGAGCATCCCGTGACGGAAATGGTGACGGATATCGACATTGTGCGTGAACAGATCCTGATTGCGGGCGGCGGTGAGCTCGGCTATGAGCAGTATGATGTACCTCTGATCGGGCATGCCATTGAATGCCGGATCAATGCCGAGGATCCGGACAAAAACTTTATGCCGTCGACGGGCCGGATCCGTCTTCTGCACACCCCGGGCGGACCGGGCGTGCGATTCGACACGGCTATGTATACGGACTATTACGTGCCGCCGAACTATGACTCGCTGCTCGGCAAGCTGGTCGTGCATGCCCAGGACCGCGACAAGGCGATGGCGAAGATGCGCTCGGCGCTCAGCGAACTGATTATCGAAGGCGTCGACACGAACGTCGAGTTCCAGATCGATCTGCTCTCCCATCCGGAAGTGCTTAAGGGGAACCTAGACACCGGACTGGTCAGCCGGATCATGGCGGAAAGCAAGGCCTGAGCGGGCCCGCAAAGGGTCCATGAGGCAGACAGCCTCGGAAAGGGACAGGGAAGAATTGGGATTATTCTCCAAAAAGCGCAAGGATATAACGGTACAGGTCTACAAGACCAACCAGGAAGCCAATAAGGTCTATCAGCCCAAGGAACGCGTGCCGAAACGCAAGGTGCGCCGGCCGGGTCCGCAGGACCTCAAAGATGAGCGTCTGTGGGTGAAGTGCCCGAAATGCGGCAGCTTTCTGTATCATGAGGATCTGCAGCGCGAACAGAAAGTCTGTCCGGACTGCGGCTATCACTTCCGGCTGACCGCGCGGGAGCGGATCGCACAGATTGCAGACAAGGGCAGCTTCCGGGAATTTGGCCGCAATATCACTTCGGGCAATCCGCTGGATTTCCCTGCCTATCCGGAGAAGCTCGACAAGACCCGCGAGCAGACAGGACTCAAGGAAGCCATCGTGACCGGCAAGTGCACGATCGAGGGACAGCCCTGTGTGCTGGCTGTCATGGACGGCTTCTTCATTATGGGCTCGATGGGCGCGGCGGTGGGCGAGAAGTTTGCCCTGGCGGCAGAGCGTGCCCTCAAAGATAGACTGCCGCTGATTGCCTTTACAGTTTCCGGTGGCGCCCGTATGCAGGAGGGACTTATATCGCTGATGCAGATGGGTAAGACCGCGGCTGTCCTCGGACGTCTTGATGATGCCAGAATTCCGTACTTTGTGGTCCTGACAGATCCGACCACGGGCGGCGTGACCGCAAGCTTTGCCATGCTCGGCGACGTTACGATTGCGGAGCCGGACGCCCTCATCGGTTTTGCCGGCAGACGTGTTGTGGAACAGACGGTCAAACAGCAGCTCCCGCCGGGTTTTCAGCGGGCAGAGTTCCTGCTTGAGAAGGGGTTTGTCGACATGATTGTGCCGCGGGCGGAACTGCGTTCGGTTCTCGGCCGCCTCATCCGTCTGCATCAGGGAGGGAAAACAGCGTGAGCAAGCCTTCTGCCTGGGATGTCGTGCAGACTGCACGTGATCTCGAGCGTCCGACCTCGCAGTATTTTATTGATCATATCTTCACAGATTTCACAGAGATGCACGGTGACAAGCTCTACGGGGACGATGCCGCCATCGTCGGCGGCGTTGGCTGGCTGGGCGATATGCCGGTCACTGTCATCGGGCAGGAGAAAGGTGTGACGCTGTCGGAGAAGGCCCGCTGCAACTTCGGCTCGGCGCATCCGGAGGGGTACCGCAAGAGCCTCCGGCTGATGAAGCAGGCAGAAAAATTCGGCCGGCCGGTTGTCTGCATTGTCGACACCCAGGGTGCTTTCTGCGGTGTCGGCGCGGAAGAACGCGGCATGGGCGAAGCGATCGCGCGCAACATGCTGGAGCTCTCACGGCTGAAGACGCCTGTCGTGAGCGTTCTGATTGGTGAAGGCGGCAGCGGCGGAGCCATCGCTCTTGCGGTCTCGGACCGGCTGGCGATGCTCGAGAACAGTATCTATACAATCCTCTCCCCGGAAGGGTTTTCGAGCATTCTGTGGAAAGAAGCTGCCCGCGCACCGGAAGCGGCCGAACTGATGCGAGTGACGGCTGCGGAAGTCTATGACATGGGACTGGTGGACGATGTCATCCCGGAACCCGAGGGCGGAGCCAAGCAGAATGACGACGGAGCATTCGCGCAGCAGGTACGGTCCTATCTGGAAGAGCAGCTTGCGATGCTCACGAAAGAGCCGGTTGCGTCTCTGCTGGAGAAGCGCTACCAGAAATTCCGCGGTTTTGGCAAGGAATACATCGTCCGTCTGCCTCAGGAAAAACGAAAACAGGCGTCGTCCTCCCTACAGACGCTGAAGAAGCGTCCGCTAACTACGGAGAAATGATTTGCCGGCCGAGGCGGCCGGACAGTGCGGATTCCGAATAGAACAAGAGCGAAACAGTGGACAGGGCGTACCTGTCTTTTTTCGTCTGAAGCAGTAGATCAACCCGAGAATACGCGATAAAACAATACGAAGAAAGCTCCGGGACAAAGCGCGAGGTCGCCATACTGTTAGTTTCCAGCAGCAGAAACAAGACCAGCACGCCGTGCGAATATGCAGATTCTGCCGGAAAACTGTAGATCAGCGGTCCAGAGCGGTTCCGGAAGACAACGGAAACGGCATCAGAGAATGTGCAGCACAGAGGGGCCTGCACCGCAGCGGGGAGCATGGCAGGTAAATCATCCCAAGAAAATCGGAAAATCGTACGACGATGTATTCGGGACTCTGCTTACGCGCGCGACACGCCATATCGTATCTGTCATCAATCATCTGTTTGGCGTAAAGTACACAGGCAGCCCAGGTGAAGCTCCTCTACACGGAATTTCCAATTCAGAGTCGCGATGGAGCCGCAACAACACGGCACCTCGGTTTGCACTTTCGGGTTACGGAGAGAGGTGAAACCGAAACATTCCAAGTGGAGGTGGAGAGTGGTCCGGACAGATCGATTGCCTCCCGTTTGTGGGAATACGACAGTCAGGTGGCTCAGGTGGAGCAGCAGGGATATGATCTGCACACGAGACTGCCGCGCCCAGGGCTTATTGCGCTTCGCCCAATTCCAGGTCTGCCGCGGGAACTCACGATAAGCCTGACGGAAGGGATTCAGGACGACTGGCCGCACAAGGTCGGTGCACTGTACATGGCACAGCTTGACGCAGATGCTCTCATTCAGCGTGATCTCATTTGCCTGATGCCTTTCTTCCTCTTCCACTATGCGAGGGACCTGGAGAAACTGGAGCAGGATCCAGCTGGACTGCAGGCCGCGCTACAGAGTTTGCAAGAATAGCCGCATACTATCAGGCGTGTCTCGAAGACGGAAGGATTGATGATTTCTGAACTATGCTTATCGCCCAGAGCCAACTCCGGTTTTTTAGCGACACTCGCCTCTGGGCGCGGCCGTGAAACGACTGGGCTGCGGTAGTGTGCTGTGTGGCATGCTTGTACGGTACCGGAGGAGTTCCAGCAAAGGACGCTTCTCACAGAAGGCAAGACAGAAGAAGAATTCCAGATTTTGGGTTTGCGAGCGTGCGTACGGTGGCATATTAAATGAGCGGCCTGTGCAGTCGGCGGAGACTGAACAAGTCACGTGCTGCGGCTGCTGGGCACGGCAGGAACAGAGACAGGCGGACACGGGGCGCTGCTCCATTTGGGCGCCTGGTCCCAGGCTTTGGTCAGGCCTTCGACACCTGGCTTGAAGGAAAGGAGAGCGTGCAGTCTCCGACGGGAAGGCTGCCAGCGATTTTAATATGATCAATCCCAGAAAAGGTGCTGTTATCGGCTGCGGCTTTGTTGGCGCAGCGAGCGCTTACACGCTCATGCAGAGCCGTCTCTTCTCAGAGATGGTGCTCATTGACGTGAACAACGACAAAGCAGTGGGCGAGGCAATGGACATCTCCGCCGGAGTCCCATTTGCTGGTCCTATGAATATCTATGCAGGCAGTTACGACGATGTATCCGACGCCGGGCTGGTTGTCGTGACAGCCGGCGCCAATCAGAAACCCGGGCAGACTCGTCTTGATCTTGTCAAAACCAACGTCGGCATCTTCCGCTCAATCATTCCAGCAATCACGAAGAGCGGTTTCGAGGGAATCCTGCTGATTGTATCCAATCCAGTGGATATTCTGACATACGCGGCCGTGAAACTCAGCGGCTTGCCGGAGAATCACGTCTTTGGTTCGGGTACTGTGCTCGATACAGCCCGGCTCAAGTACCGGGTAGGACAGTACCTCGGCGTCAACGCCCAGTGCGTCCACGCGTTCATTATCGGTGAACATGGAGACAGTGAATTTCCCGCCTGGAGCTGCGCCAATATCTCAGACGTTCCCATCGCTGAGTTCTGCGACATGCGCGGTTTTCATGATCACCCGAAAGACGCCGAAGAAGTGGCGGAGGATGTCCGGAACAGTGCCTACGAAATCATCAAGCGCAAGGGCGCTACGTACTACGGCATCGCCATGTCTGTGACAGAACTGGCGGGCTGTATTCTCCGGGATGAACGGTCTGTTTTCTCCGTTTCCTCGATGATGCACGGGCAGCACGGTATCGACGGGATCTCACTGAGTATGCCGGCCATCGTCGGCAAAAACGGCATTGAGACGCTGGTCCCCATGGATCTGGATGAAGCTGAAAGCAAGAAGCTTCAGGAATCGGCGCAGGTTTTGAAGGAAACAGCAGCATCACTCGACCTTTAGGCAGCAGCTGCCCGCACCAAGACAAAACAGCGTACGCAAAATCAGTGGACCCGGCCTGGCGGCCGGGTCCGTTTAAGTTGTGGCGGGAAGAGCCGCCTGTTAAGAGGGCAGAACTGTAATCAGAAAGTCCCTCGTTTGTAATCGTGTAGCCGGACTAGTAGCAGCCGTTCTTCTTATGACGGTGTCGCGGCAGGGCAGTTCTGATCCACAACTGAGCAGGTGCGGTCCAGGGCATTGAGGGTGCTGCCATGGATGCAGTTCAGAGCAGGCTGCGCTCCCCGAACGGCCGACGGTTCAAGAATTCGCTCAGACAGTCCGATGGAACTAATGACTGGGCCGGGGGCCCAGGTATACGGAGGAGAAGAAAGTGGTTAGGAGAAGCGAAAGAGAAGAATAATGGAGCATGGTAGTACTTTTGCCACGGGATGCAGAACATCGGTTGCGCCTGGCTTGGGGCAGAGCTGTCCGGTACAGGCAAAACTGGTCGCATTGCCGCGCATCATGTGTCCCTGCGCGGAAGCAGGACATCATGCGGAATGCCAGGGGGCGCGTCCGTGCAGATAAGGAGTTTTTTTGGACCTTGCAGTGACTGTTGATCAGAAGCAACTCATGGACGTGCTTCTGAATGTAGGTATGGTGCGGCCGGTGTTTATCTGGGGCGCTCCGGGAATCGGGAAATCCGCGATTGTAGAGCAGTTTGCGATGGAGTTGAACCTTGAGTGCGTCTCGCTCCTTGGGAGTCAGCTGGCCCCCGAGGACATCATTGGCGTCCCGCAGATTGTGGATGGGAGAAGTGTTTTCTGCCCGCCGCGGGAGATCGCACGCGAAGAGCCGTACTGTCTTTTTCTCGACGAACTCAACGTCTGCTCACACGAGGTGCAGAAGGCGTTTTATTCGCTCATACTGGAGCGCCGCATCGGTGAATACCGACTGCCGGAAGGCTCGATTGTGATTGGAGCTGGCAACCGGGCGCAGGATAGTGCGATCACGCGCCCGATGTCTTCGGCTCTGGTGAACCGGATGTTTCATGTTGAGCTGACGGCTAATACCCGGATCTGGCTCGAATGGGCAGCACGCAGCGGCATTCACCGCTACGTGTATGATTACTTGTCGATGCGGCCGGATCACCTGTGGAGTCAGCCGCCGAAAACAGAGGAGCCGTTTTCGACGCCGCGGAGCTGGCACATGCTTTCCGACGCGATCACAAGCTATGGAGACAATATTGGCGAGACGGAGCTGACCGTGCTTGCCAACGGCTGCCTGACGCCGGCGCACGCAGCGCAGTTTATCGCTTACTTGCGCCAGGTGCGCAGCCAGTTTTCACTGAACCGTATTATGAGCGGCGAGGCCGGCTGGCCAAACAGGCCGGAGGAGCGGGACATCCTGTACTTCCTCGCACAAAGCTTCCGGGCGCAGCTTCTTAAAGAGCTGCCACCGAACCGAAAGAATCTGACTGGCAGCACAGCGCAGATGGCCATGCGCGCGAAGAGCCTGCTGGCAGATCTTGCCAACATCAGTCTGGAGATTGCCCAGGTGGCTGTGACCCCGGATGACGGCAGTACACTGCCAGCCTGGTTCGTCATCGAAGCAGCCCGGGACATTCCGGGTCTGGCCGGCCGCAAATGGGGAGAGAGCTGATGGGTCGCAGAAAACACCGCAAAGCGGCTGGAAAGGCTGAACCCAAGAAACCCGCCAGCTGGGAGCTGGCCGTGACGCAGCTGAAAAAGGGCGTGCTGGGCGGGCTGATGCAGGCCGTAGCAGTATACCGGGACAACACATACCCGATGTCGAAAGCAGACTGGGCGTACGTCACCAGTGACGGTCATATTTTTCTGAACTGCCACCGCGATGCAGATGTGCAGGAATGGAAGTATGTGCTCGCGCATTGCCTGCTCCATCTCGGCCTTGACCATGTGCGCGAAGACCGGATGGCGGACCCGCAATGGATTACGGCCTGCGACCTTGTTGTCACCCGTTTTCTCAGCGATAACCGGCTCGGCCGTAGGCCCGCCGAATTCGATCGGCCGCTGCCGCTGCCTGCGAAAAACGAAGAAGATACGCTGGAACAGCTGAGGGACTTGGCTGGCAGCCCGGAGTGTCTGGGCTTCGGCACCATGACCGGCCGCCCGGACATGGTCTGGAACGGCCGTCCCCGGCCGTCCTGGCTGCTGCAGGCTCCTCCTGATTTCCCCAGCATCTTCGCCCAGTCTCTGCAGGACGCCATCGTAGAGTCCTTGCGGATGGCCGGCGAGGGACCCATGCGCAGCACACGGGAGATACGCCGCCGGCAGGTTTGGGACGAGGCGCGCAGCTGGTTCGTGTCGGGGTTTCCGCTGCTTGGAGCCGTAGCTGCGGTGTTCCGCATTGTGGATGATGAGCAGACGGCGATCAGCATGCACGTGCCGGTCGCGGCTGTCAGCGCTGAATTGCAGGAGATTTACATCAATCCCCGCAGAACGTTTGATCCGGAAGAATGGAAGTTCATTCTGGCGCACGAGTTTCTGCATGCGGCGCTCCGCCACGACCTGCGGTGTGAATGGCGCGATCCGGTCTTGTGGAACGTCGCCTGCGACTTTGTCATCAACGGCTGGCTGACAGAAATGCGTGTTGGTCTGATGCCGGAAGGCGCTTTGTATGACACGACTCTGTCCGGGCTGTCGGCGGAAGCTGTATATGACCGGCTCTGGAAGGACCGTAAGTATTACCTCGGCCCGCTGCAGCCGGAAGATATTCTGTACGGCAGCGGTCCCGGCATAGACGGACTGACCGGCCAGGAACTTGATGACTTCTACCGCTCTGCGCTGCAGCGCGGGTTGACAAGCCACCGCTCGCAGGGCCGGGGTTTTCTTCCTTGCGGCCTTGTCGAAGAGATCTACGCGCTGAGCCGTCCGCCGATCCGCTGGGATGTGGAGCTTGCGAAGTGGTTTGACGCGCAGTTCACGCTCCCGGAAAAAAGGCGGACGTATGCCCGCCTGAGCCGCCGTCAGTCCTCTACGCCGGATATTCCGCGGCCGGCCTGGCACTGCCCCGAGAAGCTGGCTTCGCAGCACACGTTCGCTGTTCTGCTGGACACCTCCGGATCCATGGACCGCAGGCTGCTGGCGGCAGCTCTCGGTTCGGTCGCGAGCTACAGTATGGCGCGGGATGTCGCCAGCGTGCGGGTCGTATTCTGCGACGCCGCGGCCTATGATCAGGGGATGATGCGGCCGGAGGATATTGCGGGCGCTGTGCAGGTCCGGGGCAGGGGCGGCACGAAGCTGCAGCCCGGCATTGATCTCATAGATCACGACGAGACATTTCCCCGCCACGCGCCTCTTTTGGTGATTACGGACGGTGAATGTGATGTGCTGCGTATTCACGGCCGAGAACATGCCTACCTGATCCCGCGGGGCCGCCGGCTCCCCTTTGCGCCGAAGGGTCCCGTGTTTGTCCTTACCTGAGCAATCGCCGGGCTGTCCAAAGAAGGAACTCTGCACTGCACTGCGAATCAGTTGCTTGGAGTGCAGATCTGGTCGCTGCGGGCGCCACACTCTTGACGTTTCTATAACATCTCGTTATACTTAAATATAACGAGATGTTATAGAAAAGGAGAATACTGTTTGGAAAACGCATCCGATGCCGAACTCGCCGTCATGCGGATTGTCTGGGGGCACCCGGAGGGCGCCCTGTTCGCCCAGGTCCAGGAGGAACTCGCGCAGCAGGGAACTCCATGTCACGCGAACGCTCTGATCGTACTCTTTTCACGTCTTCAGAAAAAGGGCTACCTGAGAGCAGAAAAGAAGGGAAGACGCAACGTATATACTGCACTGATTCAAGAATCTGCGTACCAGGAGCAGCAGACGCAGCTACTCGTGGACAAAGCATACGGCGGCAGCACCTGGGGACTGGTCGCCAACCTGGTCACGGGAGACAAGCTCACAGAGGCAGAGTATGCAGAGCTGCGGGAGCTGCTCAGAAGCAGGCGGCCTGAGCCATGAGTACTCTGTTCTGGGCCGTCGGTTCTGCGTCGGTCGGCGGTTCGGTACTGTTTATGCTCGCAGATCTGATCTGCCGCCTGCTGAAGCACAGACTCGACGCGCGGGCACAGTTTCTGCTGTGGTTGCTGGTAGTGATTCGGTTTGCGGCGCTAGCCTCAGTTCCTGACGGACTGCTGAACGTGGCTGTGTCGTGGAGCGTGGGGCCACCTGCGTTGCATGTGCAGGAGATGGGGAACGTGCCGGTCCTGGTTTCAGCAGAAGATGACGCATCGGTGTCCTCAGCGGACGCGCCGGTCCGGACGGGGGATATGCTGGGTTTCTTGTGGTTGTCGGTCGCGGTCGTGCTGCTTATCGTCCGGATCAGCGGTCATACAGCTTTCATGCGGCGGCTGCGCCGGTCCGAGCCGTCCAGCGACCTAAAGCTGCTGAATGTTCTGGCGCAGTGTGTGCAGGAGACTGGCCTGAAGCGGATGCCGGAGATCGTCATCAGCGTTCTGGTTACGGTCCCTTGCGTTGCTGGGATATGGAAGCCGTATGTGCTATTGCCGAGCAGAGCTTGGACAGAGCAGGATTTGCGAAACATCTTCCGACATGAGCTTATGCACCTGCGTCGCTGGGATCTGCTGACGCTGTGGCTCAGTATGGTGGCTGTATGCCTGCAGTGGTTCAATCCGCTGGCCCATGCTGCCCGTTCGAGGCTGCTTCAAGCGAGTGAGCGCGCGTGCGACGAAGCTGTCCTCGCACTGGGCCGGACTCAGCCCCAGGCCTATGCGCGGACACTGCTGGAAGCAGCACGTCCGGCAGCCCAGACTCACGAACCGGGGGTGCTGGCGATGGCACGCGAACTGAGAGCTCGATTGGAGGCTATTGTTATGTACAGGGAAAAAAAGTCTGCAGGCAGGCGGTTGCTAACGGCGATAACTGCAGCCAGTCTTGCTGCGGCGGCCCTCTTGCTTGGATCCTGCGCAGATCCAATGGAAATCCACCCCACTGCCGTTCCAGCCCCGACAGCGTCGGTCTCCAAGTGGAAGGAGAGCAGACTTCGCAGCAATGCCACCGCGGTTGCTGAGGAGGCTTATGCAAGCGGCAATCTGCCGATGTTTACGCTGAGCTTCGCCGCCCTGGACGCTGGCGAGCAGCAGAAGTGGCTCCGGCGCCTGTACACGGAGGACGCCGTGGCCTTCTACGGCACGGCTGTGGACGAGGCAGATGTTTCGCCGGATGTAGCAGAGAAGCTGACTGCGCAGTTCTACGCAGACGGTAACGCCGCCTTTTTCTCTATGACGACGAAAAGCCTGTCCACGACTCAGCTGGAGACATGGTATGCCCGTGCTGAGGCAGACGGTAGTCTGAAGTTCATGTCCATTCTGGCCGACGAACTTGGCTGGGAAGAGCAGTATGACGCGGCGGAGAATCAGTACGAGCAGGCAGCACTGGCGGAATATCGCCGGCACGGTATTGACCGCGACGATCACGGCTGGATGTTCCAGGGCCAGCGGGTGCGGATACTATTCGATCAGTCAGAGGATTCCTCTTACTACCGATTGAATATTGATCCCGCAGGGACTGTAAGCGTGCACGTCCTGCGCGACGCCCAGGGAACTGTTGAGCAGGTTCTGACGATGTCTGCTGCCGAGGAAGCCAGAATGCTGGCTGAATTCGGGGAAGACTGATCCCTGCCGGAACTGAACGGAACGAAAAAACCCCAGGCACCAGACCTGCTGATGCTTGGGGTTTCTTTTTCTGATTTTATGTTGGCGGCATATTCTGTGAATGCGGGCACGAGCCGGCTGCAGTGCAGCCGCTGCAGCCGCTGCAGCCGCACGAACCGCCGCGCTTCCTCGAGCGGACCCGCGTGATGATCACGGCTGCAAAAGCGGCCAGAACAGCACCGAAAACAATCCATGATCCAAGAGACATAGGCACCTCCTTACTGGTTCGCTTCCACGGCACGGATCGTTCTGCCCATCTGCGGCTTGTACTGCCGCGCCAGCAGCCAGATGATCACGCCGATCAGCACAAAGGCAATAATTGTTCCAGCTCCTACCGGAGCGCCGAGTGCGAAGACGGAGCCAAGCTGGTAGACGATGAAGGCAAATACGTATGCCAGCAGCGTCTGATAGCCGATGGCCATCCAGGTCCATTTGGCGCTGTTGAATTCCCGCCGCATGGCGCCGATGGCCGCGAAGCAGGGTGCGCACAGCAGGTTGAAGATCAGATAGCTCAAGGCGCTGACCGTGGTGAACGCTGCCGCGAACGCGCTTAGCATGACGCCGGATTCTTCGGTGACTTCACCCAGGCCATACACCTCGCCGAGCGTCATGACGACGTTTTCCTTCGCGATCAGGCCCGAGATGGTCGAGACGCTGGCCTGCCAGTTTCCGAAGCCCAGGGGTGCAAACACCGGGGCAATGACTGTGCCGATATTGGCCAGCATACTGTCGTTCATATCAACCATCTGCATGGACCATGAGAAGTTCCCAAGGAACCACACGACCACAGAGGCTGCGAAGATGATGGTGCCGGCCTTCACAATGAAGCCGCGTGTGCGCTCCCACATGTGAATAAGCACGCCTTTCAGACCCGGCACCCTATAAGGAGGCAGTTCCATGACAAAGGGTGCGGGGTCGCCGGCAAACGCCCGGGTCTTTTTGAGGATCAGCCCCGATATGATCACTGCACCGATGCCGATGAAGTATGCAAGCGGAGCGACCCACCAGGCGTCCGGACCGAAGATGGCGCCTGCGATCAGCGCGATCATCGGAAGTTTCGCGCCGCAGGGAATAAACGTTGTGGTCATGATTGTCATGCGGCGGTCATTCTCGTTCTCAATGGTCCTGGTGGCCATGATGCCGGGAATGCCGCAGCCGGAAGCAACCATGTAGGGGATAAAGCTTCGGCCCGAGAGTCCGAACTTACGGAAGACGCGGTCCATAATGAACGCGACGCGTGCCATGTAGCCGCAGTCTTCCAGAATGCTCAGAAGGAAGAACAGGATCAGCATCTGCGGCACGAAGCCAAGCACGGCACCAACGCCGCCGATGATGCCGTCCACGATCAGACTGTTAAGCCAGTCCGGGGCGTCAATCGCAGCCAGGCCGTTTGACGCCCAGTCGGTCACGTAGGTACCGAACAGTTCGTCATTCATCCAGTCTGTCACGATCGTGCCGATCCAGCTGACGGCGATCCAGTATACGAACACCATGATGCCAATGAAGATCGGTATGGCCAGCACGCGGTTGGTGACGATGCGGTCGATCTTATCGGACGGCGTCATCCCGGTCACATGTTTTTTGACCGCCGATTTCATCAGATGATGAATGAACTCGTAGCGTTCGTTGGTAATGATGCTCTCGGTGTCGTCATCAAAATAGTTCTCGCTCGATTCGATGATCTCGCTGACGTGCTCTTTCTCGGCCGCCGTTAGCTTCAGCTCCTCATCGATTTTTTCATCATTCTCGTAGAGCTTGATCGCATACCAGCGCTTCGAAAAAGCAGGCACCTTACCGGCGATGATCGATTCGATCTCGCTCAGCGAAGCTTCCACTTCCGGATTGAAGTCGTGATGCACTTCCTGTGCCTGGCGCTCCGCAGCGGCCCGGAAGGCATCATCGAGCAGGGCATCAATGTTGCTTTCCTTCAGTGCCGAGATCTCGACAATCGGGCAGCCCAGGGCTTGCGAGAGCTTCGTGACATCAATTTTGTCCCCGTTCTTGCGGACGAGGTCCATCATGTTCAGTGCAACCACCACCGGAATGCCGGTTTCCAGAAGCTGCGTTGTGAGGTAGAGATTCCGCTCAATGTTTGTGGCGTCCACAATATTGATGATCACATTTGGGTGATCCTCAAGCAGATAGCGGCGCGCTACCACCTCTTCAAGGGTATACGGTGAAAGGGAATAGATGCCCGGCAGGTCGGTGATTGTCACCGGCTGCCGGCCTTTCATCTTCAGTTTTCCCTCTTTCTTTTCTACAGTTACACCCGGCCAGTTCCCGACGTATTGAGACGACCCGGTCAGTGCGTTGAAGAGGGTCGTCTTGCCGCAGTTCGGATTGCCGGCAAGCGCAAAAACCATGAGTACTCCTTCCCCAGGCTCGAGTTAGCATATGCTAACTCGAGAGTCAAAAGCAAGCAGCCGCGAAAGGCTGCTCAGTCTACCAGAATCATCTCGGCGTCCGCTTTGCGGAGCGAGAGCTCGTAACCGCGTACGGTCACTTCGATGGGATCTCCAAGTGGAGCGACTTTTCTCACAAATACGCTCGTGCCCTTGGTGATGCCCATATCCATAATGCGGCGCTTCACAGCTCCCTCGCCGGTCAGGCGACGGACAGTGACTGTGTCGCCGACGCCGACATCCTTGAGCGTGCGTACCTCTTTTGTATCGGGCATTTGTTTCTTTATCCTTATACTACAATACGCTGTGCCAGGGTACGGTCGAGGGCGACGCGGGAATCCCTGACGTTGATGATCATGTTGCCGCCGTTTTCAGAAACGATCGTTACATGTTCACCGGGAGTGAAGCCCAGGGTGGCCAGGAAACGCTTGGTTTCATCCTTGCCCCCGATTTTCTTGATCACGGCCATCTGGCCGGACGGGCACAATGTCAACGGCATGTTCTGTTCTCCTATCTGTCGTCAGATGCGCTGCATCTGCATTTAAAATCTGAATCACTCGGTTAGCACCTGCTAACCAAGTATGAGTTTACCATGGCTAACTCTGGGTGTCAACCGTATTCTTAACTTTTTTTGAACGAACCGCAGCCGTGTTGATTGAGGAAGTAGTTGCAACCAGCCCTGGCGTGAGATACAGCGGCTTCTCGGATCCGGTACAGAAAAGGGAATACTGGAGAGATCAGTAAAAAAGTGGTCTGGTTCCGCAGAACCCGCCTAAACTGGGCCGGTGCGGCCGTATTCCAGCTGATTCCAGGATTGAAACGCGTCTGGACGAAATCCCGCCTATCCGCGCAATATGCTAGACTGGAAACGAGCAGGCGCATGCTCATTGTCTGCAGAGAGGAGAGCACAGTGATTCACAACCTGCCTGTCCGGGCCCACGAAGATATTCTGCGTCTGGCCGCCAAGTACCACGTGGAGAATGTAATCCTGTTTGGTTCGCGGGCGACCGGTCGTCATTGGGAACGGAGCGATATTGATCTGGCCGTGCAGGGCGGCAACACAGTGGAATTTGCTCTCGCAGCTGACGAGGAAATCCGTACGCTGCTGTTCATCGATGTGGTGAATCTGAACAAGCGGGTGCAGCCTGAGCTGCTCTCTTCGATCCGCCGGGAAGGAGTAGTGCTGGTTGGACAGCTTCCGTAAGACTCTTGAGAACCTCAGGGCTGGGGTGGCACTGGCAGCCGCAAGAGAACCGGACGTTTTGACGGTGACCGGCCTTGTCAGTCTTTTCGAGATCTGCTTCGAGCAGTCGTGGAAAGCCATGAAGAAAACACTGCACGCGCATGGTTTTCTGGAGGCACGCAGCGGTTCACCGCGCGCCATTATTAAGCTCGCCTATCGGGAAGGCATGATCCGGGACGAACAGTCGTGGCTTAACATGCTGGATGACCGCAGCCGCGGCGTGCATACATACAATGAAGCCGTTGCCGAGCAGATTGCGGCGGCAGTCCCGGAGTACGTTCAGCAGTTCGAGCAACTGCTGAACGTACTGAACGCCGACTGGAGCTGATACGGAAAGGGCAGGATTCAGGCCTGCCCGTCTCCGCCGCTGAAGCGCAGTTTCAGAACGGCTGCGAGCGGTACCTGGTCAAGGCCTTCTTCCTGCAGTGCAGCGATGTCCGTCGGAGCATAGCCTTCTTCTATATCATAGAGCAGGGCAGCCAGCCAGATGTCGGCTCCAGGCACGATATCGGTGGTGCTGGCGGCCAGCCGCCGCGGTTCAGAAACAGATTCTGTTTTGTAAGTGTAGCGGTGGCTC
Source organism: Clostridia bacterium (assembly GCA_014805015.1). GTDB lineage: Bacteria > Bacillota > Clostridia > Christensenellales > Christensenellaceae > JAAUYQ01. The sequence goes on along the minus strand of JAAUYQ010000063.1, from coordinate 670 downwards.
TGCACGCCGGTGCTGTCTTTCAGATCTGTTGCCCAGACGTAGCCGTCGCCTGATGCGGAGGCGCCGAAGAGTATCGTCCCATTGAGGCCGGCGGAGCCGGGCAGAACCGTCACAGTCGCCTGAGGAGCCCCGTTTTCGTAAATCTGCAGTTCAACACGTGGTGCCATGTCCTCTTCCAGGAGGTACTGCCAGCCCGTGGCGTTGCCGTCACGGACCTGCTCGGCGGAAACAGCAGAAACAACGCTGCTGCCGTTCGGAAGCGCAATCGTCTCGGCATAGGCATCCGGCATACCGCCGTCCGATATGGGAGTGAGCGTGCCGCTGCTTACGGGCTCAGCAGTGCAGGCGGCGCAGGCTGCGGCCAGCAGCAGAAGTGCGAGACATAAATACCGTTTCATCAACTCGCGGCAAGGAGACTCCCGCCTCTGCAGGCGGGGGAGGAATTGCCGCCTGCCTCCTTTGTCAGAGCAGTCTCCACCCTCCGGTATGAACAAACATCTGGACTTTGGAAATGGCCACATTCCTGCCGTCTTCCAGAAGGATACGGCTTTCGCCGCAGTGTGCGCCGTGAACTGTATGGCGCTTGCCACTGATCCATACAGAATCTCCAGGCCGGTAGGGACTGCGCGATCTGCGTATGCTGCGACGCCCCCGGCTTACGGTAACTCTG
>JAAUYQ010000062.1 GCA_014805015.1 Clostridia bacterium | reverse complement strand
CGAAAGCGAACGAATCTCATATTGTTTCAGGGTTGCAATTACCTCTGCAAAAAATCACTACTGGAAGCAACCCTTAATTTGCCATGTCATTTTCTTGCAAAAATAACAAAATATAACGACTCCATCCAATGAATCCAGCCAGATTATGGGCATCAAATCCTAAAAATTTCCCACAACCGCTTTCGATTCGTCGGTCGCGTCGTGGGGGTTGCGTTTAGTTTTTCAATGAACCTGGAGTTCCGGGGGCAAGCGGCAACTTTTGAGCTCCGAAATGAAATGTTGAGCCAGGGGGGACACTGCGGAAAAACAGTAACAAAACAGGGACCATATGACCGCAATCAGAACAAGACCCATAAGGTCTCAAGAGGTCCCTATGTCGTCCATTATAGATATCATGCTCGAGAGATTCAAAGTGGCGAGACATCGTACCCAACGCTGCTGCGGCTTGCCTGGATATGCCGGAAATGCTGGCTCAGTTTGTCCCTTTTCTGAACGCACTGGGCCGGGTATTCGTGCAGGTTCCGGTCGAATGGATCAGCGCTATGTATCTGCTGCCGCGAGAAAGCCATACTGAAGGACGCCGCGAAAACGCACCCGGTAGACATGAGAGGTTGTAGCTCTGCTTTGGCTCTGCAATCCTTGAAGCTGCCGGGGCAGGCCCTAGGAGATTCTGGGCATCAAAAAAAGGCTGCCTCGCCGTGATCAGGCTTCGGGACTGCTTCCGGACCAGTACAGTCACTTGCTGGGCCGGATACGGGACTGCGGATCTGCACAGGACTGCCTGCTGCGGTCTGAAGGTTGTCCCTTGAATACACCGCCGGACCCGTTTTTCTCCCGGCGATGACGAAAACCGTTTTTGCAGCTTCTTCATTTTTCGTCAGATGATCATAGGCCTTCATCGAGGGGGATCATTAACGCCGCGGCTTCCTTCATCGTGCTGGGAGCAGGGCGGGCAGCCGGCAGTTGTGGAAGCGCCCGCAGCCGGAGGGCTCCCCGATTCCCGGCCGAGGCGCTCTGAAGTCTGCAGCTTCCCCGTATATATGGCCAAACCAGCCGGGGTCTTTCCCGTCTTCCTCCGTGCTGCTGGGCCTCTGGATGCTGCGGCGCAGGGCTTCCGGTTTTTCCTGTTCTGTCTTAAAATGGCGGAAGAAGAAAAGGTGTCCGGCTTTCTGCTGCGCAGCACCGGCCGGCTGTGGCGAAGGAGAAGATTACGAAATGGTACATCCGCACGATAACGGACAGATCAGCGACGAGGAGCGGCTGATGCGGACAGCTGAAAAGCTGCTCCTGGAAATCGGCCTCTCGGACATTACACCGGAGATGCTGCGTCAGGAGTCTGGCCTGTCCGAAGAAGCCTTCGATGTCGTCTTTGACAGTCTGGAAAAGAGCGGCACCCCGGCCCTGCAGCGTCTCCTTCTGCGCTACGAGGAAAGGGCAGCTGAGGAAGAAACCATTGAGACGCAGATGGAGGCTTTTCTCTCCAAGGCTATGCAGCTGATGATCGGCAACGGACTCGACTTCATCCGCCGCTGGATCCGCGATTCACTCAACATGGAGCAGACCTACGGCATGAGCATCGTGTTCACTTTCTGGGACATCGTCGGCCGGATCTTTGAACGTGCCATTGACGAAGGCCTGCTCATCGATGATACTCCGGTCAAGCACCTCGTGAACACAGTTTCGGCTGAGTTCTTCGGCACCGTATTCTGCTGGTGCATTATGAAAGGCACAAAGATCGAGCCGGTCCACACCGTATGCAACTACTGTGAAAAGGATCTGCCTGTTCTGCTGGAAGCTTATCTGGCGCCGGTCAGCTGACACGCAGCGGTCCGGCCTGACCCGGTATCATGCTCCGGGTGCCGTCATGTCAGATAAAGAATTCGTTGTTTTTCCGCTGCAGGCATGCCTTGCGGAGCATGAGCGCCGCTGCGCCGGTGAGAACAGGACTGAGATGCCGCGCTTTGGTTCGACAGACATGGACGCAGCGCATGCAGGAAATGCAGCGCTTTTTGTCTGCCTTTCGCGGCGAAGAAGGATCAATCGCCTGCACAGGACACTCCCCGGCACAGACACCGCAGGCGCTGCAGTCACGTCCGGCCCTTGGAATCATGCTCATGCCGCGATCAGCGCCTTCCGGCAGTCTGCCCGGTAATTCGGGCAGACCAGTATCACCCTTCTGCCACTTTTCGGCTGCTCTCTTACCGAACTGCGCAAGTTCCCGCATGTCCGTGCTGTCCGGCCGGCCGCTCGCATACTCGCGGACTATCGAATGCTCTGCCACAGCCGCCACAGCAGCAATCGGCCGGAAACCGGCCTGCCCGGCTGCCTGCTCCAGCTCCCTCAGCGTTCCCTCATAAGCCCGGTTGCCATAGACGCCAAGCAGCATTGCTCCGCAGCCGTTGCCGTGCAGCTGACGGATCCGCTCGGCCGCGGGAGGCGGCACCCGGCCGCCAAAAGACGGTACGGCAATGACAGCCAGCCCGTCAGAGTCAAACTTCCGGCCGGCCAGGTCCGTATGCGGCCGGCTGAGATCCACCATATCGCCGTCCGGCCCCATTCCGGACAGAACAGCATCAGCTGCACGGCGGGTGCCGCCTGTCGGACTGAAAACACTTCATACAGTTTCATGATCATTCCCTGCTTCTTTGGACATATCGGTGCGCAGCACAATCTTTTTTGCCGGATAGTCGCCGCGGTCAAACCGGAAAGCAAAGCCGGCCTTTTTCAGTTCGCGGCCCGAGAAGCTGCGTCCAGTTTCTTCGTCCGTATACAGCTGCTCCTCCTTAAGATACGGCACTTTCAGCGTGACCGGAATCTGCGCCGCATCATAGGCCGGCGTAAAGGCATAGATGACAGCGCGCCGGCGCTCAGGATCGGTCAGCATCCAGGCGCACACATCGCCTTCGAAGGGCGAGCAGAGCCGGAAGAATTCACCGCCGGTGACAAGATCCCGCTCATTCTTGTACGCAGAGATCTGCCTGCGGATCTGTTCTTTGTCTTCCGGCGGCAGATCCAGAATATTCAGCTCGTAGCCCATGTTCATAGATGCCGCTACGCCGGCCCGGGTGGCAAACGGCACATTCCGGCCTGTCTGGTGATTGGGGACAGCTGAGACATGCGCTGTAACCGCAGAGGGCGGGAACGTGTACGAGGCACCGTACTGAATCTTCTGCCGGTCCAGACCGTCGCTGTTGTCGCTGCACCAGGTCTGCGGCATATAAAAACTCATGCCGGGATCGAAGCGGCCGCCGCCGCTCGAGCAGCTCTCAAAAAGAACGTCCGGGAAGCGCTCTGTAAGCCCGCCGAGAATTCGGTAGAGACCGAGCATGTAGCGGTGGAAGAATTCCCCCGTCTGGTCCGGCGCCAGAAGCGCCGAGCCGGCATCAGTCATATGGCGGTTCATGTCCCACTTGATGTACGAGACCGGATAGGTTTCAAGAAAATGCGAAAGCGTGTCCTGAACGTAGTCCTGCACATCCCGCCGCGTAAGATCAAGGACCAGCTGACTGCGGCTTAGCAGCGGCTCTGCGCCGGGATAAGCAGCCGCCCAGTCAGGGTGCGCACGCATCAGGTCGCTGTCCGGCGAGATCATCTCCGGCTCAAACCAGATGCCAAACTGAATTCCCTGTTCTGATGCTTCGCCGAGAAGAGATTCCAGGCCGCCTGGGAACTTCTCCTCGTTGACGGTCCAGTCCCCAAGTGAGCTTTTGCTGTCGTTGCGCCTGCCAAACCAGCCGTCGTCAAGAACGACCAGTTCAAATCCCAGATCCGCTGCCTCGCGGATCACAGGGAGCATCTTTTCTTCAGAAACGTCAAAATAGGCCATCTCCCAGCTGTTCAGCAGCACCGGACGCTCTTTGCGCGCCCACTGCGGCGGAAACAGCCGGTCAGTGTAGAGTCTGTGAAACTCCTGCGACATACCGTTAAAACCAGCACCGCTGAACATCAGCACCGCCTGGGGCGTCTCGAAGCTTTCGCCTGGCTCCAGTTTCCAGGAAAAGTCCTCCGGGCTAATACCGATCAGGGTGCGGACCTGATCATACTGATCGCGTTCAGTGGAAACGGTATGATTGCCGCTGTAGATGAGCTGAACGGCCCGCACTTCGCCGCTGTGTTCATCCGCTCCCGGCGAACAGAGTGCCGCAAACGGCGGATACTGCGGGCTGCTGGCCCCGCGCCGGCTGCCGATGGACGTAACACCGTGCCCGAGTGGGCGGCGGCTGATCTGAAACTCTTTGAGATGAGAACCGTAGAAGGTAACGAGCTCATCGCCTTCAAAGGGTTTATCGACAAGTGCGCTCAGGGCCCGCTCTATGTATATGGGCTCACGGCCGGCATTGGTGATCCGGGCAGAGCGGATCAGCGCATCACTGCCGTCCATGACAGAATAGTACAGCGTAAGCTCGGCGCTGCTTGTCTCTTCCGTAAAGCAGACGGCAAGTGTCCGGGCGCCGCTCTCCGTCTCGCGCAGATGCGGCAGACCCTCCGGCTTGTGCAGACCATCCCTGATCTCATATCCGGCAAAGTGCCAGCGCCCGGCCGGGTGACCATCCACGCGCCGGAGCGCCACGGACGCCTCCCGGAAATCGCCCCGGTGCGGAGATGAAAACTCCAGAGACGCCGTTTCGAGCGAGAACCGCGGATCGTCCGGATCCAGTGCCGCAGCAAACGCCCGTTTGGCCGGATCCGGCTGATTCGCTCCGTCATACCCGTTCAGTCCCGGCCCCCAGTACCTGTGCAGGAGCGCCTGATCCGGTCTGAGTTCCATAATATAGCTCATCTGTGGTCCGGACAGATGAAAGACTCCGTCGCGTACCTTGATGTCACATGTTTTCGTCATGTCTGCTGCCTCCTTTGCAGCCGGTATTCTGTGGGCGGGATGCCGACAATACGGCGGAAGAACTTGGAAAATGCCAGCGGATCAGCAAAGCCGACTGAACTGGCAACGATGCATACGGGGTCATTGGTCTCTGTCAGCAGTTCCTTGGCTTTCCGGATCCGCAGATTCGACAGATACTGCTTCGGCGTCATCTGGTACTCCCGGCGGAATCATCCCAAGATAATTGGCAGGCACCCCGACGGCTGCAGCCACATCGGCAATGCGCAGGCTGTCGTGAAAGTGAAGCTCAAGGTACTGCTGGGCAAGATACAGCACCGACAGGCCGAACCGTTCCGGTGCATCTGCGCCGTTCTCTTCGAGCAGGCACCCCATGGCGTCATAAAGCATCCCATTGGAGCGCAGGTGCCTGCTGATTCCCCGTCCGGTCAGCTGCAGGATATTTTCGATCCGCTACTCATAGGCCGGGGCATTCCGGCACGCCAGCACGTACTGCTGCTCCGCGCACTGCACATCAGCGCCCCGAGAAACTGCGTCGACTGGATGCCAAGGAAGCCGATCCAGCAGTACTTCCAGGGGTTGTACCGGCTCGCTCTGTAGGTGGAGGTCTCACCAGCCGGCACAATGAAAATCTGGTTTTCCCGTACAGGATACGAACTGCCGCCGATCTCGAGCATACCTTCACCGCGCAGGACGACATGAATAAAGTGGTAACTCCGGCGCCGCGGCCCGTAGGACTGCCCCGGCCGGCACTGCTCGACACCGCAGTTGTAGAAGACGAAATCCGAAACGCTTTTCTTCGACAGATCCGTCAGATTGTCCTTGTACTCGTGCATGCTTCATCCTACCGCGCCGCCGGGCTCCCGTAAATGCAGACTGAGTTTTTCCATGGATCCCTTTGATTTTTCTATATGTGTGCAGATATGCAGATGATAAAGTGCATGGTAACAGGATCTGATCCGGCGGCTGCAGACCGGTCCGGGCCGTCAGACCGCATCAATCCGCATGCACAACCCTGGAAGGGAGAGCCCTTTTGAAAAATCCCTACAAAATGACCTACCACATCGAGCCGCCCTGCGGTCTTCTGAATGATCCGAACGGCCTGGTGGAGTTTGACGGCCGGTACTACATCTTTCACCAGTGAAACCGCTTTGGTCTCAACCACGGCTATAAGGAGTGGGGCCTGTTCACTTCACCGGACCTCGTTCACTGGGAGGGACAGGGAAGCGCCCTGCTGCCGGACCGCAATGAGGACCAGAACGGCATCTATTCCGGCAGTGCGGTGGTCAGCGGCGGCCGCCTGTATCTGTTCTATACCGGCAACAGCAAGGAAGGCGGCGTACGCACCAGCCGGCAGTGTGTGGCCGTTTCGGAAGACGGGAGACGCTTCATCAAGCAGCCGGTTTTTGTGGAGACACCACCAGGTTTCACGCAGCATCATCGGGATCCGAAAGTTTTCCGGGGCGAAAAGAACTGGTGGATGCTGGTCGGAGCGCAGAAAGAGGATCTCACCGGCGCCATTGCGCTGTACGAGTCGGATGATCTTCTGCACTGGAAGTACAAAAGCATTCTATATGACGACTGCCTGGACCAGGTCAGCGAATGCCCGGACCTGATGACTTTTGACGGAACGGACGTCCTGGTTACGTCCTGGTTATCTGTCCGCAGACGCGGCAGATCTCGGCAGATGACAAAGACGAGGCCCTGGAAAGCTATGCCGGCTATATCCCGGGAAAATTTGATGAGATAAGCGGCACTTTCATCGCGGCCGGACCCCGGCAGATGTTCGATTACGGAATTGATTTCTATTCGCCACAAAGCTTTGTGGACAGCCGGGGACGGCGCATCATGACCGGCTGGATGTCCCGGATGGATGCCGGGCAGGAGGAATCCTGCCCGACGCGGGCGCACGGTTACATTCACTGTCTGAGTCTTCCGCGCGTACTTACCTGGGAAGACGGCGCGCTGCGTCAGCGTCCGGTTCCGGAGCTTCTGTCGCTGCGCCGCTTTCTGCGCACAGGGACGGCACTTTCCGGCAGTCTGAACGCAGAAAGCGGCCACTTCGAGCTTGTTCTCAAACGGTCGGATCCGTTTTCGCCGCTTGATCTCACGCTGCGCAGCGGCACGGTCGGCATTCATTACGATCCGCAAAGCAGCCGCTTTGTGGTAACGCGGAAAAACTGGGCCGACGGCGGCACGCAGTTCCGGGAGATCCGTCTCGGCTCCCTGACGGATCTGGACATCTTCAGCGACGCCTCTGCAGCCGAAATCTTTGTCAACGACGGGCAGGCTGTCTTCTCAATGCGGTATTTCACAGCACCGGAGAACGACCACATTGAATACGCCGGCCTTGTTCCCGGAGAACAACTCGAGTACTACGCGATCTGACGAAAGGATGTGAATAATGGACAACCGGGAAATCGCGAAACAGATTATCGAGCACGTAGGCGGCCGGGAGAATATACAGGCGTGTGGCGCACTGCGCCATACGCCTGCGCATCATCACGGTTGACAAGGACAGGATCGATATGGATGCTGTAGAAAATGTCGACAAAGTGAAAGGCAGCTTCTTCAATGCGGGCCAGTACCAGGTTATTCTCGGAACCGGACTCGTCAACAAAGTGTATGACGAAGTCGAGTCGCTCCTCGGTTCCGGCGGCACAGCGCCGCAGGCGCCGGTAAAGAAAGAGGGGAACGCGTTTCAGCGCGCCATCCGGGTTTTTGGTGATGTTTTCGTCCCGATTTTCCCGGTCCTGGTTGCCACCGGCCTTTTCATGGGGCTGCGCGGCCTGTTCACCCAGGAAGCATTCCTGGCACTGTTCGGACTGACGCCCGAAACCCTGTCCCCGAACTTCATTCTGTTCACCGAGGTTCTCACCGACACAGCCTTTGCATTCCTGCCAGCCCTTGTATGCTGGAGTACGTTCCGCATCTTCGGCGGCAATCCCGTCATCGGCCTGATGCTCGTCAACCCGGCCCTGCCGAACGCCTATGAGGTAGGCCAGCAGGTTGCGGAACCCCTGATGTTCTTTGGATTCATCCCAGTGGTCGGATATCAGGGTTCGGTGCTGCCAGCCTTTATTACCGGCATTGTGGCCAGTCAGATTCAGAAATGGCTGGAGAAAAAGATTCCGGGCTCCCTTGATCTCATCCTGACCCCTTTCCTGACGCTGCTTTCCGGATGTGTCCTCGCTCTTTTTATCATCGGTCCCATCTTCCACGAGGTCGAAATTGTCATCCTGAACGCCGTGGAATGGCTGTTGAATCTGCCAGGCGGCCTTGGCGGTCTGCTCTACGGTTCCTTTGGCCAGCTGCTTGGCATCTTCGGTGTGCACCACATCCTGAATTTCCTGAAGATCAGCATGCTGAGTCAGACTGGCTGGAATCTCCTCAATCCGATCGGCACCTGCGGCAACATGGCCCAGGCAGGCGCCGTCCTGGCGATTGCAATCAAAACGAAGAGCAACAAGATGAAGCAGATTGCCTTCCCGTCCGCGCTGTCCGCCACATTGGCATCACTGAGCCGGCTGTGTTTGGTGTCACCCTGCCGCTGATCAGACCATTCGTCATGTCCATGATCGGCGGCGACATCGGCGGCTTTCTCGCTTCACTTCTCGGTCTGAAGGCGACCGGTATGGCACTTACCGGTATTCCGGCACACTCCTTTATCTGAATGAACAGCTGCCATGGTATGTCGTGACCAACCTCGTCGCCCTCGGCGTCACCTTCCTGCTCACCTACACAGTCGGCTACAAGGATCAGCCGGATCCGGCCGTGGCCGGGTCCGGGGAACAGGGCACCGGCGCGGCACCCGTGCTGGAAGGCGCCGCCGTCTGTGCTCCTCTCACCGTCGGCGCGCCGGTCGGCGGCCGCGTCATTCCTTCCGGGCAGATACCGGACGAGACATTTGCCGCCGGAATCCTCGGTACCGGAGTCGGAATTGAGCCGGAGGACGGTACTGTACTCGCGCCCTTTGACGGCGTGGTGACCACCGTGGCCGACACCCGCCATGCCGTCGGCGTCACTTCGCTTGACGGCGTGGAGGTCCTGATTCATATCGGCGTGGATACGGTCGATATGAATGGGGAGGGCTTCACGGCACATGTGGAAGAAGGGCAGAAAAGCCACAAAGGAGACCGGCTGCTGAGCTTTGACCGCGGCAGGATCGCTGCGGCGGGGCATCCGGACATCGTGGTGGTGCAGGTCACAAACGGTGACGATTTCAGCCGTGTCAGCATCCGTACCGGTCCGGCCGAGGTTCTTGCAGCAGTCATTGACGTCGAGTAGACTGCTCCTTCCTGACAGTGAAAGCAGTCCTGGGCAGAGTCCGGGGCTGCTTTTCCTTTTTATCTGTACCAGGCGTCTGCCCGTCCATATCTTCAATTTGACCGTCTGCCGCCGGTCGGCTACGCTATTCTAACGCGGGAATAACGACCGCGCTGGACCAGGGCGGAGGCAGAAACCTTGCAGCGGCTGACTGCTTCCGGCCGCAGACCGGAAACTATCTGAAATTGAAGGAGATTCACGTTTTGGCAGATCGCAGACCAATGTGGGAAAACCTCGGCATGGACCTCGAAGCGCACGACCAGCTCTGCGCCGTGCTCCCGGTTGCTTTCGGGGACATTTACCTCTCACAGGAAAACCGTCCGGAGAACATGGCCTTCTACGATATGGTCGTGGCGGACATTCACGGCATCCGGCCGCAGGAGCTGCTGGACGCCCAGGCAGATGGCCGCAAGGTTTTCGGCACGTTCTGCGTGTACGTGCCCGACGAAGTGATTATTGCAGCGGACGGGATTGTCACCGGTCTGTGCGGCGGATCACAGTTCTGGGTGCCGGAAGGAGAAAAGGTGCTGCCAAAGAGCATGTGCCCGCTGATCAAGGCATCGGTTGGGGCCCGGCTCGGCAGGACATGTCCGTATTTCCGCGTAGCGGATATGTACATCGGTGAAACAACCTGTGACGGCAAGAAGAAGGCGTGGGAGATTCTCGGGGAGGATGTGCCCATGCATGTTATGGACATGCCGCAGATGAAGCGGCCGCGGGATCATGAAAAGTGGGTCGGCGAGATCGAGGACCTTGCCGGCGTCGTGGAGGAAACGACTGGCAACGAGATCACGCCGGAGTCGCTCAGCGAAGCCATCCGGATTGTCAACGAGAAACGCCGCGCCCTGTCCAGGATCTATGAGGCCCGCAAATCGAAGACCATCCCGATCAGCGGCAAGGACGCGCTCCTTGTGGTGCAGATTGCCTTCTTTGACGATCCGGAGCGCTGCGCGCAGATGGCCGACAAGCTGGCCGATGAGCTTGAGCAGCGGATAGCAGACGGCGTCTCGGTCTTTCCGGAAGGCACCAAGCGCATCATGATCACTGGTACGCCGATGGCCATTCCCAACTGGAAGATGCATCACCTGGTGGAGACGAGCGGCGGCGCCGTCGTCTGTGAGGAATCCTGCACCGGCACCCGTTATTTTGAGCACCAGGTAGACAACAGCGCTGACACGCTCCCGGAGCAGTACAAGGCCCTCGCCGACCGGTACCTCAACATAAACTGCGCCTGCTTCACACCCAACGAAACCCGCATTGAGGATATCATCCGTCTCGCCAAGGAATATGATGTCGACGGCGTCATCGACGTGCATCTCAAGTTCTGCACGCTGTATGACACCGAGAGTGAGAGCGTCCAGGACGCCCTGAAGAAAGCAGGCATACCGGTCCTGGCCCTCGAAACGGACTACGACGACAGCGATGCCGAACAGCTCCGCACCCGGATCGAAGCTTTTCTTGAGGTTCTGGATTGACGGACTACTATGTACTCTTTGCCAGCAACACCGATGCCATGATGCTCGATACCCTGCTGCGCCGGGAGAAGATCCCGGCACGCATCACGCCGACACCGCATGATCTGCAGGGACTCGCCGGCTGCGGTGTGGCGATTCTGATCGGGGAAGAGGAGTATCCGAAGGCCAGAGAGTGCATTGACCGCCATGAAGTTCCGCACCACAGCATTGTGCCCCGCGGGCGGAATATCAATCCGCGGCGGGACCGTTTCTGCTGACAAATGAACAAAGATTACACGATAGGCATAGATATCGGCTCTACCAGCGCCAAAACCGTGGTCATGGATGATGCAGGCATCCTCTGGCAGGACGTCCGTCCAACCGGCTGGAGCAGCACCATGGCTGCCGAAAAAATACAGAATGATCTCGCCCTTGCGGGTCTGCCGGTCGGAAACGGCCGCGTGGTCGCCACCGGCTACGGGCGTGTCTCGGTTCCGTTTGCCGACAGGACGATCACAGAGATAACCTGCCATGCGCGCGGTGCAGCCTGGCTTTACGAAGGAGATCCGCTCCTGGTCATCGACATCGGCGGCCAGGACACGAAGATCATCCGCGTGGCCGGCGGTCAGGCGCGGGATTTCCTGATGAATGACAAGTGCTCGGCGGGAACCGGCCGCTTTCTGGAGATTATGGCCGGCACGCTCGGGATGGACCCGGCTTCTCTGTGTGAGCTTGCCCGGCAGGGAAGCAGCGCCCGGATCAGTTCCATGTGCACGGTTTTCGCGGAATCCGAAGTGGTCAGCCTGGTTGGACGCGGTGAAGCGAAGGAGAATATTGCCTTCGCCATCCTTGATTCCATCACAGACAAGGTACGGACGCAGGCCGGCCGGTTCACGGATGGGGATGAGGCCGTCTGCCTTACCGGCGGTCTGTGTGAGTGTCCAAATCTGGTGGAATCCCTTTCTGCCAAGCTGAAACGGCCGCTTGCCGTGCGGCCGGAAGCGCGGTTTGCCGGCGCCATTGGTGCCGCTCTGAGTGCCAGAAGGCCGCCCGCAGCTTGACATGCCCGCGTGCCTGCCCCGAATATACAGGAAACAGATCCTGTCTGCTCTGCTGCTGCGGAGCCGGAAAACCTGAACAAAGGGGGAACAAACCTATGGAAGCAAGTCCGCAGGCCATCAAGGCCCTGGAAGTGGCAGCCGGTGAAGCCAAGGCAGCGATCGCTGCCGTCAAGGACAAGCCAATGACGCCCGTGATTGGACGCGACATGATGAAGCATCTCGAGAAACTTCTCACCCTGATAACCATGGCCGGCATCAAGCCCGGCGAATAACCGGAAATCCACCCGGTCAAAAAAAGAGGCAGCCTCCGGCTTTTTCTGCCGTAAGCTGCCTCTTTGCTGTGCCCTTTCAGAAGAGCGCTCCTGTTATCCACTGTCCAGGGCTCGTAACTTCCCGGGGATAGCGGCCGGAGATCCACTGCCCCAGTATCACCAGATCGGCGATGCTGATGCTGCCGTCCCCATTGAGATCTCCTGCCTGGGCATACACGCCCTCAAGCGGCGCCGAGCCGTTCACTGCCTGGGCCATCCGTACCAGCTGGGCTATGTTGAGGCTGCCGGTACCGAGCACATCGCCGGTGATGACAAGTTCAAAGAGCGCATAGTTCTGCTTCTCTGTGTCAATCACCAGGGCATGCTCGCCGGTGGCCGGCCGCGACAAAGGCCGTTCTTCCGCAGAAATGACAGCACCGTCCTGCAGATAGGGCGTGAGTTCGAGATCGCCGAATTCATTCAGCTCATCCAGACTGAGAATGTCCGCCCAATTGTATCCCTGGCTTGCGTACACCGGAAAATCCAGCGCGATGACCTCCGCGCCGCCATAGATATCCATAACGCCTTCCCAGGTATCGGGAATGACGGGATCTGCAAGCGCCGCTGCCGGCGCGCCCAGAAGCGCTGCCGCGAGCACCGCCGCCAGAATCATGTGCAGTTTACGTTTCATTTTTTTGCGGCTGTGCCGCGCCTCCCTTTCCTTTGAGGCTGTACCGGATCCGCTTCCGGCTTATCCTCAGGTCGTCGTCTCCCGCCGGATCAGCACCGGCGTTATCTTCTTATGCACGAGCCGCGGCCGCGTCTTTTGCTTTGCTCCACTGTCCCGGCTGCGGATCTGCGTGATCAGCAGGTCCATGGCCTCGGTCGTCAGCCTGTCGATCTGCTGCCCCACAGTGCTGATCGGCACAATCGCTGTTTCGGCGATCGGCGAATTGTCAAAGCCGACAATGCGGTATTCGTCCGGCAGGCCGTGATAATCCCGCACAATGATGTTCAGCATCAGGTTGGCGTAGGTATCGTTCGCCATAAAAAGCCCCTTGCGCCGGCCGGGATAAGTATCCTGGATGTACGCATACACCTCATGCATAGCACGGCTCACCTGGTCGTACGAATCGCGGAATTTGCGCAGAATGAGCTCGTGCGGAACGCCCTGTTCCTCGCAGACATCAAGAAAGCCCCGTATCCGCCCGTACGCGGGTACGCTCTTGGTGAGAAAGGTGTTGACGTGCAGCAGCATATCGCACTCATTCTTCACCAGCAGACTGGTCGCCTGCACACCGCCCATATAGTTATCCGTGTTGACGCTGTTGACGCAGCGGTCCTCCCGCTCAATGGCCACAATCGGCACACCCGTCGCTGCGAGCTCCTTGGAGGGGATCGCATGGCTCAGGACGATCATCCCCTCAATGTTGTAGGCGAGCAGTTCATGGATGTAGCGCCGCTCCTGCTCCTTGTCCCCGGTGCCGACGAACACCAGAAACTTGTAGCCGTAGGTTTCGTAGGTCTGCAGAATCTTGTTCAGGGTCTCAGCGTAGGAATGATAGAAAAGCGTCGGGATGATGACCCCGATAAACTCCGTACGGCCGTTGGCAAGAACGCGGGCAATCTTGTTTTCCTGGTAGCCGAGCTCGTCGAGTGCATCGGCGATAATGCGCCGGTTCTCCTCGGTCAGCGTCGCCGGATCATTGAAGTATCTGGAGATCGTCGTCTTCGAGAACTTCGTATGTCTGGCAATGTCGTCAAAGGTTACTTTCTTCCTGCCCGTCATTTTCCGCCCGTCTGCATCCCCGCAATCCTGTGGTTACTCCTGCTTCTCCTGCCGCCTGCGGTTGAGCATCTCAATCTTGTCATAGGCATTGTCATAGATGCGCCGGAGCCGCTCACATTCGCCTACGTTCTGCGAATGCTTCATCAGGGCAAGCACCCGGTTGATCAGCTTGCGGTAACTTCTGGTCACCTTCTCCATATTGGCACTGCGCGGCACGCTGAGCACATCGTACGGATCAAGCGCTGCTTCCTCAAGACTTTCCTGCGGCGTCCACTCTTCCGGCGGATACCACGATTCGATAAGGTCAAGCGCAAACCGCTTCTGTTCGCGCAGCAGCGTTGTCGAGTAGCCGCTGCGGATGTTCTCAAACAGCCGGCGGACGTCCTCCATGGCTTCCGGCGCGTACTGCAGGAACGGACGCCGGCTCCGGTGCTCAAATTCCGGATCGAAGGGCGGCAGGATCCGCGCCTTGATTTCCCGGCGCTGCCAGCCGCGCTCCACAATAATGGACGCGAGAGCCCCTTCGAGCAGCCAGTAGCGCAGCTCTGCATCCGCCTTCGCTTCATCGTCGCCCTTGTCCCAGTCATCCACACACTGGATGGCACGGACGCGGAAGGCGCTGCACAGATGCTCAAAATCCAGTTCAGACACATCGCCGTTAAAGCCAAGGAGTCGATACGCAAAGCCGGCCGGCTGGGGTTCCATATACTCGGACGGATGGTATTCCAGTTCCCCGTGCTCAAGCCGCGTCTTCCGTATGAGTTCATCTATGCGGCGCGTCTCTTTCAGACTGGTCCGCCGGCGCTCACGGGGAGCGACGCCGGTCTTGTCGGTACGCTCTTTTTTTGCCATACAGGCGCGTATCTCTCCTTCTTTCCTGCAACCCTGTCAATAGTATAGCACGATGGCGCCGATGTCCCATTGCACAGCGCCGATCCGGGCCGCAGATTTGACACACTTTTGCCGGTGTGGAAAATCTTGGGGATGGAGGTATGAAGCATGCTAAACAAGGCCAATCAGCAGCAGCTAAAAGCAGTCCGTTCAGACCGTCCCCTCTACCACTTTTCGGTACCGGTCGGCTGGCTCAACGATCCGAACGGCCTGTCTTTCCGTGACGGCAAGGTCCATCTTTTTTACCAGTACTATCCCTACGGACCCTACTGGTCCTATATGCACTGGGGCCATGCAGTGAGCCGGGATCTCACTTTCTGGGAGGATCTGCCCGTCGCACTCGCTCCGGACATGCCCTACGATGCCGCCGGCTGCTTCTCCGGCTCGGCCGTGAACACAGACCGCGGCCACGCCCTTATCTACACCGGCGTAAGCGGTGAACTGGACGAAGACGGGCTGCCGCACGGCCCGCAGCAGCAGTGTCTCGCCTTCGGGGACGGCATCACGTACGCGAAGAGCGATCAGAATCCGGTGATTCCGAGCCCGCAGCTGCCCGACGGGTTTCTGCCGCAGGATTTCCGGGACCCGAAAGTCTGGCTGGAGGACGGAACGTACCGTATGGTCGTCGCTGCCACCAGGCCGGACGGGCTCGGACGCGTGCTCGCCTTTGAGTCGCCCGATCTGATCTCGTGGGAGCGCCGCGGCGTGCTGCTCGAAAATGACGGCAGTTTCGGCACCATGTGGGAATGTCCGGATCTCTTTATGCTCGACGGGACGGATGTGGCGCTGGTCTCCGTCATCGCGATGCCGCCGGGCCGCGACGGCATTCATCCCGGCAATCCGGTCCTGGCCTTTACCGGCGCCGCTGACTTCAGCCTGCCGGGCTTTACAGCCGGAAGCATCCAGCAGGTGGACGAAGGCACGGATTTTTACGCGCCGCAGACAATGGTCATGCCGGACGGACGGCGCATCATGATTGCCTGGATGCAGAATGGCTTTAACCGGATCGCGCCCCCCGATCAGGACTGGCAGGGCATGATGACCTATCCGCGCGAGCTTTCCCTCGAGGAGGGCCGGCTGGTGCAGAATCCGGCCCGCGAAATTGAGAGTTCCTGGTCTGATGCCGTGCACCTCGATGATATTGTGATCGAAGGCGAGAAAGAGCTGCCGGGCATTTCCGGCCGCGCGCTGGATCTGAAAATAGAGCTCCGCGAGCTTCAGGGCGCGCTGAGAATCACCTTCGCGGCCGGGCCCGCTTCCGGCGTCACGCTTGCCTTTGATCCCGGCAGTTCGTGCATGACGTTTGACCGCACCCGCGCCGGCGGCGGCAGCGTCAGCGATGCCCTGCCCGTCCAGTCGTTCCGCGTCCCGGAAGGAGTCCGTTCCCTGCGCATTCTCGTTGACCGCAATTCCCTGGAGGTTTTCATCAATGACGGGCACCGAACGTTTACGGGTATCTTCTACGCTCCAAACGACGCAGACGGCATCATTTTTTCTGCAGACGGCCGCGCCCGGCTGGCGGTGGAAAAGCATGCGGTCACTGCTCCTGCCGTCTGAGACGCCCCTTCCGGCCCCCGGGGGGCCAGTTTTTTAGCCTTTTTCCTCTTGACCTTTGCCCGTACGCGGTGATAGCTTGAAAATAAAGTAACCGGTTCCTTGCTTCCATTAAGTAACCGGTTGCACAGATGAGCAGCCGGCCCGTTCGGCGGGGCCCGGCCAATATCGACGCCAAATCGATTCTCGGTCTGCTCAGCCTTGATCTGAGCAAACCGCTTATCTTGCAGATTCACTCGGACGAATAGACGCCGGCCGTCGAGGCGGCCCTCAGTGAATGGATCACAGACTGACCCGACGCGTACACGATTTCCTCCCGGCGGAAAGGGGTTCCCAGGATTTGATTTGCGCTCTCAGCACAGGGTCCGCCGAGCTCGGCGGGTCCTGACTCCCCCGCCCCATTCCCCGCGGATACGGCCCCGTCCTTTCTGCACCTGCCGATCCGGTGCAGCCTGATCTGCACAAAGCAGAAGGACGGGGAAGCGGTATCCGCCAAATCTGACATAACGAAGCAGAGGCACTGCCAGGCAGTGCCTCTTTTGTGGTGTGCCGGGCATGGCGCACTTCTTGCCGGTGGAAGTCCGGTCGCGGGTACTTGTCGCCAAGCGTAGTGAACCGCAAGTCGAAAGCCGTGAGGCTGGGATGAAGGAAGCGGTGTAGCAAAGCATGCGAGCCTACGAACAGAAACTTGGTCAGGCCTGGCGGGGGGGGTGAGGTTGCCATACAAACCGAAGCCCAAAAGACAAGCGTAATCCCAAAGAGGTAAACCAAGAGGTTGTGCAGCGAAAGAAGTGTGTCTTACCCCGGGAGATCTCGCGGACGGTAAGCTGGTAAGTGCAGTGAGCATGCCAGTTACGCCCTAAGGGCCCGGCCTGGAAAGGTTTATCGCGAGAAGTCAGACGAGGCCATAGTAGGCGCAAGCCGAAGGGCCGAGCGTAATGGTAGCGCGAATCACTGGGAGATAATCAGTCAGCAGGACGGAGACTCCGGAGGGACTGAGCACCGCAGATCGTATAACTGCAACGCGGCCGAAGGAGAGAGACCGGTCTGGCTGCATCTGCCAAGCAGAGGAGACGCGGCATGGACAGTAGACAGAAACTGATCGACAAGATCATGTCAGATTTCACTCTGGCACAAGCTGCCGAGCTTGTTCGGAAGAACAAAGGGGCAGCCGGCGTGGACGGTATGGAAACCGGGGAAATCCGAGATTACATCCAGGACCACGCTGAAGAACTAAGAAGACAGGTTGTGGCTATGGAATACCAGCCGCAGCCAGTAAGGCGGGTATATATTCCGAAACCGAACGGCAAGCAGCGGCCGCTGGGGATACCAGTGGTGATTGACCGGGTGCTGCAGGAAGCGGCGGCAATTGAGATTGCTCCGATCTTCGAGGCAGAATTCAGTAAATCGAGCTACGGATACCGGCCGGGAAGAAGCACGCAGGATGCTGTCCTGCAGGCGCTGGAATATATAAACGATGGCTACGAATGGATCATTGACCTCGACATTGAGAAGTTTTTCGATACGGTCAACCATGACAAGCTGATCTCGCTTGTCCGGACCAAGGTCAACGATAAGGCAACCCTTCATCTCCTGCGGCAGTTTCTGCGGGCAGGAGTCATGGAAGACGGATCTGTGCAGCCCAATGATCTGGGCACACCGCAGGGAGGCTGCATCTCGCCGCTTCTCGCGAACATCTATCTTGATCCGTTCGATAAGGAACTGGAAAGCAGAGGGCTGCGTTTCTGCCGCTATGCAGACGACGTGGTCATCTTCTGCAGGAGTAAACGAGCCGCAGAGCGCGTCATGGCGTCGGTGACCAGCTGACTGCAGCGCAAGCTGTTTCTGAAAGTCAGCGCCACAAAAACCAAAGTGGTTCGGCCTACACAAAGTACCTTCCTGGGCTTTACGTTCTGGAAAAGTAAAGTGGGTTGGAAGGCCAAACCGGCAGATGACAGGAAACAGCGACTCAAAGACAAAATCAAAGAGGTACTGTGCCGGCGCAAGGCAGCGGCCACACCACTCAGTGTAATCTTCATGAGGGTGAACCGAATCATTCGGGGATGGATCAACTACTTCCGGATAGGAAGTATGAAAACTTTCCTCAAGAATGAATTCGGGCCATGGCTCCGGCACAAGGTGAGGGTGGTCATTCTCAAGCAGTGGAAAAGGCCCGGGACCATCTTCCGAAATCTCGCGACGCTCAATCGCATGTTTGGGTGCGGCTTCGATAAGGAGCAAATCCGGCAGACCGCGAACTCGCGGCTTGGATGGTACCGCACGAGCGGCATGCGTACGGTCAACTACTTGCTCAGCCCAAAAGTGCTGGGTATGAAAAATGGGGACCGACCTGGACTGATCGATCCCCTTGAACTCTATCTGTCACTCAATTCATGAAATCTACTACCATCACGACGAGCCGTATACGAGACCCGTACGTACGGTTCAACGAGAGGGGCGGGGCTTAAACGCCCCCCTCTACTCCATT